>JAFZQZ010000072.1 GCA_017620135.1 Bacillota bacterium
GAGGATGGTCTTCGTATCGGCGCAGGTCTGGAAGACCTCGGAAAAGGACTTCGTTCCATGGTCGGTACCATGTACGGTACCCGCGCCAAAGGCACCCGTTATCTGGAAATGACCGAAGGCTATGTCGTCAAGATGGCTCTTGACAAAGATGATCAGGTCTGCGGTTATCAGTTCCTGAGCCTTGGCAAGATGATGGATGACATCAAGAAGGGTGTCCCCGCACAGGAAGCTTACGACAAGAACCTTGGTACTTACGGCCGCTTCAAAGCGGAAGACGGCGCAGTCAAATGGATCGATCCGCGTAAAGAATAAGAGGAGGGGAAGCAAATGGCATTATTTGAAAACTATGAAGGACGTATGCCTCAGCTGCAGCCCGTCCTTGACAAGTACGGATTCAAAGACTTCGAAGAAGTCAAAGCTTACACCAACGGCAAAGGCGTGGATGCCTACAGCATCGTAGAAAGCACCCAGCCGATCTGCTTTGAGAACGTTAAATGGGCATATGAACTTGGTGCCGCGATCGCTATGAAAGAAGGCGCCAAGAGCGCGGCTGAAGCCGCCAGATGGATCGGCGTCGGCCTGCAGGCATTCTGCATCCCCGGTTCTGTCGCTGACCAGCGTCAGGTCGGTATCGGCCATGGCAACCTCGGCGCGATGCTGCTTGATGAAGAGACCGAATGTTTCGCATTCCTGGCCGGCCACGAGTCCTTTGCCGCCGCCGAAGGCGCTATCAAAATCGCGCTGAACGCGAACAAAGTTCGTACCAAACCGCTGCGCGTTATCCTGAACGGTCTCGGCAAAGACGCCGCAATGATCATCAGCCGCATCAACGGTTTCACCTATGTTCAGACCAAATATGACTATCTGTCTGCCGATGTTAAGGAAGATCACGCACTGACGATCGTCAGCAAGACCGCCTACTCCGATGGTGACCGCGCGAAAGTCAACTGCTACGGCGCGGATGACGTTCGTGAAGGCGTGGCCATCATGTGGCATGAAGGCGCGGATGTTTCCATTACCGGTAACTCCACCAACCCGACCCGTTTCCAGCATCCGGTCGCTGGTACCTACAAGAAAGAGCGCTGGGAGGCCGGCAAGAAATACTTCTCCGTAGCTTCCGGCGGCGGCACCGGCCGTACCCTTCATCCCGACAACATGGCAGCGGGTCCCGCTTCCTACGGTATGACCGATACCCTCGGCCGTATGCATTCCGACGCGCAGTTCGCAGGTTCCTCCTCCGTTCCCGCGCACGTCGAGATGATGGGCTTCCTGGGCGCCGGCAACAACCCGATGGTCGGTATGACCGTCGCGGTCGCGGTTGCGGTCCAGCAGGCAATGGCATAAGGCTTTACGCTAACTTAAAACAGGCGGCAGGATCAATTCCTGTCGCCTGTTTTTCTATGTGCACTGGGAGGTATACGCTTTCTATAGAGTCCATTAGTGGTCTTTTTTCGCTGTTTGGGCAAGATAAGCCTTTTACCAGGCTCGCCGCCCAAAACTGTCTGTGTTTTTTGGAATAGATATCAACCGGACGAGCTATCTTATCCAAGGATTAGAGAAGATAGCTCTTTAAAATGATTCCTCGCCCAAACGAAGTTCATGCAGACCGGTTTTTCTGGATAAGATAGCAATCATATGGCTCTTCTCGCCCATGGATTGGAAAAGATAGCTTGTAAAATAGATGCGCCGCCCAATAATGCAAAAATGTACTGGGCGGCGAAGCTATAAAATGCACTAAACGCCCCAACGCCTTGGGGCGAAAGTCCGACATGTTCTGAAAACGCCCCAAAGCCTCGGGGCGTTTATGTGAAATAGCTGAAATAAGTCCAAATCTCTATTCTTCCACGTGTTCCAGACCCTGGGAGATGATCGTGCGGACGTGATCGTCGGCCAGAGAGTAGAAAACGGATTTGCCTTCACGGCGGGATTTGACCAGCTGGCTCTGCTTCAGAATGCGCAGCTGGTGGGAGATCGCGGACTGGGTCATATTCAGCGCGCGGGCCAGGTCGCAGACACACACTTCAGCCTCGAAGAGGACGAAAAGGATACGGATACGGGTCGAGTCGCCGAAGATTTTAAAGAGCTCGGCCAGATCGTAGAGCTCGTCCTCCGGCGGCATCTTTTCATCGACGATCTTGAGCAGAGACTCGTGGATCTCGACAGAATCACAGCATTCAACGGGCGAAAAATCCAGTTTCATTTCATTGATTTCCTTTCAACGTGTACGGACTCAGGCTTTCAGCGCGCGGATCGCGTTCAGAACGGCGATCACCATCACGCCGACATCCGCGAAGATCGCGAGCCACATGTTTGCGATGCCGAGCGCGCCGAGCAGCAGGCAAAGCAGCTTCACACCGATCGCAAAATAAATGTTTTCATAGACGATCCGCAGGCATTTCTTGGACAGGCGGATCGCTTTTGAGATCTTTAAAGGATCGTCATCCATCAGCACGACGTCGGCGGCTTCGATGGCCGCGTCGGATCCGAGCGCGCCCATAGCGACACCGATATCAGCTCTGGCAAGGACCGGGGCATCGTTGATGCCATCGCCGACGAAGACCAGGGTGTCCGCAGGCCGCTTTTTCGCGAGGAGCTCTTCCACGGCGACCACCTTGTCCTGGGGCAGCAGTTCGCTGCGGACATCGGAAGCGCCGATCTCGGCAGCGACAGCTTCCGCCGCTTCCCGGCTGTCACCGGTCAGCATGACCGTGTCGCGGATCCCCATCTCGTGAAGGGACTGGATCGCTTTGGCGGCAGTAGGCTTCACAACATCCGAGATCGTGATGGTGCCGGCATAGGATCCACCCACCGCGACATGGACGATGGTCGCGGCAGGACGAGTGGCGGTCTCAGGGATATCGACGGAATGAAGCTTCAGCAGCTTGGTGTTTCCGACAAGTACCGGCACGGAATCGACCACAGCCGACACGCCATGACCGGAGATCTCTTCGACGTCCGAAACACGGGTATGATCGATGGCCGTATGGTCTGCAATCTGGCCTTCAGTTGTCTCTCTGCCGTTCACGAGGTCTTTGATATATGCTTCCTGAAGGCTGCGGCTGATCGGATGTGTGGAGTGGCATTCAGCCAGTGCCGCATACTCCAGAAGACGGGCTTCCAGAGAACGGCCGGTCTGTGAATCCGCTTCTGCCTCCAGCGCACGAAGAAAATCGTTGTCCTCCGCCGGATCGATCCCGGTGACTTCGAAGGTACCACGGGTCATGGTACCTGTCTTGTCAAAGACGACGATCTTCGTCTTGGAGAGGGTTTCGAGATAGGAGGATCCCTTGACCAGGATACCCTGACGGCTGGCGCCGCCGATCCCCGCGAAGAAGCTGAGAGGGATCGAAATGACCAGCGCGCAGGGGCAGCTGATGACCAGGAATGTCAGCGCGCGGAAGATCCAGGTGTTCCAGGCAGGCGTCATACCAATCAATAGCCGGACGAGCGGTGGCAGAACAGCCAGCGCCAGGGCGCTGTAACAGACAGCCGGCGTATAGATACGTGCAAATTTCGTGATAAAGTTTTCGCTTTTGGACTTTTTCATCCCGGAGTTTTCGACCAGATCCAGGATCTTCGAAGCGGTGGATTCGCCAAATTCGCAGGTCGTACGAATATGCAGAAGGCCGGTCTGGTTGATGCATCCGGAAATGACCTCGGAGCCTTCCCGTACGGAACGGGGCAGGCTTTCGCCGGTCAGGGCGGAGGTGTCCAGAGAAGAGTGGCCTTCCGTGATCACACCGTCGATCGGGATCTTTTCGCCGGGTTGGACGACGATGACCGTGCCGATCTCGATTTCATCGGGATCGACCTGTACGAGCGCGCCGTCCTGTTCGATGTTCGCGTAGTCCGGACGGATATCCATCAGATCGCTGATGCTGCGGCGGCTCTTACCTACGGCCACGCCCTGGAAAAGTTCACCGATCTGATAAAACAGCATAACGGCCACGCCTTCGACATATTCGCCAAGCGCGATCGCGCCAACGGTGGCGACAGCCATCAGGAAGCACTCATCAAAGGCCTGCCGGTTGATCACGCTTTTGATCGCTTTTCGGAGAATGTCATAGCCGACGATAAAATACGGGATCAGAAAGACGGCAAAGCGAACACGTCCGTCCCAGGGGGCGGGCAGCAGCTTGTCAAAGGGGATCAGAACGAATATCAACATGAAGACTGCTGCGAGAATGATCCGCAGCAGCATTTTTTTCTGTTTGGATGTCATAGAAAGATCTCGCAATCGTCTTCGACTTTCTTGCAGTTCTTCAGGACCTGCTTCATGACAGCTTTCGGATCAGCGCCTTCTTCAAATTCGACATTCATTTTTAAAGTCATGAAGTTGACCACGGCATCCTTGACGCCTTCCGTCGCTTTGGCGGCCTGTTCCATCTTGGCGGCGCAGTTCGCGCAGTCGACTTCGATCTTGTATGTTTTTTTCATAACTGAATCTCCCTTCGTTGAACATATGAACGATTGTTCATATGATGACTATATTATAATCACATCATCCTTGTCTGTCAAGGGGGTAGACGAAAGAAACAAAATGAGGTATAATAACATGAACTAATATGATATATTAGATGAAAGGAGGAGCCAGAAGATGAGCGAAGAACGCAAAGCGCCGCGCTGGATGCGGCTGGATAATGCCGGCCTGATCTTTCCGGCTTCCCTTCGAAAAACCTGGAGTAACGCATTCCGGATCTCGGTCACGATGGAAGATCCGATCGATCCGGATATCCTTCAGAACGCGCTGGACCGGGTCGCGGCAAGATTTCCCGGGATCTGTGCCAGACTTCGGCGGAGCTTTTTCTGGTTCTACCTGGAAGAGACCGACCCGCCGACTGTGCATGAAGACAGTTACCAGCCGCTTGTCGGGATGAAATGGAAGGATATCCGGCGCTGCGCGATCCGCGTGCTCTATTATCGGGACCGGATGGCCGTCGAGTTTTTCCATTCTGTCACGGACGGGACCGGCGGCATGATCTTTACGAAAAATCTGGCAGCTGAATATATACGAATGAAATACGGGGAGACTGTACCATTGGAGGAGGATCTGAAGGATCTGGATGAGCCGGTCCCGGAGGAAGAACTGATCGACAGTTTCCAGGAACACGCCGGCCCGGTCGCCGCGCCGCGGGATGATCTCCATGTGTTCCATCTGACCGGCGAAACGGAAAAAGACCGTTTCCTCCACCAGACCTGCGGTATCCTCGACGCGGCCACACTGCGGACGAAAGCGAAAGAAAAGGGGATCACCGTCACAGGTTATCTCACGGCTATCCTTCTTAGATGTCTGCTGGACATCCAGTATGAACGCCTTCACATCGATCCTTCCGAAGATGATTCCCCGAAAGGACTGACGCTGCGTGAGATCAGAAAACACCGGAGACTGAGGCCGGTCAAAGTCCAGATCCCGGTCAACCTGCGCCAGATCTACGGCGGATGTACGATGAGAAACTTCGTGGCCGTCGTCAATATCGGGGTGGATCCACGTATGGGCGATTACAGTCTGGAAGAGCTGTTTGGGATCGTCCATCATCAGATGCAGCTGAATATCACCGCGAAAAATCTGCGGGCGATCTTCACGCCGAATGTCAACAGTGAGAAGAATCCCATCCTGAAAATCGTTCCGCTCCCACTCAAAACACTGATCATGCGCATCGTCTTCGATACGGTGGGGGAGACGGTTTCGACCACCTGCCTTTCGAACCTTGGCCAGGTGCGGTTTCCTTCGGCGGCCGCGCGTCATATCCGCCGGGTGGAATTCATTCTCGGGTCACAGTCCCAGGCGCCTTATAACGTCAGTCTGACCAGCTGGGACGGAAAAAGCTATGTCGAGATCGTACGCAACAGTGTAGAAGCCGAGCTGGAACAGAAATTCTTCCGCAGACTGGTCCGCGAAGGTTTCCACGTCAAAATCGAGAGCAACGATCGAAACACATCGGAAAGGAGGTAGCCTGTGTACTGTATCAATTGTGGCGTCGAACTGCAAAAGGGCACAAAAGTCTGTCCGCTCTGCGGTATCAAGATGTATCATCCGGACATCGTCGAGACTCCCGAGCCGGCCCTGTATCCGCGCTTTTCCGAGGGAGAGGAGACTTTCAGCCCCGGAGCTGTCCAGTTCATCCTGGGATTCGTATTCTTTCTGCCGATCGTGCTTTGCCTGATGATCGACTTAAACATGAATCACGGTATCGTCTGGAGCGGTTTTGTCTGCTGCGGTCTGGCGTCGTTATATATTGCCGTTTGCCTGCCCTTATGGTTTAAACGGAAGAACCCGGTCATTTTCGTTCCCGTTGCTTTAACAGCTCTTTTGCTTACCGCTTTATATATCAGTCTGAAAACGCACGGCGGATGGTTTCTTTCCTTTGCCTTTCCGGTAGGAGGCGCGCTGATCCTGCTGGTCGAAGCCATCATCGTCCTGTGTCGTTATACGGTCGGTGCCTATCCTCACCGGCTCCTGTACATCTTCGGCGGCGCCGTGATCATCCTCGGCGGTCTGCTGGTTCTGCTGGAATTCCTGATCAAGGTGACGTTCGGCATCCCAATGATCTGGTGGAGCATCTATCCGCTGACCGCACTGGTCATTATAGGCGTCATGATGATCATTGTGGCGGCGAATAAAAAGCTCAGGCGAAGTCTGCACAAAAAACTCTTCATATAATTGATTTTTTGCCGGTAAAAGGGTAAAATAGTTCTGTTATACCACGATGGAGGAAGAATTTTTGAAAAAAATAATCAGTTTAGTTTTAGTCATGGTACTGACCATGGGTCTGCTGGCCGGATGTGTCGAGCCGGAGCCCAGACCGGAAAACGGAGAAACAGCCGCGGAAAGCGCCGCTGCGCAGCAGGAGGCTTCTGCGCAGGCGGAAGCTTCCACTCAGACAGCAGAAACGTCAGAAGTAGAGACTTCCGAGCCGGCTGAGGAAAGCGAACCCTGGGTATATGAGCCTTTCGACTACAGCAGCGGGCTCGATGAAAATGGCTTTTTCAAGGGGATCACAGCCTTGAATTATGTGGAGCTGTGCGACTATCTGAATATCCGGATCCCTAAAGAGGAAATTGCCGCGACTGAGGAAGAGATCCAGGCGGAGATAGATGAAATCCTGGGTGCGTATCAGACCACCGCGCCGGTGATGGATCGGGCCGTTGAGGACGGAGACACCGTCAATATCGATTATGTCGGCTATCTCGACGGCGTGGCCTTCGACGGCGGAAATACGATGGGAATGGGTACGACGGTCACGATCGGTGTGACGAATTATATTCCCGGTTTTCTGGATCAGCTGATCGGTCATATGCCCGGTGAACAGTTCGATATCAACGTAACTTTCCCGGAGGATTACGGCAATACGGATCTTGCCGGAAAAGACGCTGTTTTCAGTATCATGATCAACTATATCGAAGTAACGATCACCCCCGAGCTGACCGATGAATTTGTCCTGGAGCATCTGCAGGAGGAAGAGCTGGAGCTTGGAAGCGCAGAGGAACTGAAAGAATATATCGTTTCGCAGATAGAAGAAGACAAGATCCGTACATATATCAATCAGTATATCAGCGAGAACAGCAATTTTAAGGCAGCGCCAGGTTCGCTGATCAGCTATATGGGCAATATGATGCTTGATTATTACGCTTATTATGCAAACATGTACGGAATGGATGTAGATACGTTCGTTCAGCAGTATGTCGGCTTTATGTCCGCAGAGACCCTTGTTCAGTCATATACGGAACAGATCATGGAGGATGCCAATGCGACACTGCTCCTGCAGGCGATCGCCGAGGATGCCGGCATTATGGTGACCGAGGATGATATCCGCGCTTATTTCGAAGATGTGACCGGCAGCCCGGATTACAGTATGTATGAAGAAGAATATGGACTGCCATATATCAAACAGGCGGTTCTGTTCCAGAAAGTACAGGATTTCCTTTTCGAACACGTGACCGTAGAATAAATCATGACGAAAAAAGAAAAAGTCCGGGGAAAGATCCTGGACTATGCGAAAACGCTTTTTTATGTTTTAATCGGCAACGCGGTCCTCGCTCTGTCGATCAAACTGTTTCTGATCCCCGCGGACCTTCCGACAGACGGCGCGACCGGTCTGGCACTGATCGTGAACCATTATACCGGAATGAGCATCTCGCTGTTTGTTCTTTTTTTCAACATCGCCATGCTGATCCTTGGCTGGATCGTGCTCGGCGTGAAATTCGCCCTGTCCACGATCGTCAGTACGTTCGCTTACCCGCTGATGCTGGAGATCTGCGAACGGATCTTCGGCGATTATGTCATCTCGGACAACCGGATCCTGATGGCGCTGTGCGCCGCGCTTGGCATGGGTCTGGCGCTGGGCATCGTTATCCGCGCCGGTTCCTCGACCGGCGGCATGGATATCCCGCCACTTGTTTTAAACAGGCTTTTCCGTACATCTGTCTCGGGCGTGATGAATCTTCTGGGGATCATCGTGCTCGCCTGTCAGATCCTGTACTGTACGCCGGAAGATATGATCTACGGTGCACTGGTCATCTTGCTTTATACGCTGGTGCTGGATAAACTGCTCATTGCGGGAAATTCCCGCACACAGCTGATCATTTCGAGCAATCACACGGAGGAGATCAGAGAGAGGATCATGGAGGATCTGGACCGCGGTGTAACGCTTCTGGACGCGGAAGGCGGCTACCTGCGCGAAAAAAAGCAGCTGGTCCTGTCTGTCATTTCAAACCGGGAATTCCCTCGTGTAGAGAAAATGATCAAATCGATCGATCCAAAGGCTTTTATCATTATCAATCGTGTTACCGAAGTGAGCGGCCGCGGCTTCTCGCTGGATAAGGATGACGATTAGTTTTATGGAGCTGTGGCAAGTTTGCTATGGCTCCTTTTTCCGTTCATGCTTCCTTTCGGAAAAGGGCCTTGATCCGAGAAGGATTTCCTTGTTATGTGTTTGAGGTGCAGTTTCCTGCGTGGTGATAATGATCCTGAAACTGGAACCATTATCTCTTTGGCCTTTAAAATAGGAGATATCTTATAATATAGTGTAACAAATATCTCCCTGGCTTCTCGTCGATCATCGGATTTTTGGAGATAATGATCTGAATTCGGATATGATTATCTCCCAAAAAGCAACCATCCGGGCAAAGGATCGAAAGGAAAAAGAGATAATTGCTTCATATGTAAGTTGATTATCACCAGTTTCCGGGAGAATACGTGAAAGGAAATTTCGGCTTGTAACACACCAGATAAATATGATACAGTTATCTAAACAATCATAGGAGGCTTTCATGAATCTTATTCCGAAAATCAACGGGAGGATGGTTCCTCATAAGGGCAGACTGACTGTTCATGAGCCGCTCAGCTACAGCGGTGAGCTGCGAAATGAAATATATGCCATGCGTTTCGGCTTGCTGCCGGCTTCGGAAGGGATGCTGTTTCTGAATACAGATCCGGACCTCCCGGAAGAGGGATATCGACTGGTCATCAGTTCTTCCGGTATCGAACTGACGTCTTCCACTCAGGCCGGACAGTTCTACGGACTGATCACCCTGGAAAGCCTGCTTCGCGAGAACAGAGGCGGACTGCTGGAACTGGATAGCAAGATCCCCTATATGGAGATCGAGGATCATCCGCGTTTTTCGCACAGAGGATTTATGCTGGACGTTTCCCGGCATTTTACCGGGGTGACCGAGATCGAACGGCTGCTGGAACAGATGGCTCTCCTGAAGCTGAACAAATTTCACTGGCATCTGTCGGATGATCAGGGTTTTCGGGTAGAAAGCAGGAGATTTCCCGAACTGAATGAAATCGGTTCCGTTTTAGCGAAGGGCCAGTCCACTGACGGATCGACCAGAGGATTCTATACGCAGGACGAGATCCGCGAGATCATTGCGTTCGCGGCAGATCGTGCGATAGATGTGATCCCGGAGATCGATCTGCCCGGACATACGACGGCGATCGTTGCCGCATATCCGGAACTTAGCTGCAATGAAAAAGAAGTAAAGCTGAGTTATGAATTTACGGATGAACGCCGCATCCTTTGCGCGGGAGAGCCGAAGGTCTATGAATTCCTGTATGAACTGCTGGACGAAGTCTGCGGATTATTCCCCGGGAAGTATTTTCATCTGGGAGGTGATGAAGTGCCCAAGGAGGCATGGAAAGCCTGCCCGAAATGCCAGAAGATGATACAGGAAAAGGATCTGGGTGATGAAGAAGGGCTTCAGGCTTACTTTACGAAGCAGCTGATCGATCATCTGGCATCTTTGGGGAAGACCGCGATCGGCTGGAATGAGATCCTGAAATCCGGGACACTGCCTGCGGACAAAGCCGTGGTGCAGTTCTGGTCGGAAGAATTGATCCGCCCCGAGGACCAGCCTTATGTCATGAAAGAAATGCCGAAAGGCTATCCCTTTATCTTTTCCAGTAACCCGGCCTTCTATTTCGACTATCCCTATGCGCTGGTCAAATTCCGCTCCACATATGAATATGAACCGAATGTCGCGAAGGATTACAATGTTCCAAAAGAGCAGGTGCTTGGTGTTGAAGCGGCACTCTGGACGGAAGGCGTGAAGTCCGTACGGATCCTGCAGGAACGGATCTTCCCGCGTCTTCTGGCTCTCTCGGAGAATGCCTGGACGGAAGAGCGGAAAGACTATGATGATTTTTTGAGACGTGTCAAAGAATATCAGAAAGTACTGAAAGACTATGATATTCAATATACGCCATTAAGCGCGCTGGAACCGACTATCGACGAAACAGTCCGACAGGTGCTGGGTATGCTGGAAGCGTTTCAGCCGGATAATGATAAGAATAAGAAAAAAAGCATTCCGGCAGAAATGCTGCCGTTCCTTTTCCGGATAGGGCGTTTTGTACTCTCCAACGCGATGATGTATTCTTATCAAGATGATGAGAAGGAAGAGATCATTCAGAAAGTCAAAGCCGCTTTGCTGAAACAGTCCGGTGAAATAAAGTAAAAAATACGAGGAGGAAAACTCTATGTCCAGCAAGAAAACCTTGAAGCAGGTCCTCGCGGAGCAGAAAGGATGCTTCCTGGTACCCTGCGTGTATGACTGCGCTTCGCAGCATGCCGTACAGATGTGTGGTTTCCCGGTGAGCCTGCTCTCCGGTGGGGAAGTTTCGATTTCCATGAACGGTGTGATCGATTACGGATTTACGAATCTGACCGACCTGGAATGGGTCGTCAGCCGTGTGAGTTCGACCAGCGCGATCCCGCTGATCGCGGATATCGAAGACGGCTTTGGCGGTCCGCTGGCGGTCTACCGCAGCGCGAAACGTCTGGCCGCTGCCGGCGCCGCGGCGATCCAGCTCGAAGATTCCGCGGACATGGAAGAAAGCACTACGATCCTGCCGAGAGACAAATACATGGCCAAGGTTCGCGCGGCCCTGA
>JAFZQZ010000073.1 GCA_017620135.1 Bacillota bacterium
ACTCTTGCTGTTGAAACAGGCACTGTCACATCAAAGTAACAATTCTTTTTAACCAAAGACTGGTGCAATGGCTATAATAAAATGTCTATAATTGGTTAAATTCGCTTGTCTTTAAGTGGTTCAAATTTCCCGGCTCTAACAGAAGAGTTTCTGAAGATGTGTAAAGAATGAGCTAAACAATAATGAAAAAACCGCTGAGCATGGCCTATTATAGCCATGTCACTCAGCGGTTTTTTGGATGCTATCCAATAAATGTGTGAGGTTTGTTACTCTATCTGAAATAACAGCTTCAGATCACAGTCTGGTATCCCACTTGCCGCAGAAGGGATCGACCGGATTGACGCCCTTGAACGGGCTTCTTCCCAGCATCTTGTCGATGACCGCGTCCACGGTAGCCTCTTTGAACTTGTAGGCATTGATGAAAGTGGGGATACGGGGAACGTCGACCAGATGATAGGGATTGGCGAAGGAGATAAAGGCGGTCGGGATCGACTTAATATAGTTCGGGCAGTTAAAGCCCATCGGCTGCGACCAGGTGATACGCACGACGGTCTGGTTGGAGTAGGTGGCCAGGTTCACGACATACAGCAGCAGATCGTAGCTGGCTTTCATGTCTTCGGCTCTTCTCTGCGCGCCTTCTCTTCCCTCGGGTACCTTGAAGAGCTCGACTTCAAAGCCTTCCGCCTCGAGTTTTTGCTTCATATAGCCGCCGAGCTCCGCGTCGGTGGAACCGAAGTCGCGTCCGGCCGCGATGGGGTAGAGGTAGATCCGTTTGATCTTCGAGCGGTCGATGGGAAGAAGGTTCTCGTTGTTCTTGACCAGGGTAACGGAACGATCAGCCACTTCCTTCTCGATGTCTCTGAATTCCTTGCATCCGACGATCTTTGCCGCTTCTTCGATGGGCGGGATGAGTGTTCCGGCCGCCTTCTTATCCGGCAGCTTCAGCGCGGCTTTCATACCCAGGGTACGCATGACCGCTTCGTCCAGACGCTCGGGGGTGATGGTGCCGTTTTCGACGCCTTCGCACATGAATTCATAATCCTCGTCCACATTCTGCGTGAAGAGGAAGATGTCGCAGCCCGCGGCGATACAGCCGGGAACGGCATCCTTCCGGTCCATGGCGGAGCAGAAGCCGTTCATGGTGGAAGCGTCGGTGACGAGAACACCGTTGAAGCCTAGCTTGCCTCTGAGCAGTCCGTTCAGCAGTTCGGGCGCCAGGGTGGCCGGCATGATATCCTTATCCGCGATGCCCGGGATCAGCTTTCTGGAATACGCCGGCTGCATGATATGACCTACCATGACGGAGAGCGCGCCGGCGTCGATGGAAGCCTTGTAGGCCGCGCCGTAGGTGGCGTCCCACTCCTCGCAGGAAAGGTCATTGATGGAGATGACCAGATGCTGGTCTCTCTCGTCCACGCCGTCACCGGGGAAATGTTTGATGGAAACCGCCATACCTTCCTTCTGCGCCGCGATGGTATAGGCACGGCCGCAGTCCGCTACGAGCTTGTCCTTGGAGGAGTAAAGCCTCGTCGCCATGATGGGGTTGCGCCAGTTCTTGTCGATATCGATGACCGGGGCGAATGCCCAGTTCGCGCCGACCGCCAGACCTTCCTTCGCGCAGACATAACCCTGCATCGCCGCGTACTTCGGATCGTCCGTCGCGCCGATCATCAGGTTGGGACCGACGTTCGTACCTTCGCACTGAGGATATTTGTAGGGCGTTCCGTCCTCATAGGTCTTCAGTGCTTTTTTGATGATCCCGTCGCCGCCGGCTTCAAAGTTCGCGGCGATCAGCAGCGGGATCTTCGCGTGTTCCTGGATAAACTTGTTCGATTTCCAGACTTTCTCGAAATCGTTTCCGCGGCCCATGATAGCGCCGAGCTTGTAATGGTCAAGCACTCGGGCCAGTTCCGCCTCTTCCCACCCGTAATTCGCAAAGCAGAACAGGTGGCCGATCTTTTCTTCCTTCGTCATGTTTTCCAGGGTGTCTTTGACCCAGGCCACATGCTCATCGTCCAGGAAGAACGGATTCTGTCTCAGTAGATCATAGTTCGGCATGGCATTTCTCCTTTTTATAAGATTTCTTTTTTGATACGGTTTAACACATGTTTTTTGTCCGCGCTCCAGAGCGGCGCGATCAGCAGCTTCTTGTCCCCGTCGCCGGTGAGCCGGTGGATCACCACGCTGTCCGGGATCAACCGGACGCAGTCCTTCAGGATATCGAGATATTCATCTTCGCCAAGGACCCTGACCTTTCCGGCTTCGTATTCCTTCGCCAGATCGGTGCCCTTCAGTATGTGCAGAAGCTGCAGCTTGATGCCGGTCGCACCGGAGCTGACGACATACCGGACGGTTTCCAGCATGTCTTCCTTCGTTTCTCCGGGCAGACCAAGGATCACGTGCGTGATGACCTCGATCTCTCTTTGCCTTAGTTCCCGGACAGCCCGGTCGTAAACGGGCAGGTCATAACCTCTTCGGATATAGCGGGCAGTTTCTGCATGGACCGTCTGAAGTCCGAGCTCGATCCACACAGGCTTGATCCGATTCAGGCGGGAAAGAAGATCCAGGACCTCTTCCGGCAGGCAGTCCGGTCTCGTAGCGACAGAAAGCGCCGCGATGTCCGGATGATAGATCGCTTCCGTAAAGAGTTTCTCCAGCTTTTCGACCGGGGCGTAGGTGCCGGTATAGGCCTGGAAGTAGGCGATATACTTGCCGTCCGTGATCTTCGCGGCGACCTTCTGCTTGCCTCTTTCAATCTGCTCCGTGACAGAGAGATCCCGGGAAGAAGCGAACTCGCCGCTCCCACCGGCGGAACAGAAAATGCAGCCGCGGGTATCGAGCGTCCCGTCCCGGACCGGACAGGTAAAGCCGCCGTCGAGGGCGATCTTGTAGACTTTGCAGCCGAAGGTTTCCTTCAGATAGTCGCTCAGGAGCTTCACTTCGAATCTTTCCGGACCAGCCAGATGGGAAGCGCGGCAAGAAGCGCGACGATGGCCGCCGCCAGGAACATAGCGTAAGGCGGCACGAAGTTCTCTCCGTTCATGCCCATCGCATCAAGGCCGATCATCAGTGAAATGATGGGTCCGATGATCATGGGGATGAGCACCATAAAGCACATCCGGATACCCTGGAAACGGCCTTCCGTGCCTTCCGGCAGATAATCCTGGAAGGAAGAGGTGAAGGCGCCGGTCAGGGACAGGATGCCGCCCATCATCAGGACGCCGCCGAGGTAAAGGACGACCGTCTTGACCGCTCCGTCCGTGAATTGGAGCGCCCAGAAGGAAAGGATCCCGAGGATCATGATGATAAGCAGCGGATAGTAGAAGTGTTTCCGTCCGAACTTGTCGAACAGGATGCCCATGACCGCGGTAAAGACAGCGGCTCCCACGATGATCACCGCCATGGGGATCACGAAGCTGTCGCCCAGGCCGAGGGTCACGATCAGGAAATTGATGAGATAGGAGAAGAAGGTCTGCTGGGCGATGCCGATAATGCAGGCCGCCGCCAGACAGACGTAGATCATCTTGTTCTGCCGGATCACGTCTTTCCGGAACCCGTAGAAGGTCTCATTCAGGTAGTTCTGTCCTTCCGCCTTCTGGATATCCGGCGCGTCCTTCAGGGTGAAGAGGGCCAGGATACCGGCGACGATCGGGATGATGCCCAGGATAATGAAGAAAAGCGCGTTGCTCTCGTTCGCGGAGTTATAGAAACCACCCAGCCCTACGAATACGATGACCACAGCGATGACCGGCAGGATCGCCAGGATGGCGTTCAGTTTCCCGCGGTTCGTTTTATCCGTCACATCGGCGACCCAGGCGTTGAAGGCCGCGTCGTTCGAAGTGGAACCGGCGAAGGTCATGAGACAGTCGAAAACGATCAGCAGTACGGCGATGAGCGCTACCTTGGACGCTTCCGCCTTCATGGGCAGCAGAGCGAAAAGCATGATCGTGAAGCCCCAGACGATATAGCCCCAGGCGATGAACGGTTTGCGTTTGCCCGTCTTGTCGATGAGCCCGCCCGCGAAGATCGTGGTCACGGTGGCCGCGATGGCGGACAGGATGACCATCAGGGTCGTTACGGTGTAGGACATGTCGGCTCTGCCGGAGTTCGCGAAGATGTCCTGCGCGAAAGTAGCAAAATACATGTTTTCCACGATCCAGGCGATCTGTCCGATCAGTCCGAAAAAGACCGCGGAAAACCATACACGTCCGCCAAGCGGCGTAGATGTCTTTTCTTTCATTTCCGTTTCTCCTCCGAGAAAAGTTACTTGATGGTATTATAGCACTTTTCAGGGGAAGTATGGTATACTAAGAGAAAAAAGAAAAACTGTTCAGTGAAGAAAGGAAAACAGATGGAACTTGGATTTTTCAGCCCGGAGATCTCCGGACGGGATGTATCGGAGGTTTTTGCCAGAGCCAGGGCCTATGGCTTTACGGAAGTTCAGTATGATTTTCTGACTTCACACAGGGAAGAAATGCCTGCGGCATTCTGGGCGGACGAACTTCAGAACATCGCGGCCGCGGCAAAAGAACAGGGGATCCGGATCACGGCGGTCAACGGTACCTTCAACATGGTCGACAGCGATACGGACCGGCTTGCGGAATATACCAGGCGTTTTCGCCTGATCTGCGAGGCGGCTGCCTATCTGAATGCGCCTATCGTAACGCTCTGCACCGGATCGAAAAGTCCCTTGGGGATGTGGCGTTATTCTCCGGATACGGCCAGGGAAGAGGTCTTTGATGAACTCCTCCGGACCACCGAGAAGATCATGCCCTATGCCTCGGAATATGGTCTGATATTTGGCGTGGAGACAGAAGCGAGCAACGTGATCTTTACCGCGGAGCGCTGCCGCCGGTATCTGGATACGGTCGGTGATCCTCGTCTGAAGGTCATTATGGACTGTGCGAATCTTTTCCCTGCCGGGATGGCCCGAAGAGAAAACGTGGATCGGACGATCTGTAATGCCTTCGAGCTTCTGGGAAAAGATATCGTGCTCACGCACGGAAAAGATGTCGCCGAGAGCAAATCCGCTGAAAGCACCGCTGAAGGCGGTTCTGCTCTCAGCAGAACCGCCTTCACCGACGGGAAACCGGCTTTCGCTTCGCCCGGTAAAGGGATCGTAAACTATGAACTTTTCTTTGAGCTTCTGAAGGAGATCCACTATGATGGCGGGCTGATCCTGCACGGGATCCACGATCCGGCGGATTTTGAGCCCTGTGTGGAGATCATCCGTGGGAAAATGATCAAAGCGGGCATTTAAGGGCAATCTTCGGACATCGAAACAAGGGAGTAACAAATGGGACATAAACGAACTTATACATTGAGGGATGGCCGCGAGATCCCGCGCCTTGGACAGGGGACCTGGTATATGGGAGAGGACAGATCACGCCGCAGCGCTGAGATCGAAGCACTGCAATTGGGGATCGAACTGGGGATGACATTGCTGGATACTGCGGAGATGTACGGAGAAGGAAAAGCGGAGAAACTCATCGGGGAAGCGATCCGGGATGTCTCCAGAGAAAAGCTGTTTATCGTATCCAAGGTATATCCTCACAACGCAGGAAGAAGGAACCTGGAGAGGAGTCTCGACGCTTCGCTGGCCCGTATGGGGACCGGCTACCTGGATCTTTATCTGCTTCACTGGCGCGGAGGGATCCCGCTCCGGGAAACAGCGGAGGAGATGGAACGAATGGTCCGCACTGGAAAGATCAAAGGCTGGGGCGTATCCAACCTGGATCTGGATGACATGAAAGAGCTGATGGAGACCGGTCTTGGAGAGCGCTGTCTGACCGACCAGGTGCTCTATCATCTGGGTTCCCGCGGCGTGGAATATGACCTGCAGCCGTGGCTGGAGAAAAACGACATCTCTTTGATGGCCTATTGTCCGCTGGCGGAAGCGGGTCTGCTGCGGCAGGGCATCATGTCGAACGAAACCGTTACCAAGATCGCACAAAGTCACGACATGACGCCCGCGCAGGTGATGCTGGGCTTCCTTTTGCGGAAGGAAAATGTCATCGTGATCCCCAAAGCGGGCTCTGTTAAACATGTGAGGGAGAACGCGCGGGCGCTGGAATGCGTCCTGTCCGAGGAAGAGCTCCGCGCGCTGGACGCCTGCTTCCCGGCGCCGACCTGTCCGGTGCCGCTGGACGTGGTCTGATATGGTTTAGAAAGGGACTTTCCAACGATCGGACAGCGCTTGAGTCCGCCAGTAGCAAGGTTTGATCAAAAAAGACACCAATCTTGCTAGTGCCGTAGCAAGGTCCCCGGTAAGAAAGACATGACCTTGCTATAGAGCGCCGGAGACTTAGCAAGGTACCCGGCAGAATAGCCGAAGTCTTGCTATTGTGGTAGCAAGGTCCGTTTGTTTTTTAGGACTTTCTTGCTACCGGACAGTTTATCGGTAGCAAGGTTTACTCAAAAAAAGCACCAATCTTGCTAGTGCTGTAGCAAGGTGCCAAGTAAAAAGGGCATGACCTTGCTATAGAGTGCCGGAGGCTTAGCAAGGTACCCGGCAAAATAATCGAAATTTTGCTACTATAAAAAAGAAACACCGATCTGCTGCTATTCTTGCAACAGATCGGTGTTTTTTAAGCAATTATATCAGGCAGAAGCTTTCTGGCTCTTTCGCTTTTCAGAAATAAACTGGATCAGCGTCAGCAGAAGTCCGAGAACTAAAAGCGTAAGTCCGAAAAAGATAAACATATTCTTGTATCCCAGCGGAACGATCAGCACACCGCCCAGCATCGGGCCGAAAGCGTTGCCGAGGTTCTGGCCGATCTGGATCGTGCTGACAGCGACGCCGGCTCTTTCCTTGCCAAGGCGGTTCAGGGCGTGGGCCTGAATGGACGGAGTACCGCAGCCCTGACCGATCGCCATGAAAATACTCGCAACGAGGATCAGGGTAAGCGTCATGCTGATCCCGATGAGGCACATACCGATCGCGGCAAAGGCAAGTGCCGGGATCAGGAGCACATATACACCCTTGCGGTCAAAGAGCCGGCCGGTAAAGGGTCTCAGCACGACGATAGCAAGAGAGTAGACGGTGAAGAACAGGGCGATCCCGGCGATCTGTCTTTCGTCGCCGATGATGGCCAGATACGTAGCGAGCCAGGAGCTTCCCCAACTGAACAGAACGGTGACCAGCATAAAGGCGAGCATTTCCGGAGCAAACAGGTTTTCCAGACGGATCCGTTTTTTCTCCTGCACTGCTGGTGTAACCGTTTCGTCTCCCTTTGGGAACAGGGTGATCATGATCAGACTGACGATCGCGCACACGCCGGCGAGAAGGAAGCTGGAACCGAATCCGTATTTCTCTGCCAGAGCCAGACCGATACCAGGGCCGATCGCCTGCGCAAGAATGATAGCGAGTGAGGAATATCCGAGACCTTCACCCAGTCGCTCTTTGGGGATAAAGGAAGTGGAAAACGCCATGACCGTGACACTGTTGACCGAGAAAAAGATACCGGTGAGAAGGCGCAGCGCCATCAGGAAAGGTACGGTCTTGACAAACATATGCAGGATCAGACTGACAGAATAAAGGATAAAGGAGATCTGAAGGATCTTCCGGCGCGGGAAACGGTCGGAAAGCAGTCCGGCAAACGGACAGACAAACAAAGCTGCGAGAGACATCAGACCGGCCGTGGTGGAGGCGGTACCCAGATCCGCTCCTAAAGACAGAGTGAATTTCGCGACCAGCGGATAGGACATCTGAGAGGCACATCCGTTGAAGAGATTGAGCAGAATGACCATCAGGAACGGGATAGTCCACAGTTTGGCCGGGTTCGGGGCTTGATTGTTTTCCATGGTTTGAACGGATCCTTTCTACAGTTTCATATCGCCGTCTTTGATCCATCCAAGCTTACGGCAGATAGCGGCAAAAAGGAAGGAGAAGACAGCGGGAAGTACCAGACAAATGAGCAGAAGGCCGATCCAGTCGAGGGCGACCGGGCTCAGTGCCTGCGCGCCGCGGGAGACCGCTTCCGCGGAGGGAGACAGCCATCCGGTGATGACGCCGATGGGACCGCAGAGCCCGCAGGTACCCATGCCCGAATTGATCGGAGCGCCGTTCATCTGCAGTTTGAAGACGCAGGTGGCGATGGGGCCGGTGATGGCGGATGCCAGGGTGGCCGGGATCCAGATCTTCGGGTTCTTGACGATGTTCGGCATCTGCAGCATGGAGGTGCCGAGACCTTGTGAAACGAGTCCGCCGTAACGGTTCTCTTTAAAGGAAATGACAGCAAAGCCGATCATCTGAGCGCAGCATCCGGCTACAGCAGCGCCGCCGGCCAGACCGGTCAGCTGCAGTACCGCGCAGATAGCCGCAGAAGAGATGGGAAGGGTCAGCGCGATACCGACCAGCACGGAAACAGCGATACCCATCCAGAACGGCTGGAGTTTCGTGGCATTGTCGATCAGAAGACCGAACGCGTTCGCGGCCGTACCGATGGGCGGAGCGATCAGTTTCGCCAGCGCGACGCCGATCAGGATGGTCATGGCCGGCGTCACCAGGATATCGACTTTCGTCTCTTTGGAAACGGCTTTGCCGAATTCCGCTGCGATGATCGCGATCAGCAGGACGGCGAGCGGACCGCCGGCACCGCCTTCGGAGTTGGCCGCCCAGCCGACGGCTGCCAGAGAGAAGAGGACCAGCGGATCAGCCTGCAGGGCTTTTCCGATGGCGACAGCCATGGCAGGACCGCTCATGGCCATGGCATAGGTCCCGATGTCGGTCAGGAACTGGATCCCCAGCTGCTGACCGAGTGTCTTGATAATGGTTCCGATGAGCAGGGAACAGAACAGTCCCTGTGCCATGGCGCCAAGGGCGTCGATGCCGTACCGTTTAACGGAAAATTCTATGTTTTTACGTTTCAGAAAATCTTTCACTGCACTCATAGCCGCTCCTCCTTTTCTACCGCAAAAGGTAGCGGTTTTTTGATAAAAGATTATATCATAGAGAAGAAGACCCTGCAAGAGAAAGAAATCAGCGGCGTATCCGCTGCTCTATCCGCGACAAAATGACCCATTGACAAGAGTTTTCGTTGCGCATATAATACAAAACAGAAAGAGCGATACAAAATGTCGCGGATAGAATAGGAGAGCCTGTATCATGAGATATAAAAGCCCCGAATTGATGGAAAAGATCGTTCGGTTTGTCGATGAATACTATATGATCCATCAGAAATCGCCCTCAATGGCCGTGATCGCGGATGAGATCGGCCTGCATCGGAGCAATGTTCAGCGTTATCTGGCGGAGATGACGGAAAAAGGCATGCTGATCCAAAAGGGCAGGACGATCATTACACCGGCCATCGAAAAAAACAGCAAGCCTGTGCTGGCGGCGCATGTCGGTTCGATCCGCTGCGGCACGCCGGAATTTGAAGAACAGGATATCGATGCATATTATACCTTGCCGGAGGCGATCTTCGGAAAAGGAGAATACTATATCCTGACCGCGAAAGGCGATTCGATGATCGAAGCCGGGATCGAGGAAGGCGACCTGGTGGTCGTAAGAAAGATCCAGGAAGCGGAGCCCGGCGATATCATCGTGGCCCTGCTGAACGGCGAGAATACGCTGAAGCGCTATAAAAAGGATAAAAACGGCCGGGTCTTTCTTCACCCGGAGAACAGCAGTCTGGAAGATATCCCGGTCGGCGAGGAGGATGAGTTCTACCTGCAGGGCGTGGCCACGCATATTATCAAGAAGATCGCTTCCTCGATCGATAAGCTGAGGTAAAGGCCATGATCTGTCTGCGTCATTTTATTGCGGAAGATATTCCGGCCCTGCGGAAGGCCTATCCGGATATGACAGAGAAAGAACTGCTGGATATGCTGCAGGAGTGGCACGAGATGAAGTATAACGGCCGGTATTTCGAGATGTTCGCGGTCCTCAGCGGAAACGAGATCGTCGGTGAGATCAGCCTGTATGAGCATTCGAAGAGCGCGGTCAGTATAGGTCCGACGATCTACGAACCGTACCGGCAGAAAGGATATGGCAAGGAGGCGGTGAAGCTGGCGATCTGCCGGGCCAGAGAAAAGGGATTTAGGATCATCATTCAGCAGGTCCGGACGGATAATACGGCCAGCATCGCTCTGCATAACAGCCTTGGTTTCGAAATAGACAGACACGGATATATATACAAGAACAGAAAAGATCAACCGTGCTATCTATTCTTGATGGCGATATAAACACATCGATCTATTATTGGAAGGAATAGGATTGAAATGTCAGAACTTCATAAAGACTGGATCTATATCTCCGGGCCGATCACCGGAGTGAAGAACTATTTCAAAAACTTCATGGAGGCGGAAGTCAGACTGATTGGCGAAGGCTGGCAGGTGATCAACCCGGCGAAGATGGGAACGGTGCTTCCTGTCGACGCGTCCTGGGCGGATTTCATGAAGGTCGACTTTGCGCTTCTTTCCCACTGCGCGGCGATCTACATGCTGCCCAACTGGGAAAAGAGCCGGGGTGCAAAAGCCGAAATGGCTTTCGCCAAAGACAACGGGATCCATATATTGTTTCACAGATAACAGAAAGTAATTCTTTTTGGAAGGAAGGATTATCAGATGGAAACGAATCGCGTTAAAAAATATGTCACGGTCAACGCCGATTATATGGACAACGGTACGATTTGTCCTCACAGTGTAACATTGGACGGGAAAATGTATCGTATCGACCGGATCGTTCGTGTAGACAAAGGAAGGACTGTCCGCGGATGGACAGGAAGGACCTGCTACGAAGTCGAGATCCGTGGCCGTAGAGCCAACCTGTATCTCGAGAGTGAACGCTGGTATGTAGAAAAGAAGGTGGGATGATGACAGATTTTACGACGATCACCGCGTGTGGTGAAAGTTGTGTGGAGTGTGAGAAAAAGAAAGACGGACGATGCCCCGGTTGTATCGAAGCCGACGGACATGTTCCGGAATGGGCAGATTCCGGCAGATGTAAAGTTCATGTCTGTACAAGAGACCATCATGTACAGTTCTGCGGACTGTGTTCGGAATTCCCTTGCAAAAACCTGACCTCGATGATATTCTGGAATTCGGATATCATCTCCCGAATGACAGCGCTGCGGGATGAGTACAGAAAGGTATAAGAATGGCAGAACAATTTCTGACGCTGATGGCAGATCTGGATGACGAATCGCAGCAGATCATGTCCGGATGGTACAGCAAGTTACAGGAGGCAGGTTTCAAAGGCACCCAGACACCGGGCCTTCCTTACCATATCAGCCTGGCAACGTTTCCACTGGATCAGGAAAACGCCGTGGTTCAAAAGATGAAAGAGATCGCGGCTGAATTCGCGGCCTTTCCGGTGTTGATCAGCCATATCGGTATCTTCCCCGGCGGGAAGGTTCTGTTTGGCGGCCCTGAAAAGGACGAAAACCTGATCTCGCTTCATGCCGCCTTCGAGAAGGATACGAAGGAACATCCGTGGACGCCGCACGCGACCATTTTGATCGATGAGTCGGAAACAATCTGCAGGGCTGTACCGGAATTGGTGAGATCCTTCTATCCGTTTGTCGGAAAGATCACACGCCTTCACCTGTGTGCCTTCTGGCCGACACGCGAGATCGCGGCAGTGGAACTGTCAGAAAACAACCAATAAAGGGAGTTAACCCGTGAAAGAAACATTTGATCTGCAGAAACATATTGAGCACGGCGTCGAAAAGATCGTCGAGGACATCATCCGGGCAACGTTCCGGAACCCGAAGGAAAGTGTCTTTATGGCTTCTTTTGCTCTGGCGAGCAAGAAGGCATCCAAAAGACGGCTGGAACTGGAGAAGGAAGGCGTGCATGTCCCCGGTTTTCTGATCGCGTCGATCACTTCCAGCTGCAACCTGCACTGTGCGGGCTGCTATTCCCGCTGCAATGAAGCGACCGTCGACGCTCCGCCGGTCAAGCAGCTTAGCGCAGACGAGTGGGGAAAGATCTTCGAAGAAGCGGATGATCTGGGTATCAGTTTCATCATGCTGGCCGGCGGAGAACCCATGCTGCGCCGGGACGTCATCGAAAAAGCCGGTGAAAGAAAGAACATCCTCTTTCCCATTTTCACGAACGGGACCTTCATCAACGAGAGGTATTTCGAATTGCTGGACGCGCACCGCAACCTGATCCCTGTGCTCAGTATCGAGGGTGGGAAAGAGATCACGGACGAACGCAGAGGAGAAGGTATCTACGATATTTTGATCCGCAACATGGATCGATTCAAGGAAAACGGCCTGATCTTCGGCGCTTCCATCACGGTCACGACAGAGAACATTGAAGAAGTCACATCCGAGGCTTTTCTGCAGACTTTGATGGATAAGGGCTGCAAGCTGATCATTTATATCGAATTTGTTCCTGTTACGGATGAAGCGCAGTATCTGGCACCGGGAGAAAAGGAACGGGCTTTCATGGCAGAGGCCATGGAAAGGCTTCGGGAGGTCTACCCGGAGACAGTCCTGCTTTCCTTCCCGGGAGATGAGCTGGCGCTGGGCGGATGTATGGCGGCCGGACGGGAATTCTTCCATATCAACTCGCATGGCGGGGCCGAACCCTGCCCGTTCTCACCCTATTCCGATGTCAACATTCGGGAAACATCCCTTCGTGAGGCGATCGCTTCACCGTTTTTCCGGAAGCTGAAAGATGAAGGACTGCTCAGTGAAGAACATGTGGGCGGCTGTGTGCTGTTCGCGCAGAGGGAAAATGTTCAGAAACTGCTGAATCAGTAAAATCCTCTTTTGCGTGTTCTATTCCACCTCGCTCTTTGATATAATGCAGGTAACTGGCAAACAGGGAAAGGAGACGAGCTATGAAGAGTTTTAAGATCGCTATCGTCGGTGCCGGTGTATGGGGCGATACCCACGCGGCCATCTACCGCGAACATCCGAATGTGGAGCCTGTCGCGATCTGTGATAAGAATATAGAAAAGGCAAAGGCCCTGGCGGAAAAGTACGGTCTTGGCCGTGTCTTCGGCAGCGTGGATGAACTTCTCGCCTGGGGCGATTTCGAGGCGGTCTCGATCGTCACGCCTGACTTCCTTCATGCCGATATCGCGGTCGCCTGCGCGAATGCAGGCAAGCATATGCTGATCGAAAAGCCGCTGGCCACCACCAGGGAAGATGTTTTCCGGATCATGGAAGCGGTCGAGAAGAACAAGGTCCGTGCCATGGTAGACCTGCATAACCGCTTCAGTCCGCCGTTCGCGGAGGCGAAACGTCTGATCGATCTGGGCGAGCTGGGCAATCTTCGCAATGGGTATTTCCGTCTGAACGATATCAAGTGGGTCGCGACGGACATGCTTTCCTGGTCCGCGCAGTCATCGATCCTCTGGTTCCTCGGAAGTCACAGCTTCGATACGCTGCAGTGGCTCTTCCAGGACCGGGCGACCAGGGTCTACACCGTTTCGAACCGCGGTGTACTGGACAGCCTGGGCGTCGACACCGATGATACGTTCCTCACCACGATCGAGTTCGAGCACGGGGCGATCGCGCAGATGGAGAACGGCTGGATCACGCCCAACGCGAACCCGTGTGTCAACGACATCAAGTGCAACCTGACCGGCGACAAGGGCATGATCGCCATCGACGCCAGCAACCACAACATGATCCAGTTCTATTCCGACAACACGGTGACTGTGCCGGACGTCATCGTACGCAATCAGATCCACGGCCGGGTCAAGGGCTTTGCCTACGAAAGCATCCGCAGCTTCGTCGATCAGATGGCGGCGGATCAGCCGTTCATCGTCAGCCTGGAGGATGCCGCGAGGACTTCGCTGGCCATCCTGGCGATCATGGAATCAGCCAAAACACGCATGCCCGTAGAAATCGATTACGGACCACTGAAATAAAGGAGAAAATCAACATGACGCAGGAAGAAAAGATCCTTGCCGGGAAGGTTTTTGACCCGGTATCACCGGAACTTGTCGCGATCAAAAGAAAAGCCCACAACATGTGTGTGGATTATGGGATGACGCATGAGGATGAGGCGGAGAAAAGAAGAGCCATGCTGGAAGATGTGCTGGGCGGCATCGGAGAAAACGCCCGTATCCAGGGCCCGGTCTTTTTTAACTATGGATGCCATACGACCATTGGCAATAATTTCTTCGCGAACTACAACTTTACCGTTCAGGATGACGCGCCGGTAACAATCGGTGACCGCGTCAATATCGGTCCGAACGTGACGATCACCACCCCGTTCCATCCGCTGATCGCGGAAGAGCGGATCGGTTTCGAAGTGGACGGGATCTACTACAATCATCCTTGTTACGCGAAACCGGTCGTCATCGAAGACGGCGTCTGGATAGGCGCCGGTGTTACGATCTGCGGCGGTGTGACGATCGGCCAGGGAGCCGTGATCGGAGCGGGCAGCGTGGTGACCAGAGACATTCCGGCAAATACCGTTGCTGTGGGCGTACCCTGCAAAGTCATGCGTCCCATCACAGAACAGGATCGGATGAAGAATCACCCGGAACTGCTGTAAATGTAAATGGCCGGATTATGACCTGCGCCTTTCTATGATCAGACGCACAGGCTACTGTGCAGCGAAGATAAATAGAACCATATAGCGGAGATATGCAAATGGCCGATGATAGCGAGATTATAATCGTTGATGAAAAGATACTTAGAAGCAAGATTTTCATCGTACGAGGTCAACAAGTTATGCTGGACAGTGATCTGGCAGAAATCTATGGATACGAAACAAAGTATTTCAACAGACAGGTCAGGAATAACATAGAACGCTTTGAGGGCGATGATTTCATGTTCCGCTTAACGAAAGATGAATTCGATGACTTGAGGTGCAAATATTTCACCTCAAGTTGGGGCGGTTCCCGGTACTTGCCATACGCCTTCACAGAGCAAGGAATCTATTTGTTGATGACGGTCCTCAAGGGGGATCTTGCAGTAAGACAGAGTAGAGCCATAATACGTCTGTTCAAGTCAATGAAGGATTATTTGATGATGAATCAGCCATTACTGGCGCAAAAAAACTATTTTGCTTTGGTAGATACGGTTGAGGAACATTCCAGAGAAATAAAATCAATTGTCGAAGATATCCGCGATATTAAGGATAAGATGGTTGCGAAAGCCGATCTGTCAGATTTTATGAAACTTTTTGATCAAGGATCTGGCAATGAAGAAATTCTTATCCTCGATGGAGAACCATTTAAGGCAGATGAGGCATATCAGAAAATCTATCGAAAAGCTAAGCGGAATATAACCATAATCGATGATTACATAGGCACTAAGACGCTTTATCATCTGGCACATTCAAAGTCATCAGTACAGATAACTATTATCAGTGACAATAACGCAAGACCACGTCTTACCTTGGCAGAATTTCAGGATTTTCTTACAGAGAATCCTGAAAGGAATATCATGTTTCTTCAGTCTCAGCACCAATGCCATGACCGTTATATTGTCTTGGATGAGGGATCAAAGGATATGAAGATATATCACTGTGGAGCCTCCAGTAAAGATGCAGGGAAAAAGATTACAACGATTACCAGGATCATGGATATGGATGAGCACAAAAACATGATTCATTCTATGCTACTGGGTCCGGCTCTTTCCTTGCGATGACCATATAACATGAAAAGGAGAGCGTTCGATGAGTAAAATAATCGCAGCCTGCGGGAATGACTGTTCCGTTTGTCCGAGATATGTCGCGCCGCCGTATGAAAAGACGGCGGAAGAACTGCACCGCACCGCTGAGCTGTGGATGAAGATCGGTTACAGAGATCATGTGGTAACGAATGAAGAGATCTCCTGTTCCGGATGTAAACCTGAGAACTGGTGCCGGTACCGTGTGGTCAAATGTTGTGAAGAAAAAGGTATCAAAACCTGTGCCGAATGTGCGGAATATCCCTGCGACCGGATGAAGGAATGCTTTGAAGTCACCATGTCGTTTGAACCGAAGTGCCGGCAGGTATGTACAGCGGAGGAATACGAACAGCTGCGTAAAGCCATCTTTGAAAAAGAAGAAAATCTGATGGAGATCAAAAGCAAGTGAAGAATATACTGATCTACGGAGATTCCAATTCCTGGGGGTATGACTACACCCGGTATGTGCCGGAAGCGGATACGTTTCAGCGGATGACAGAGGATGAGCACTGGCCTGGTCTGGTCAGAAAGATCCTGGGACCGGATTACAATATCATCGTCAACGCGCTGAACGGCCGAACGGTCGTATGGGATGATCCCTATACGCCAGACCGCAGCGGTTTGAAAGGACTGCGTCCCGCGCTGGATATGAACGCGCCGCTGGATCTTGTCATTCTCAAGCTGGGATGCAACGAGCTGAAGGAGTTCTTCAATCTGAGCGCTGCGATGATCGCGTACGGGATGGAAAAGCTGGTAAAGGAATGCAAGGTATCCTACTACGGTTATCCCGCGCCGAAAGTGCTTCTTATCGCGCCGGCACAGACGCATCCGGATATCGGTTCTCTGCGGGCAGCTTCCCGGTTCGGTCCACATGCCTACAGCAAAAGCCTGGAACTTGGCAGGTACTACCGACAGGTCGCCGAGCGAAACGGCTGTGGGTTCATCGACTGCGGCGAGATGGGATTTGAGATCAATGCCGTCGACGGACTGCACTATTCAAAAGCGGATCACGCCAAACTGGCGCCGGTCGTGGCGGCCAAAATCAAAGAGATGCTGGAAGGATAAAAGTTATGCTGAGACTGAGACCTTACAAGGGCTGTGACGCGCAGAAGATCGCGGAATGGATCCGCGATGAAGACGCTTTTCTGAAGTGGGGAGGCAAACTGTTCGGAGATTTTCCCATATCCGCGGAAGTGATCGATGAAAAGTACCGGCTGAACAACGGCGACTGCGCGGAAGAGGACAACTTTTATCCCTGGACGGCTTTTGATGAGGAGAACCACGTCGTCGGGCATTTCATTATGCGGTATATCCACGGAGACAACCGGATCCTTCGTTTCGGGTGGGTCATTATTGATGATTCGATCCGGGGAAAAGGCTATGGCACAAAGATGCTCTCGCTGGGACTGAAGTACGCGTTTGAGGTCCTGGGCGTGGATAAGGTAACGATCGGCGTCTACGATAACAATGAATTAGGGCATCGCTGCTATCAGAAGGTCGGTTTTTCCGATGTGGAGATCGTCCCTCATGAACCGTGGAATGTCATCGAAATGGAGATCACGAAAGAAGCGTATCTGGCTAAATTCGGGAAAGAAGAATGAAACAAAACCATACAGAACAGTGGGTCTGGCTGCCGGAAGATCGATATCCGGACAGCCAGACAACTATTTACAGCGCGCTGATCGAAAAAGCCGGGGGGAACTACGTAGTTGCGGAGTTTTCCAGGGAGTATGTTTTCGCACAGAAAGTCGTTTCCGCCCGGATCCGCTTCAGCGCGGACACGGCGGTCCAGCTTTTTCTGAACGGCAAGATCATCGCGACGGGGCCGGCCAGTGTCGGCGGAGACTTCATCGGCAATGAGACCGCGAGGGACAATTTCTACGCATCCGAACTGGAGCTGTCACCGGATACGGATCGTCTGGTATTCTTTGCCAGGGTACGCATGGGCCCGGTCCAGATCTGCGAGTATTCGAAAGGACACGGCGGATTCATGCTTTCTGCTTTGTTCACGATGGAAGACGGGACAGAGCAGGCTGCATTCACCGATGAAAGCTGGCTGGTCAGAAAGAACGGAGCCTATCTGGCGCCGCGCGTATTTGACGGGCGGATCCCACCCGATATCTATGTTCCCGCGCAGGTGATCGAAAACCGGTGGAAAACTGAGACTGCGCCGATTCCTGTGCGCAGCGAGCAGCCGATCATTCCGCAAGGAGGAACGATCGAGCTGGGACCCGGGGAAACCAAATCCGTGGTGTTGGATCTTAACAGGATCTATGCCGGCTTTGTCCGGATCGACACGGAAAATGCGGGAGAGCTTCATGTGCGGGTGACCTGCCGGGAACAGAATGAAAAGGGAACAAGTGAGGAAGCCGTGCTGACGGAAAGCGGGACGTATCGGGGTTTTTATCTGCACAGCGCGGGCAGTCTTCAGGCGGAGGCGGACAACCGGTCCGAAAGACCGGCAAGGATCCGGATCTCGTTCATTGAAACCCATTATCCGGTAACGGAAGAGGCGCATACTATCGTCAGCGATGAAGAACTAACCAAGGTGCTGGAAACATGTCGGCATACTCTGAAGATTTGCCGGCAGACCCATCATCTGGACAGTCCCCGTCACTGTGAACCGCTGGCCTGTACGGGCGATTACTATATCGAAAGCCTGATGACGCCTTTCTCCTTCGGGGACATGCGTCTGGCCAGGTTTGACGTCATCCGGACCGCCAAACTTCTGGAGAGAGAAAACGGCCGGATGTTCCACACCACCTACAGTCTGATCTGGGTCCGGATGCTGTATGACGTCTATATGATCACCGGCGATCAGGCGCTGCTCGTCCGATGTCAGAAGGCACTGGAACTACTGCTTCGCCGTTTCGATACCTATATGGGCGAGAACGGGCTTATCGAGGATCCACCGGACTATATGTTCGTGGACTGGATCTATATCGACGGGATCTCCATGCATCATCCGCCCAAGGCGCTGGGGCAGAGCTGTCTCAACATGTTCTATTTCGCAGCGCTGGGGGCCGCGGAAAAGATTTACGAGGCGATCTCCGAAACAGAAAAAGCACGGGACATTTCAAGGAAGCGCGCGGTTCTTCGCCGGGCGATCAATGACCAGCTGTTTGATAAGGAAAAAGGGATCTATTTTGAAGGTCTGAATACACCGATAAAGGCCGACCGGATCGGGAAATGGATGCCTCCCAACATCGAAAAGCGGTATTATCTCAAGCATTCGAATATCCTGGCCTGCTGGTCCGGCGTCTGCGATGACGAGACCGCACGGAAGATCGTGGATCAGATCATGCAGGGAAAGATCATCGGCGAGGTCCAGCCGTATTTTCTGCATTATCTCCTGGAAGCGGTGTATCGCCTCGGCCTGAGAGAGAAATATACACTGGCCATCCTGGAAAAGTGGAAAGCACCGGTAAGGGAATGCTCCAAAGGCCTGGCGGAAGGCTTCGTCAAGCCGGAACCGACCTATCATTTTGATCACAGTCATGCCTGGGGCGGGACGCCGCTGTACTCGCTGCCCATGGCGCTGCTCGGACTGACGATCATGAAACCGGGCCTGAAAGAGATCCGTCTTGCCCCATCCCTTCTGGGACTTAGCAAGGCGCGGGTGGAACTGCTGACGCCGTCCGGGAAAGTGATCTGTGAGATGGAAGAAGGAGAAAAACCACAGATCCAATGTCCGGAAGACGTCCGGTTGATCATAGAGGAAATAAAAGAGAACTGATGATTGCAAAGAATGCGGGGATACGTTATAATGGTTGCAACATGCAACTATTTGTCCCCGTAAAAGAGAAAGGAAAAGTCAATGAGTTATCTTGGAGAAAACATTCCCAAGCTGGGGTTCGGCCTGATGCGGCTTCCCATGCTGGGTGAAGAAGTGGATGTGGAGCAGGTCAAGGAAATGGTCGATCTTTTTCTGGAGGCCGGATTCACATACTTTGATACAGCCTATGGTTATATAGGCGGCAAGTCGGAGCAGGCGATCAAGACCGCGCTCGTGGACCGCTATCCCCGCGAGAGCTTCCAGCTTGCTACCAAGCTGCCGGCCTGGGCAGGTCCCAAGACCGCCGAAGAAGCGCAGCAGATGTTCTATACTTCGCTGGAACGCACCGGCGCGGGATATTTCGATTTCTATCTCCTGCACAACCTGGGCGATACCCGTACCGAAAGCTTCGAAAGGTTCGGGATCTGGGAATTTGCCAAAGCCAGAAAAGAAGAAGGCCTGATCAAGCATCTCGGTTTCTCTTTCCATGACAGCGCCGAAAAGCTGGACCAGATCCTGACCGAGCATCCGGACATGGAATTCGTTCAGCTGCAGATCAACTATGCGGACTGGGAAGATCCCAAGGTACAGTCCCGCAAATGCTATGAAGTGGCCAGAAAGCACGGCAAACCGGTTATTATCATGGAGCCTGTCAAAGGCGGTTCTCTCGTCAATCTGCCAGAGCCGGTCGCCCAAGTCTTCAAAGAAGCGGATCCACAGGCGAACCTTCCGTCCTGGGCCCTTCGCTTTGCTGCCTCTCTGGATGGGCTGATCGTTGCACTCAGCGGTATGAGCAACGTGGAGCAGATGAAAGACAACCTGAAGACCATGAAAGACTTCAAACCGCTGACAGAGGAAGAGTACAAGGTGATCGACAAAGCGAGAGAGACTCTGCACTCTGTTCCGCATATCCCCTGCACCTCCTGCCAGTACTGCGTCAAGGGATGCCCGATGCAGATCAACATTCCGGGCGTCTTTGAGGCGATGAACAAGATCTACCTCTTCAATCATGAGGCGGCGGCCAGGCAGACCTTCGGATGGAATACCAGCCGCGGCGGGAAACCCAGCGACTGTATCCAGTGCGGACAGTGCGAAGCGGCCTGCCCGCAGCACATCGATATCATCGAGCGGCTGAAGACGGCTGTGGAGATGTTTGAGAACTGATCCGTAAAGAAAGCAGACGAAAAAGCAAGTAAAAAACAAAAAACCGATCTGACTGTTACTGGCAGCAGACCGGTTTTTTTCATTCATTATGAACGGACTTTTCTTTTTTTGTTTACAGCAGGTCCAGCACATTCGCGGCGGCATCGCGGTCTACGACCAGCACGCCGTTTTTGATCAGTTTGAGGACAGTCGCGGGAAGCATCTCGGTAGGCGCGGTTTTGATAAGTTTTTCCGTGATCTGGGCTTTGTGGGTGCCGCCCACCTGCAGGATCACGAGTTTCGCGTCGAAGATGTGATGTACTCCGAGCGTGATGCCGCGGCTCAGTTTCGCTTCGTGTGAAAAGTATTTTTGTCCGACCGAAATGGTCACGGGATCCAGATCGACCACCTTCGCGTAATCGGAAAAGTCTCCGCCGGGCTCGTTAAGCGCCAGATGTCCGTTCATGCCCATTCCCAGCAGCATAATGTCGATACCGCCGTGGTCAAAAATAAACTGATCCACATCCTTACATACCTGGCTGAGGTCGGACGCGTGGATATCGAAACGTTTGACCTGTGAGTCCGGGATACCGAGTGGTCCGTAGAAATACTTTCGCATGAAAGCATCACAGTTTTCACTTTCATCTTCCAGATCCAGCCATTCATCCAGTGCCACGAAGCTCGCACGCGAAAAGTCGATCTCGCCGCGGGTTTTACGTTCCGCAAGGATCTGATAGGTCCGAATAGCAGTATTGCCGGCGGCAAGACAGATCAGCGCCTCGGGCTTTGCCTGTAAAGCCTCGGCGATCAACGCGGCGCTTCGCTGGCTCATGGCCTCGAAGGTATCTTCCAGATATACTTTCTTCGGAAGACGAAACGGCATGAGAGCACCTCGTTCGATCGCGGTTTTTTCCATACAGTGCGCCAGGTCGCCCGTGAGACGGTTGTGCTCGATACAGGCGACGCAGTCACCGTGCAGCGGGCAGACGATATAGGGACAGTTACAGCGCATAAATGCCTCCTTTATTTTTTCCGGATCATCTGAAAACGCGGCGCGGTTTCTTCGATGTTTTGCTGGATCAGATCCGCGTCCCTGCTGTCCGGACCGAGATCATCGAGGGCAAGCAAAACCGCCCCGACGACCGGTTCCAGCGTACTTTCGATGATCTGTGCGTGAGGTACTGCCGAAAGGATGACTTTCCGGACGGTCTCCAGAAGGAGCGGCGCTTTGCATTTGAAAACGCTCCCGGACATGATCACTTCGATGGGTTCGTTCTGAAGGCCAAGCCGTCGGATGCCGGCGACAGCGTAGGCAGCCATGTCCTCTCCGAACCGGGCGAGAATGTCGGCAGAGACAGGATCCCCGCTCAGCACTTCTTCGGAGACGATGATCGGTATTTCATGTTTCTCTTCTTTCGTCAGCCGGTTTTCGACTTTCTTCCGGAGAAGGTCGTCGACCGTTGAACAGTGCGTAAGCGCAAGCAGCCGGCCGGTGAGGGATGTCTCGGATCCCATCCCGCACTCCGCGTCAAAGACAGCCTGCAGCGCACGGACGGCCAGCGCGCCGCCGCCCTGATCTTCATCCGGGATATAGTAACCGAAGGTATATTCCCGGCCCGCGGCATCGCGGACGCCGCAGTTCAGTCCGGTCCCCGCGCAGAGGATACAGCCCATGGGACTGGTCGTCCCCGCACGCAGAGCGATGATACAGTCGTTGACGACATGAATGTTTTCGCTGTTTATCCCAAGCGTCTTTTCCAGCGCGTCGGTCAGCAGACCGGCCTCGTCCGGCCAGTCCACGCCTGTCATACCGGCGGCGAGAGAGGAGATATCGCCCAGAGTCAGCTTTGCCATAGAGAGGGCAGCACTGACAGATTCTTCTACACCCTGCATCGCGGAAGCCATCCCTGTCACGGAATGGCAGGCGCCGATCCCTGTACCGATCCCGAGAAGGTGACCGGTCTCATCCGCGATCAGCGCGTGGGTCTTCGTCGCGCCCTGATCGATCCCGAGTACATATTTCATAAGTCAAATACCTTAAAGATTGAATTGGGGCAGATACTCTTTGTTTGCTTCCAGCAGTTCGGGAACGAGTTTCTCCACCAGGTCATATTCCCGTACCAGCGGATGAGCGAGCAGTGCCCATTTCATCTTGGTGATGCTGCCTTCCAGCGCTGCCTCGACCGCCAGCTGCTCATAGTTTTTGACTTCGGAAATGAGGCCCCAGCACATGGGCGGGATCTTGTCCAGTGATTTGTGAATGGGCTGCATTCCGCGCTGATTGATCATACAGTTGATCTCCACGACCGCACTGTCCGGAAGGAAGGGGATCGCGCCGTTGTTCGGTACATTCACGACCATTTCCGTATCAACATTATTGTAGACAGCGTTGACGAAGGTCATGGCCACTTCGCTGTAACCGCCGCCTCCGCGTTTCGCCAGGGCAGCCGGTTTATCCGCGTTGTTCGGATCCGCGTAGGCACTGTAGACTTCTTTTTCCAGCTCCTGGACGTATTCGCCGCGTGTCTGCGGCTCGGCTTTCAGCTTTTCGACCACTTTGTGGGTGTGATAGTAATACTGAAGGTAAGGACTGACCAGAACACCCAGCAGCTTGCAAAGCTCGGGATCGACCGACTGCTGCCTGGCCAGCGCCATAAATTGTTCTTCCGTGATCGGCCGGCTGTCGATCGTGATGTTACTGATAAAGTTCATATGGTTGAGGCCGATATAATCGTACTGCACCCGTTTGTAGTCCTCGTCGTCGTAACTCATCCCAAAAGCGCTTTTGGCCCACATCTTCGGGAAGATGCCGCCGGAACAGAAGCCGGCGATGTTTGCCTTGGTACAGCGGGTGATGGCTTCGGTGACCAGTCCCGTGGGATTCGTATAGTTGATGAGCCAGCCGTCCGGAGACTCCTTTTCCATGTGCTGGGCGACGTTCAGCATCACCGGAATGGTACGGAACGCTTTCATCATTCCGCCCGCGCCGGTCGTTTCCTGGCCGACCAGACCGTATTTCAGCGGGATCTTCTCATCTTTGACACGCTGTTTGTTTCCGCCGACGCGCACCTGGGTATCCACAAAGGCCGCTCCGTAAAGCGCGTCGTCGAGATCCATCGTCTTTCTGATCTTCAGTCCCTGCATACCACGCTTGTCCGCAAAGCGACGGCAGAAGCCGGTCATGATGTCCAGTCGTTTTTCATCGATATCATAAAGGACCAGTTCATCCACGGGGAGCGTTTCCCTCAGGCGGATCATTTCTTCGATAAGTTCCGGTGTATAGGAGCTTCCGGCTCCGACGATCGAGAATTTCATGCATGCCTCCTTAGGTCTGACTTTTGCTTCATACTATCATAGGTTCAGGTGGCTGTCAAAGAGTTTCAGGGGAAACGCCTTGCATCAGACCGGAGAATGAAGTATGATGAAAGTACAATATCGCTTGGAGGGAGCCATGTATATCTATTATCCCAGCTGCAATTTTCAGCGGTTTTTCCCGGAGACGGCGAAAAAGATCCGCGCTTATCTGAAGACCCAGGAAGATGTAAAGATTGCCGGATGCTGTCACGTAACGAACAGCCTCCCGCAGGAAGGCGACGTGATCGTCACCGTATGCATGAGCTGCATGCATATCCTGGAAGAAGTCCGCGCGGATATCCCACAGATCAACCTGTTCGAACTTTTGCTCACCCGGAAAGATTTTCCGTGGCCGGATCTTCAGAAAGAGAAGATCACTGTCCAGGACTGTTTTCGCGCGCGGGGCTATCACAGCCTGCAGGACGCGGTGCGCGAATGCCTGATCCGTGCGAATGCGGTCCCGGTTGAGATGGAGCATAACCGGGATGAGGAGATCTATGACGGAGCCTTCCTGTTCCACGATCCTTATCCCCAGAATATGAAGGAGGCGCCCAAATACTACAAAGAGTATCTGCCCGCCCATGTGACCATCGTACCAAAAGAAGAATGGCCCGAAAAGTTCCGGCAGCATGCGGCGCTCTATACGACAGACCGTGTCGTCTGTTACTGCAATACCTGTACGACCAGTGCGAGAGAAGGCGGCGCGAACGCTTTCCATCTGGCCGAACTGCTGTTCTAGGATTTCTGTATTCTGCCTTGCGATTTTTCCGCAAACAAGGTACAATATAAACAACTACTGTGGCACGGGAAAAGGAGTTTGCTATGTATAAAAAAGAATATGAACGCTGGCTCGCTTATAACCTGGAAGATCCGGATTTGAAACCGGAACTTCTGAGGATCCAGGACGATGAAGAAGCGATCAAAGACCGCTTCGCCGTTTCACTGGAATTCGGTACCGCAGGTCTTCGCGGGACTTTAGGTGCCGGTACCAACCGCATGAATATCTTTGTTGTTCGTCAGGCCACGCAGGGTCTTGCCAACTGGGTGAAAACGCAGGGAGGCAACCAGACTGTGGCAATTTCCTATGACAGCCGTCTGAAATCCGATATCTTCGCGAAAGAAGCCGCCGGTGTCCTGGCCGGCAACGGGATCAAAGTCCGTATCTACGACGCGCTGATGCCGGTCCCGGCGCTGAGCTTCGCCACCCGGTACTACGAGTGCAACGCGGGCATCATGGTGAAGGCTTCCCACAATCCCTCCAAGTATAACGGTTACAAAGCCTACGGTCCCGACGGATGCCAGATGACAGACGAAGCCGCGGCGATCGTCTATGCCGAGATCCAGAAGACCGATATCCTGACCGGCGCGAAACGCATCTCCTTCGCGCAGGGCGTGGAAGACGGCCTGATCCGCTTCGTCAGTGACGACTGCAAGAAAGCTTTCTATGAGGCGATCGAAGCAAGACAGGTAAGACCCGGTCTGTGCAAGACGGCCGGTCTGAAACTGGTCTACTCTCCGCTGAACGGCACCGGTCTGATCCCTGTTACCCATATCCTGAACGACATGGGCATCACGGATATCACGATCGTTCCCGAACAGGAATATCCGAGCGGCTACTTCACCACCTGCCCGTATCCGAACCCCGAGATCTTCGAGGCGCTGAAATACGGTCTGGCTCTCGCGGAAAAGGAAGGCGCCGACCTGATGCTGGCGACCGACCCGGATGCCGACCGTGTGGGTATCGCCATGAAATGTCCGGACGGTTCCTATGAACTGGTCTCCGGCAACGAGATGGGCGTTTTACTGCTGGATTACATCTGCGCCGGCCGTATCGAGAAAGGCACCATGCCGAAGGATCCTGTCGCTGTCATGTCGATCGTTTCCACCCCGCTGGCGGACGCGGTCGCAGCGCATTACGGCGTCGAGCTCCGTCATGTGCTGACCGGTTTCAAATGGATCGGCGATCAGATCGCGAAGCTGGAAGCGGACGGCGAAGTCGACCGTTTCATCTTCGGATTCGAAGAGAGCTACGGCTACCTGGCCGGCCCGTATGTACGTGACAAGGATGCTGTCATCGGCGCCATGCTGATCTGTGAGATGGCTGCCTACTATCGTTCCATCGGCTCCTCCATCAAGCAGAGACTGGAAGAGATCTACGCGGAATACGGCCGTTACCTGAACAAGGTCGACAGCTTCGAGTTCCCGGGTCTGTCCGGTATGGACAAGATGAAGGGCATCATGGAGAATCTGCGTGTGAATCCTCCGGCAGATTTCGCCGGCATCAAAGTCACTTCCACGATCGACTACAGCAAGCCGGAAGAGACCGGTCTGCCGAAAGCCAACGTCCTGATCTACGGCCTGGAAGACGGTTCGACCGTCGTGGTCCGACCCTCCGGAACAGAGCCCAAGGTCAAGACCTACTTCACCACCAAGGGCAAGGATCTCGCGGAAGCCCAGGCAAAGAAAGATCTGCTGGCCGACGCCTGCAAACCGATCCTGGCATAATTTTCAGCTTTAAAATTTCATGATTCCAAAAGGAGCCGCAGCAATCACCGCTGCGGCTCCTTTTTAAGAGATGTTTTTTACTATAAATCAACCGGACGCCAACTCTAATATCTGATTAAACGATCAGGCTGCCTTGTGTAATGAAGCGGCCGTTTTTCTTGCTGAAGAGAATGATATCGTCCCCGCGGAATCCAAACCGGATCTTCTGTCCCAGGTCGTACATGACGCCTCCGAAGACAACACCGGTCAGCAGGAAGTCTCCCACCTGTACTTTAACGGTCGTTTCCATACCGGTAGGCATGGCGGAGTAGATCTCGCCTTCGATCGGACCGTCATCGCGAAGGTCAAGGAATTCGGGACGGACACCGATGACGAAATCATCTTCGGTGGCTTCAATCTCATCGCCGAAGTCCTCGGTTTCGTTGACAAGTGCAATATGATGACGGAAGAGGGTGTCCTTGTTGCCCTTTTCGACATAGCCTTTCTGTTTGGCCTTTTCGGCTTCTGCTTCTTTGTGAGCCGCGTCCGCCTTGGCCTGTTCCTGATACCACTCTGTCAGTTTCAAAGCTTCATTGGGTTTGAAGTTTGCGGCAATGTCTCCAAGGATGGAGATGTCAATGCTCCCGTCAGGTTTCTGCTTGCCTTTGCCTTCGATGAAGTTGATGGCGGGATTTCCGACGAAATCAGCTACGAAGGTATTGTTCGGACGACCGTAGACGGTCAGCGGTGCGTCGTACTGCTGCAGGAGACCATTTTCGATCAGGCAGATACGGGTCGCCAGCGTCATGGCTTCCATCTGATCGTGGGTAACATATACGAAAGTGGAACCTGTTTCCAGGTGCAGACGCTGCAGCTCGGAACGCATCTCGAGACGAAGCTTGGCGTCGAGGTTGGACAGAGGCTCGTCCATGAACAGGACGCTGGGTTCAGGCGCAAGTGTTCTGGCAATGGCAACACGCTGCTGCTGACCGCCGGACAGCTCAGCCGGATAGCGATCCATGAACATACCGATCTTTACGATCCGGGCAACCCGGCGTACGCTCAGATCGATTTCTTCCTTGGAGAGCTTTCTGACTTCCTTTACCTGCTTGCCGTCTTTGACAAAGGCATAATCCTTATCGAAGGTGCAGCCGGCGGCTTTACATTTCTCCACGGCGGCAGACAGTTTGGCTTCCAGTTCCTTCTTCTTGGCAGCGGCGACGGATGCGGGATCAGCGGCATCCTGCAGCTTGTAGCTCATCAGTTCTCTTGCTGTGAAGATCGATACCTCGTAGCGGTCGATCAGCTTGATCTGGGCTTTCTTTTCGTCCAGCTTGCCTTTTTTATCGACGCACTCTTCGATCGTCTTGACGATATCGTCCGGTTTTTCCAGTGCGCTGATCAAGGCAGCGGTTTTACGGGCTTCCAGATCATATTTCGGAAGAGATTCCTTGATATTGGAAAGACCAAAGGAAATGTTCTGGTACACGGTCATATTCGGCCAGAGCGCATAGTTCTGGAAAAGAAATCCGACTTTTCGTTTGTTGGGCGGGATATTGATGCCGGCAGCCGAATCGTATACAACGGTATCACCGATGGTGATGCGGCCGGAGGTCGGGGTCTCCAGTCCGGCGATCATACGGAGCGTAGTGGTTTTGCCGCAGCCGGAAGGGCCGAGCAGTGTCACGAACGCGTTATCCTCGATCACGAGGTTCAGATCGTCCACGGCATAAAACTTATCCCAGCGTTTGGTCACATGGGTCAAAACAATTTTCGGCATGGTTTATCCTCCTATTCCCTCGTCGAGGCTTGCACCGGTCAGCTTGTTCACGAGAGTATTGAAAATCAGGATGGTTACGATCAGAAGCAGGTTGATACCGCTCGAGAAAGCATACAGACCCATCTCGTCAAAGTAGTCCAGTGTCGTTGAGAGGATGAATCCCTGCACACACAGAAGCATGAACAGGCTCAGCTCTCGAAGACATGTCATGAACGGCAGCAGATAGCCGCTGATGATGGAAGATTTCTGGATGGGTATGATGATGCGGAGCATTCGTTTGATCCAGGGGATATCCTGGATGATCGCGGCTTCCTCGATCTCTCCGGACAGCTGCAGCATCGAGTTGAGCGATGAGCGGCTGGCAAAGGGGATATATTTGATTGTACCTGCAATGATCAGAATCCAGTAGGTATTGAACAGGTTGATCTTCTCACTGGACAGCAGCACGAACAGGGCAGCGCCGACGGCGATGGAAGGCATCAGGTACGGAAGGAAGGCGACGGAGTTGACATAATTAGCCCATTTGCTTCGCCGCTGTTTGGCTACCGAGTAACCGACGAGCGTACCAATGGTGCCGGCGACCAGCGCACAGACGATACTGACCAGAAGCGTACCGCCAAACGCTTTCCAGATCGTTTCGTTATAGAGGATACCTTTCTGGCCGTACATGCCGTTTTCAGTGATATTTTCCGCGGTGACCCACCATTTCGTCGTCAGGTTGCTGATATTGCCTGTATAAAGGAATGAATAGTCGCCGGGGTTCGGCAGGAAAGTCTCAAAGGCGAAGGATACGATCGGGAAGATACTTGTGAAGAAGGTGAGGATCACAAGGATGAGCGCGATGACATAACGGCCGCTGCTGCCGAGATTGATCTTGGAGATCTGACCGGATTTACCGGTGACCGTTGTATAGCTCTTGCGGCTCGTCAGGCTGAATTGGTTCAGCAGCATGATCGCGACGCCGAAGAGCATCATGACAATGGCCAGGATACTGGCCTCACCGGTGTATTTCGAGTTCATCGACACATATTTGGTCGAGAGTGTCGCCAGTCCCATATAATGCGGAACCGGATAGGAGCCCATGGCGGAACCGAAGACCAGAAGGATCGTAGAAAGGATCGCCGGTTTGACCATCGGAAGGGTGACGCGGAACATGATCTTCCACTTGGGTGTATCCAGAATGGTCGCTGCTTCTTCCAGGTTCGCGTCCATGTTGCGGAAGATGCCGCCGATCAGGATATAGGCGAAAGGAGCGTAGTGAAGTCCCAGAACCATCAGGCTGGGGAAGAGGCCTTTACACCACCATACCGGCATGTAGATGTGGAAAAGAGAAGCCAGCAAACCGTCCTTGACGCCCGTTACCTTAACGGACCAGAACAGGTTCTGCCAGACGACAGCCAACGTCCATTGCGGCATGATGTAGGGGAAAATGAAGATAGAGCTCAGGTATTTTTTCCAGCCGAGATTCGTTCTGGTTACCAGAAACGCGACGAGGCCGCCGTACAGAATGGAAACAAGGCAGGTGCCGACCGCCAGAAGAACGGTATTCCAGAGAGGCGACCACAGATTCGTTTTGGAAAGGGAGCTGGTAAACAGATCCAGATAGTTGACGAGCGTCCAGCCGGAAGCTTTTCCGGCCAGATGGGCGTCAATCGTACCCGGATGGATCTGGAATGTATCCTGGATGATAGCAACGATCGGCGCGATCGTCGTTACGGAAAGGACGATACCCAGAAGCAGCAGGATCACATTATACGGCTTGGAAAAGAAGGTTTTCAGCTTATTAAGGAAAATAGCCCGGTTATTGGACTTGATTGTTTCCGCACTCATAAAACCTCTCCTTTCAAGGAGTTAACTAAGATACGCCCCTGGAGCACCGCTCCAGGGGCGCCGGTTATGACAGCAATAAGTGAAAGACGATTATTCGGGTTTATATCTGTCCTGGATCTCGATCCAGCTGCCTACGGTAAAAGCAACAGAAGCGCAGTATTCGGGATCTTCCAGAACGAGCTTGCCCTGAGTGGTCCACCATTCATAGCCGCGGTCGTTCTTGTTCGGGAACTCATCGCCGCCGCCGGTGGAGTGATGATAGGTTTCCTCAATACCAGCCGCGACAGTCGGGTTGGAAGAATAACCGCCCATATCCTTGCCCCATGCGGAGAAACCGTCTACGGTGCAGGTGATGAAAGCGATGAACGCGCAGGCTGTCCACGGAAGAGGAGAGTTGTCCGGAACAAACATGTAATGGCAGTAGCCGTATCCGCCGATGCCTTCATAACCGTCGTCATAGGCAGCGACATTGACATTGTTGACGGAGACTTCATCCGATTCTTCGACGGAACGAAGTTTGGAGTAAACCAGCAGACCGAACTCATCGGTGGAGGATTTCTGAACCAGGGCGCTGCAGATAGGACCGTCATCGGTCACAGCGTTGTAGGATCCGATCCAGAGTTTGATCCAGGCCAGCGCGTAAGCGCCGTCTTCATTAAGGCCAAGATCGGAGGCTTCCTGTTTCATCGCGTCGATCGTGGGCTGGAACTCGGCCTTTTCAGCGTCAGAAAGCTTGTTGAAGGACTCTTTGACCCAGGCTGAGTATTCGGGCTTGGTCAACATATAAAGGAAGTTCTTGCCAACGATTTCAGAATCGATGTCCATGAACTGGCCGTGACGGCCTTCCGCGACATAATCCCAGAAGTTGTCGGGTTTGAAATCGCCGGTGTTGTTGTACATGAAGACCTTGTTCAGAGTCTGCAGCGGCAGGTAGCCGGTGTAGGTGTTCGCATCCACGCCGTTCGCTTCGGCCCAATCTTTGGGGATGAAGGTGTCGAGGATGCCGGTCTGAACCATCTTGCTCTCGATCTGGTTGCCATCCTGGATCAGGGTGACGGCGAAGGTGCCTTCACTCTTCTTGGAGTCAGAGGTCAGCTGATCGAAAATCTTGTTGTTCTTTGGCTGCTGCCACTCGAATTCCAGTGTATAGCTGGAGTCGATGGACTGTAAATACTCGATGAAGAGCGGAAGAGCGGATTTACCACGGCTGGAGTTACCGACACCGTAGAAGGTCTTGCCTTTCGACTCTTCGATGGCCTTTTTGGCCAGTTCTTCCATGGTCATGCCCTGAGCTTCCTTGATGACGCTCTGAACTGCGGAAAGATCCTTCTTTTCAGAGCTTCCGCCGCCAGAAGAACAGCCCGCAAGCATGGTCACGCACATTGCCATTGCAAGTACCAGTGCAAGAATGCGTTTCACTTTAATGATTCCTCCTTTTTTATCGGCTGAGCCGACAAGTCTGTTTAAAAACAGAAATATTATACTTCAATCCTTGTGAAATGTCTACTAAAAAGAAACATAAAAAGTAAAAAAACTGTCTAAAAACTACAGATGACGGTGGCGGTCATAATCTATAACATCCGATTGACAGACGTCTGCCGAAACGATATCATACTCATATCAGGCTGGTAAAGGAGAAAAAGGCATGGATCTGAAGAAAACAGCGTTAGGTATCGAACTGGGATCGACCCGCATCAAGGCGGTGCTGATCGATGAGAAGAATATTCCGATCGCGTCGGGCGATTTTGAATGGGAAAATCAGCTGAAGGACGGCATCTGGACCTACCCGATGGAGAAAGTGCATGAGGGGATCCGGGCCTGTTTTGCCAGATTAAAGGAAGATGTCAGGGAGAAATTCGGGGAAGAACTGAAGACTGTCGGGGCGATCGGCATTTCAGGCATGATGCACGGCTATCTTCCGTTCGATAAGGAAGGAAATCAGTTAGCCGAGTTTCGGACATGGCGCAACACGATCACCGGACCGGCGGCGGAGAAGCTGTCCGCGCTCTTCGGATTCAATATTCCTCAGAGATGGAGCATCGCGCATCTGTATCAGGCGATCCTGAACGGCGAAGAACATGTGAAGGATATCGATTATCTGACTACCCTGGCCGGCTATATCCACTGGCAGCTGACCGGGGAAAAGGTCATGGGCGTGGGAGAGGCCTCCGGTATGTTCCCGATCGACAGCGAGAAGATCGATTACGATCAGCGGATGATCGGTCAGTTTAAAGATTTGACCGGGATCGACCTGCGAGCCATTCTGCCCAAGGTACTTGCCGCGGGCGAGGATGCCGGGACGCTGACGGAGTCCGGCGCGAGATTCCTTGATCCGACCGGTAGTTTTGGGATCCCGGATGGCCAGGAAGCCGGCATCCCTGTCTGTCCTTGCGAGGGTGATGCCGGAACCGGTATGACCGCCACGAATTCCGTGCGTGTCCGGACCGGCAATGTCAGCGCCGGGACCTCGGATTTCGCGATGATCGTAACAGAAGGCCCGCTGGGCGTGCACCGGGAGATCGACATGGTCACGACGCCGGACGGCAGCCCGGTTGCCATGGTGCATTGCAATAACTGCACCAGTGATATCAACGCCTGGGTAAACCTGTTCAGCGAGTTCTGCGAGCTGATGGGGATCGAAGCTGGAAAAGGCGAGCTCTTCACCCGGCTTTTCCGGGTCGCCCTGGAAGGGGACAAGGACTGCGGAGGACTTCTTTCCTATAACTATTATTCCGGAGAGGGCGTGACCGACCTGGATGAAGGCCGGCCGATCTTCGCCCGCACACCGGACGCGAAGTTCTCTCTGGCAAATTTCATGAGGATGCATCTGCTTTCCGCGCTGGCGACATTAAAGATCGGTATGGATATCCTGACAGGTACGGAGAAAGTCGTGATCGATAAACTCTACGGACACGGCGGCTGCTTCAAGACGCCGGAAGTAGGGCAGCGGATGCTCTCCGCGGCGGTAGCCTCGCCGGTCTCGGTCATGGAGACCGCGGGAGAAGGCGGCCCCTATGGGATGGCGGTCCTGGCCGGCTACCGGATCTGGAAGGAAGAGGGAGAGAGCCTGCCGGACTATCTGGATCAGAAGGTCTTCGCAAACGCAAAAACAACAGAGCTCATGGCTTCCGAAGAAGATATCGAAGGATTCGACCGGTTCCTTGCTAATTATAAAAAAGCGCTTCCCATGGAAGTGTGCGCGCTGAAAGTGATGAAATAAGGAAATGATCAGAAAGATCTACAGACAAATGCTCCTTACGCAGATCCTGTCGGCCATGACCGTCATGATCTGCATGATGATCGATTCTATGATGATTGGCCGGTTCCTTGGCGTCGACTCCGTCACCGCTTATGGACTGGCCAGTCCTGTTCTATTGGTGTTTGCGGCGTTCTGGAGTATGCTTTCCGCCGGGATCCAGGTCATGTGCGGCAAGACGATGGGCAGCGGCGATATGGAAGGGACCAATGCCTGTTACTCTGCTTCGATGGTGATGGCTGTCGCGGTAGCGCTGATCGGTGTGGCGCTGGTCCTGATCCTGCAGACACCCCTCTGCACACTGCTTGGCGCGGGCAGACCGACCGCGGACAATACGGTGTTCTTCCTTACCAGAGACTATCTGAAAGGTTTCATCCTCGGCGCTCCGGCCTTTATTCTCGCGCAGATCATGGTGCCGTTCATGCAGATCTCGGGCAACCGCGGCCGACTGGTGGCCGCCGTCCTGATGATGACGGTATCCGATATCGTTTTTGATATTCTGAACGTATTTGTTTTCCATGGCGGGACCTTCGGCATGGGACTGGCTTCTACGCTGAGCTATTATCTCGCGCTTCTGATCGGCATCACGTATTTCCTGCACAAAGACTGTATGTTCAAATTCCGGCTGAAAAGCGTGAGCGCCAGGCTGTGCCGGGAACTTTTCAGCTATGGTATTCCCACTGTCATCAACCAGATCAGCCTCGTGCTGCTGGTATTCGTGCTGAACAAGATCCTGCTGGCTGTTGGGAAAAACCTGGCTGTCGCGGCCTATTCCGTCGTTTCGACGATCGGCAACCTCTGCTACAGCGTCAGTTCCGGGGTCGGCTCGGTCGCGCTGCTTCTGGCATCAGTCTTTTTTGCGGATGAGGATCGAAGCTCGCTTCGGGTACTGACCAAAACCATGACCTTCTATGGGATCGTGCTGGATGTAGCGGTCATTATCTTCGTGCAGATTATGGCCCCTTCTCTGGCGCGGCTGTTCCTTCCGAATGATACGGCCGCCCGGGAACTGACGGCGCTGGGCGTCCGGCTGTTCAGCCTCTCTCTTGTTCCGAGCGCGCTGAATACTGCTTTCAAGAATTACTGTCAGGGGGTAGGAAAGATCAGGCTGACCGAAACCATTTCCGTCCTGCAGAATTTCGTTTCGATCGCAGCGTTCGCCCTTCTGTTCAGCCGCATCATCGGGACGCCGGGCGTCTTTCTGGGCTTCTTCGGCGGAGAGAGCCTGACACTCTTGTTGATCGCCGTTTATGTATGGGTGAAAAAGAAAAAAGTCACCTTCTCGGCGGACGATTTCTCGTTCCTGGAAGATGACTTTGGCATTGCGGAAGAAAGACTCTTCGAGAAGAGCATTCATAACCAGGCGGAAGCATCAGAAGCTTCCGAAGCCGCAGCGGAGTTCTGCCGGCAGCGCGGAGAGGATGAACGCAGCTGCATGCTGATCTCGCTCTGCCTGGAGGAGATCACGAACAACATCATCGAATACGGCTTCCCCAAGAACCGGGAGAGCCACAGCATTCATGTTCGGATCCTGTTAAAAGAGAATGAAAGGGTGATCCGTATCCGCGACAACTGCCTGGGATTTGACCCGGTGGAATATATGAAGATCCACCGGCAGGAAGAGGATCCGACCGCGCATATCGGGATCCGGATGGTGATGAAGATGGTGAAAAACGCAAACTACCTTCATTCGCTTGGGCTGAACGACCTGACGCTGGTTTTATAGACCCTCTTCTACAACATGATAGTTTTTATCAGCCGAGTCCAGGGCCTTCCTGTTTATGAACCTCCTGGACTTTCTGCTGTGTCTTTACCGCTGCTTGTTTTTGTTTTGGCGCATTCACGGCATTCATCTCTTCTGTCAGTTTATTCCTGAATACTTCCATGCTGCCGGATGAGATGGCTTTCATCATACCGGATGCCTTTTCACGCGTTCCCATCATTTTCCTGGCCACAGAATTCTTCAAAGTGCTTTGAACATTCTGATCGACGTTTTTCCAGGGCGCGTCGGACTCTTTTCCCTGCGGCTGACTGGCTTTTTGCGTCAGGGCCATATATTCGCCGAGTATCTGTTTGGATTTCTTCATCGCCTGGTACCGGACCGCAGGATTCTTACTGTCAAGCTTGTTGCCGATCTCCTTTGCCTCATCGCGCAGCTCCTGCATACGGCTGCCCACTGTATTCTTCCTGATCGCAGAAGAGATCTGTGGATTTCGCTGCGCTTGCGGCACCTGCTCGTCATATTGTTTGCGAACGTTGATCATCATCTGCCCGCCGTGAGAGTTTCTGGAAAGAAGATCCCGCCTTGTATCATCATTTGTCAGAATATAGTGCAGATTTTCATCTTTCGTCATGTCGTCAACGGCATTTTCAAGTCGCTTGCCTTCCTCGGCAGGCGGGATCTGCTTGTCAAGACCGTAGCCTGTTTTTCTTTCAACCTTACAGGCGTTTCGAATGGCGATGATTTCCGCGGCGGCTTTTGCCTGCAGTTCATTTTTATCAATTTCGTCTTCGTTTTTCTGAGCGTTTTTGACCTGCTGCTTCAGCTCTTCGATTCTTTCTTTCGCGGTAGGCATAAACCTCGCCAGTTCCGGAGAATTTTCAAGTTCTCCCGGCGCTTTCTTCAGGAGATACTTTTTAAACTCATCCTCAATAAAACCGCCGTGTGTTCTGGCAGTACAGAGTTTATGCTCCGCGTTCTTCCCTTTAATATAATTTCCATCGTCATCCGTCTCGAGGTAAGTGTCATTGATGAAGTTCTGGAAATCCTGGTTATCCATCAGCTTATCTCTCATCGCTTCCAGTTCTGTCCTGGAAATAGTCTCGCCGAGGGAAGCCTTGCTTCCTCGCTTTGAATCAGAAAGAATTCTCGCGGCAAAGATGGTGGCAAACTGTTTAGCAGGACGATCCTCATCATTTTCGATCCCATCCGGGTTTTCTCTGATTTCAGCTTTGACCTCGTCGATGAATTCTCTTGCAGTCTTACTTTCAATGCCGGAAAGCTCTTTCTCACCCTTTTTGACGAATTCATCCAGCACTTCGGAAGCGGTTTTTTCTCCCTTAATGATCTGACCCACATAGGAGGTTTCTGCTCTTTGTTGTGCCAGATAATCCTCCGTGGAGGCGTCGGCATTGAAGTCACTCAACGGTTTTCCGCTTTCCAGCAGCAAACGGTCTTTCTGCGCTGAAGCCGCGAGATGGACTCTGGACAGATCTGTGGCAAGCTGAAATCCTTTTTCTTTGACCCAGTCGGAGATCTTCTCGTTATCCTGGGCTTCATTGATCGACGCCACCTGTTTCCGATAAGCGTCCGCGGTATTGATTTCTTCAGCAGGCAGTTCTTCCCGTAATACGGCCTGCACGTCTTTCTTTATGTCCGTTGTTAGATCGGTAGTCAGCATGAGGCGCATCTCGGAAATTATGTCCTCATCGCGTCTGTTTATAAGATCCGGCTTCTGTTGGGTCACAACATGGTAGAAGGTATTGTCCAGCGACTTATAGGTGTCTTTGTGATTGTCGAGAAAGGCCTGCTTCTGCGCTTCATCCATACCAAACTCATCCAGGACTTCACCTACGGTAAATTCTTTCCAATTTTTGTCAGGATTCTTTTTGACAATGTCCTCAAAAAACCCCTGGAGTCTGCCAACAGCTTTCATTTCAAAATCACTTAGAGCAGTGGAAGTACTCATATCCCTGATACCGGATGCGCCAAAAAGATACTTGGCTTTATCTTCACGGTCCGGTTCGTCCTCCGGCAGGGAAGATAGTATCTGCTTGTACATGGCATCCTGCTCTAATGCCTCTCTGTGATAGGCCTTCATGGTACCATAGATGACATTTGTGAAAGATTCATAGGGGTTATCCCTGGTCACATGGACTTTGTTGGCTTCAAAGGCGGCGCTTTCTACGACATTGTATCCAATTTCATTGCCTAAACCGAGCGCGGATATCTGTTCATCCTCATACTCCGGATATCGATCCTCGCCGTTTTCGTTTGCGAACTTCAACTTATAGAGCTGGTTACAGAAAAAAATCGCATTCATCACATCAGTACTGTTCTTTTCAAAGGTACGGTTGATCGCATCAATATTCACAGGTTTGATTGGCATCGTTTTTCTCCTCATTTCATATTTCTGATTGTGCGACTAGCATATCACAAAAGAATACCTTCCGGCAACGGAAATCTCATATTGACATAAAAGCGGCATAGAACATGATGAAGGAACGACTTGACAATTATATTACTATATAGTAATATTCTATATAGAAAGGAGTGATGCTATGCGGATATCACGCAGTGGCGATTATATCGCGCAGATCCGGCTGATCGGCGGACGGGTATTTGAGAAACTGCTGGCCGCGTCGGAAACAGAGACATTCAACGGCCCGCAGGGCAAGATTCTGGATGCGCTCTGGCAGGAAGACGGACTGTCCGCCAACGAGATCGGAAAGAAAACCGGTCTGGCGAACAGTACTTTGACAAGTATGCTGGACAGGATGGAGAGTGCGGGACTTGTGAAACGGATTCGTTCCGAGAAGGACCGCCGGGTCGTTCAGGTATTCCTGGGAGCAAAAGCGAACGAGTGTAAGGAGCAGTACCGGAAGGTATCGGAAGAAATGACAGAGATCTATTTCCGGGGATTTGAGGAAAAGGAGATCGAAGCATTTGAACAGTACCTTCTGCGCGTACTGGAGAACGTCAGACAAGCTGAAAACTAAGGAGAAGCTATGGGAAAAACAAGTATAAAACCTACGAATGATTATTGCCCGCAGACACTGTTTCTGTATGGGACATATGACAAAGACGGAAAGCCGGATTTTGCTCTTTTCTGCTGGTTCAGCTATATCTGGGACGGCGAGCTGGGCGTCATGTGCTGTATCGGCGGTGAAAAACAGACAAAGGAAAACATCCATCGTAATAAAGTCTTTTCTGCCAACCTGGTAACGGAAAAAATGCTTTGCGCCGCGGATTATCTGGGAAATGTCAGCGGCTTTGATCCCGAAAAGATCAAGCTGGATATCGGAAAAGGCGCAGTCCTTCCGGTCCCTGTCGTGAATGATTCACCTGTCATCTATGAGCTGGAAGTTAAGCAGTTCATTCCTCTGGAAGACGGGGAAGTGATGCTGTGCCGGATCCATAATGTCCTACAGGACGACTTGCTGATTTCCGATGACCTGAGCATAGAGCAGAAACTCCTTCAGATCGCGCCGGCAATGGCTACGCACAGTCGTTATTTCGGCTATCTCGGTGCTGACTTGGGCGCCTGGGGCGAACCCATGAAGAAAGTAGAATAAAAAGAAGTGCGAAAACACAGATCTGCATCGAAAAAGGAGATATTCATCTTCATATGGAAATGAATATCTCCTTTTGTTTTATTTATTCAGCATCCTCAGCACTTTTCGTCTGGACGAGAGTTTTCTTACGATCTCGTGCTGGAACTGCCATTCTTCTTCGCCGAGTTCCTTCTCGCCGAAGATCACATCGTGATAGATCTTCAATAGACGATCCGGCTCATCGTTTTCGAGACCGTAGCTGGGCCAGTGGATGATGCGGAACAGATGGCGCAGCGTTTCAGTCTTCTTCCGGTCATAGCCCCGGCGGGAAAGCGCCGCGAGGAGTACCGGCAGGTCCGCCCGGATCTTTTCGCTGTAACTCATCGCGGCATACGCTTTCTTCTTCCGATCCCACAGGATGAAGAAGGTGGCGGCGCCACCAAGGATCAGCATGGCCAGGACGATCAGTACGATCTTTCCGACAGGGACCGGTTTCTTTTCCACGACCGGTTCCTTGTTTTCTTCGGCCTTTTTCTTCTCTGCGTCACGACGTTCCTGCATCTTCACATCCAGCACGCCTTCCGCATCCCAGGTAGCCTGTGAGCCGATAAATCCAGGCGTCGCTTCCAGTACGATCCAGCCGTACCCCGGAAGATAGGCTTCACACCAGGCGTGACGGGAATCATCGTCCAGCCAGAGCGCGTTCTGCTGTTCGAGTTCGGTGCGGTAGCCCTCCACATAACGGGTGGGGATACCGCAGACGCGGCAGAGCACCGATGCCGCAGTGGCAAACCAGGTACAGTAACCTTCCTTTGTCTCAAAGAGCAGATGATCCAGTACAGGCGTGTTTTCATCCGGGAAGGTCGGGTGAAGGTTATAGCCGTAGTTCGTCTTCAGATAGTGTTCTATCGCGACGATCTTCTCGTAATCCGTACTCTTTCCGCGAACGATCTCGTCGGCAAGCTTCTGGATCTCAGTCGACAGATTTTCCGGCAGCGCCAGATAATCATGATAGATCTCTTCTTGCCGGCGGTACAGCAGCTCTTCGATCTGCACGTTCCATTCCATATCGAGCAGAAATTCGGCTTCATAGGTGCCGGCGATCTGTCCCCAGGACTGGACTTTTCCGGCGTCATATGAATAACCTTCTGCGTCGCGGATGACATTCGTCATACGGGCATTGGTCTCCAGGAAATACAGCCGGTAGGAGGTATCTTCCTCCTGCATATAGTTGAACAGGACCTTGCCCGGATACGTCTGGAACGGGTACCTCGACTCATCTGCCCTGATCGACAAAAGGTTCGGCGTCGTAAACAGGGTACGGGTGTTCATCTGATAATAGTCGATATACAGCGCGCGTTTCCGGAGGTATTCTCCGCCGACGACCGAAGGATCGCCGCGGGTCGTGCGCCAGAGCGCGTAGACATGTTCGGCGGTATCCAGATTCCATTCCAGCAGCGCCGGATCTTCGGGCTGGGCCGTGTTTTTCCATCGTGTTCCATCGAAATAGTTCCAGGTCGTACCGGGGAGATAAACGACGCTTGAACCACCGAAATCCAGCCAGACCTTGACCAGGTGGGCATAATCCTTATCCTCGTCGGTCCCGACGAGATTGCCCGATTCCGTGATAGAATCGATGGAAAACTCCGAATCGCCCACGGTGCGGTAGTGGAGCTGCGTATCGATCTTTTCCCAGACTTTCTGTACCTCATCCCACGCGGCATGGAGCAGCTTGTACGGATAGGGCTGTGCGTCTGTCGGCAGAAGGAAGAGCAGAGAACTGATCAGACAGCAGATCAGCAGGACGATGGCCGGACGCTTGGTTTTGGGAAGACGGCGGCGCCGAAGGACTTCGGTCAGGGTAAAGAGCACCAGCGGCATCATCAGGACGATGGAAGTTTTCGGCAGACGCTCGCCGAAGATGGCGGCCAGGAGCCAGACGATGACCCAGGCACAGGCAAGGGCTAGTCTGGACCAGAAAAACTGAACGGGATACAGAAGGACAAGGGCGACAGCCGCGCCACCTAAAAGTACGAGCGCGTTGGTGCCGGCATAATCCTCGTAGGGCGTATCCTTCCAGAACCGCAGGGTGTCGCCGATCCATTCGGTTCCGCTGAAAAGACGGGTCACGAGAAGGAAGGTCAGGACAAAGAGAAGGATCGGGCCTATGATCTTCGCCAGCCGGTCAGTCAGGAGGAGCAGGGTGATCCAGAGAAGCAGAAAACCGATGACCGTACCGGTAGCGACAGTGATATACGTGCGTGCCGGAAAAGCGATCACGGCAGCGGAAGTGATAAGGACCAGCAGAAGCCAGCGGGGGAGGTATTTATCCACAAATTCTCTCATGCGCTGTCTCCTTTCCCGGAAGCGGAAGGCACTTCATTCCCGCCGGAAAGGACAGAGAAGAAATCTCTGTCGGAAGGCGCCTGAAGGAAGGTGAGCTTGCTTTCCGAGGCGGCCAGAGAGGATGCTTCCGTAGAGTCTCCGATATAGATCAGCGTGATCCTGGCGCCGCGGGAGATGAGCAGGCTCAGCTTGCGGATCAGGGATTCCGTCACTTCCCATGTCAGCAGGATATAGCGTCCGACAGCTTCTGAAGTCACATGATAGTTCAGGGCGTCTTCCGGACTGGATTCGCCGCTGAAGAAATTCCGGGCCATCATCTTGTAAAGCCGCGGATAAGCGGCAACAGAACCTACCAGCTGGCGGCGGTTCGCATCCGGAAGGACTTTCAGCGCGATCCCGCGGCGCAGGAAGTAATCGGCGATCGCGAGCGTTCCTTCGACGATATCGTCCTGGGCCTGCCATCCGGCTTCACCCTCGGGACCGTCTTTTCTTCCGTCGGGGATCAGGATCAGTTCGCTCTTGGGTTCCGGCGAGAGATTCTTCAGGATGAGCTTCTGAGATCTCGCGGAGGCTTTCCAGTTGACGCGGCGGATATCGTCGCCTCTTGAGTACAGCTTCCACTGGCCGTCCGGGATCATCTCTCCGAAATAGCTTTTATCCACTTTCTGCTGATCTTTTTCCTCCGGCGGCGCGATGGGCAGCTGATCGATCCGCTGCTGCCTGGGAAGGACGTTGACATGTTCGATCTTCTCGTATTTCAGTTCGGTCAGGGAGAAATAATCAGGAATGATGATAGAAGAAGCGCCGATCCGGCAATATCCGTAATGCCGGCAGACGGGATGAAACTCGTAGGTTTTTTCTTCTCCCGGCGCCAGGGAACAATAGAGGGATCGCTCGTTCTCAGCGAAATGGATCTTTCCTTCACTCATCTGGATCCGGATCTCGGGAAGCGTGATATAGCTGTCGTTTCGCAGCATAAGTTTGCATGTCAAAACCTCGCCCCTGACCACACTGGATCTGTCCACCTCCAGGCGGAGGACCAGTGAGGACCGGACGAGTCTTCGAAAGATGAGAGCCGAGATCGGGAGAATGAGCGCCCCCCAGAACAAAAGATAACTGGCGGCGCCTCCCTTGAAACCGATGAGTACGGCAGCTGCCAGAATGACGAGCGCCATCAGCAGCTGCCGGAGCCTGAGAGCTTTTTTCATTTTTTAGAAACAGGGGGAACAGGGACCGTTTTCAGGCATTCTGTCAGAACGCCGTCCGCGGTCTGGTTCTGAATACTGGCATCCAGCGACAGGACGAGACGGTGGCAGAGAACAGGACGAACGACCGCCAGGACGTCCTCCGGAACGACATAATCCTCTCCCTTCATGTAGGCCCAGGCCTGCGCGGCATGCGTCAGGGCCAGGGTCGCACGGGGACTGGCGCCGAGAGAAAGAGAGACGGTATTACGGGTCGCGCGGACGATCTCGACGATAAAGTGCCGAATGGCCTCGCTGACCTTGACATTCGCGGTCTCTTCCTGCATCTGAAGCACATCCTCTCTTGTGAGGACGGGGGTGACAGGGGCATTCTTTTCGCCCGTGAGATCACGCCGGAGCATGTCGTCTTCGTCGCCCTTTTCCGGGTAGCCCATGGAAATGCGCATCAGGAAACGGTCGAGCTGAGCCTCCGGCAGCTGATAGGTGCCGGAAAACTCGATGGGGTTTTCTGTCGCGATGACCATAAACGGCTGCGGGACCGGGGTGGTCTTGCCTTCGACCGTCACGTGCTGTTCTTCCATGACCTCCAGCAAACTGGCCTGGGTCTTGGGGCTCGTCCGGTTGATCTCGTCGGCAAGGATGATGTGGTTCATGACCGGTCCGTCGTGGAAGACGAGCTCGCCGGTGTGCATGTTCACGGTGGAGTAGCCGGTGATGTCGCCGGGCAGAGTGTCCGGGGTGAACTGGATGCGGCCGAAGCTAAGAGCTAAAGCTCTGGAAAGACCCAGGGCCAGCGTGGTTTTCCCCACGCCCGGGACATCCTCGATCAGGAGATTGCCGCGGGCGAGGAGAGCGCCGAGGGCAAGCCGGCACTGCCGGTCTTTGCCGTAGATGGTTTTCGAGAGCTGTTCAAGGACAGCGTCGACTTTTGGATTGCCCATAAAAACCTTTCTTTCTGAACTGGATCAGTTGATTTTCGTGAATTTTCCTTTGAAGGGATCGATCGGGCTGACGCCCTTGAATTCGGATTCGCCGCACATCTTTTCGACCATTACGCGGACGTTGTTATCCTCGGAGGTGTAGGCGTTGACCATCGTCTTGAAGCCGGGAGCGTCGGTCGCGAGATAGGGGTTGTCGATGGAGACCATGATGGTTGGGATATCCATGATCAGCGTAGGAATGGTCCCGCGCACGCCGGGCCAGGAGATACGGGCGGCACTGTCACCTCCGCTGGTCTGGACGTTGGCGAAATAGCAGATCACATCGATCTGTTTCTTGAGATCCGCGATCTTGGCACGGCCGATATTGAACGGAACGTCCGGATTGTTCTCATCAAATACGATCACATTAAAGCCGCGTTTTTCCAGTTCTTCTACGAAGATCTTGCTGTAGCCGCAGGCGCCGTTGTGGTAGCCGGGTTTGTCGCCCAGGACAATGACATAAATACTGTTCACCTTACTGCGGTCGAACGGCAGGACATTCTCATCGTTGCGAACGAGGGTGATACTCTTGTCGGAGATCTCTCTGGCCTGCGCCTTGCCGGCGGGATCGTTGAAGATCTCGAGGGCTTCGATCGGGGGTACCAGAGTGCCTGTCTTCGCTTTTTCGTGAAGCTTCAGCATGGCTTTGGCAGCCAGGATGCGGGTGACCGCTTCATCCAGACGCTCGGGAGTGATGACGCCGTCTTCGTAGCCTTTGAGCATGAACTCGTAGTCTTCTTCCAGATCACGGTTGAACAGGAACATGTCGGCGCCGTTCGCGATGGACATCGGGACCGCTTTGGAACGAGGCACTCTCTCGATGAAGCCTACCATGGAGGAAGCATCGGTGACGATCAGGCCGTTGAAGCCGAGTTTTCCGCGAAGCAGTTTGTTGTGAAGGTCATAGTTCAGCGAGCCGACCATGATCTCTTCGTCTTTGATATCGGGATTGTAGTAGCGGGAGTAAGCCGGCTGCATGATATGGGCGGTCATGACGGTCGGGCAGCCCTCGTCGATCAGGCGGCCGTAGATCATACCGTAGGTCTTGTCCCATTCCTCTACGGACAGGTCGTTGACGGAAGCGACGAAGTGCTGGTCTCTTAAGTCACGGCCGTCACCGGGCCAGTGCTTGGCGCAGGCGAGCATGCCGCCGTCCTTCAGACCCTGGCAGTAGCGGGAAGTGAACTCAGCGACCATCTCGGGCTGGTCACCGAAGGAACGGACGTTGACGATGGGGCTGTAGGGGTTGTAGTCGATATCGGTGACCGGGCCGAAGTCCCAGTTGACGCCGGTCGCGGTACATTCTCTCGCGCACAGAAGGCCTGCTTTGTAGGACAGTTCCGGATCGCCGGTCGCGCCGATCTGCATATGGTGGCCGTTGCAGGTGCCTTCCTCGATCAGGTTCCAGGCGCCGCGGTCAAGGTCTGCCGCGATCAGCATGGGAACTTTGCTGTAATTCTGGATCTTTTCCACTTTATCACGCAGCTCTTTGGCGGAAGATTTGCGGAACAGCGTGCCGCCGGGCTTGAAGCCGAGCCGTTTGAAATCAGCGAGCTGATCGTCGAGATTGCCCATGGAAGAGGTGCAGAAAAGCTGCTGGATCTTTTCTGTCTCGGTCAGGGACGCAAGCGTCGATTCGACCCATGCGATGTCTTCATCGGACAGGTAAAAGGGTTTGGCTTTCAGGTTCACAGACATAGAAGGTCCTCCTTGAAAATAGATTTGATATGGCCGGGCATTAGGTTTCGAGCTTCTTTTCTTCGTTCTTGATCTCCCAGTGGATGAGGAAAGTCAGCGCGCCGCGGAGGATGATGATCGCGCCAAGGATCATCAGCTCGTTCCATTCACGGACGATAACGGTTCTGAGGACCTCTCCGCCGAGCTTGAATTCCAGTGCCAGCGCGATGCCCTGCGCGAGGTCAAGACGAATGCCGTCCTTTTTCTTGATCCAGCCGATAAACGCCTTGATCAATGTGACGACCAGAACGGACACGCCGGCAAGTTCGCTGATCAGGACCGCGTAATTGACGATCAGTCCAAAGATCTCTTCGATCGATTCGTACATTACTCATTCCTCCTGAGTCGTTCCTGTTTCCATGCTTCCGCGAGCCGGATCCGTCTTCGGTCGGCTGCTGCTTCATATTCTCGTTTTTCCTCATCGGTCTCGGGGACGAACTTCGGGACCGGAGTGGGTTTTCCGTCCTCTCCCAGTGCGACGAACACGACATAGGCCTGATTGGTCAGCTCCCGCTCGCCACTCAGCTTTTCCACATATGTGTCGACGCGTACTTCCAGGGAGGTCTTCCCGCTCCAGGTCACCATCGCCTTCTGGACGACGGTATCGCCCAGGAAAGCCGGCTTCATGAAATTCAGATGGTCGATCGCGACGGTCGTCACCTGCATTCCGGTAAAACGCTGCGCTGCCACCGCTCCGATCACGTCGATCCAGCTCATCAGCTGTCCGCCGAAGAGCCGTGGATTCTGATAACCGTTGCAGTGCTGCGCCAGCACGATCTGGACACTGGTCGTGACTTTGTTCATCCGGTCGTACCTCGCATGGCATAGATTTAAATCAAGTATACCATACCTGAAATGTCGTCTCAATGCCAAAATCTTTTATTTTCTCTACGGGGACCTGATTCGTGTTTACAAACCCGGCCCAAGATGATACAATCATAATACTATAGTGCTTTTGCAGAGGAAGCATGCACGTAACTTTTAAATATTTTCCGGAAGGGAGCCTGGAACAGTGAAAAGTACTTTTCGCGGCGGCGTCCATCCCAGGGAACGCAAAGAGCTGAGCGAAGGCGCAGCTTTACGTGTGTTTGACGCAAAAGGGGAAATGGTCTTTCCCCTGGCGCAGCATATCGGAAAGCCGGCGAAGCCTGTCGTAAAGCGCGGCGACGAAGTCCTGGTGGGGCAGCCGATCGCAGAAGCAGACGGCTTTGTGTCCGCAAACATCATTTGTTCATGCTCCGGAAAGGTCAAGGCGGTGGAAAAACGCCGCACGATTTCCGGAGCTATGTTGGAGTGCGTCGTCATAGAGAACGACGGGCTCTATAACAAAAAGGAAGGGATCGGAGAGAAGGTGGAAGAGCCTGATCTCTCCAAAGAAGGCATTCTCGCAAAGGTCAGAGAAGCCGGTATCGTAGGCCTCGGCGGCGCGGGATTCCCGACGGCTGTCAAGCTGGCGCCGAGGGACGCGTCCGCGATCAAATATGTCATCGCGAACGGCGCCGAGTGTGAACCGTACCTGACCTGCAACGATCAGCTGATGCAGAAATTCGCGCCGGAGATCGTGGAAGGCCTGGAGATCACCTTAAAGCTTTTCCCGAACGCGGTCGGCGTGATCGCGATCGAGCGCAACAAGCCGAAGGCCATCGAAGCCATGAAGAAAGCCGCGGAAGGCAGGGAGAAGATCCAGGTGCTGGATCTGCCCACCAAGTATCCGCAGGGCGGTGAGCGAAGCCTCATCCAGGTGATCGCGGAAGTGGATTTCCCCACTTCCAAACTGCCGGCGGACGCAGGCTGTATCGTGGACAACGTCGGTACCCTGTACGCCATCCAGCGCGCGGTGATGTATAACGAGCCGCTGTTTTCGCATGTCATGACGGTCAGCGGCGACGCCGTGAAAGAACCGGCGAACCTGATCGTCCGGGACGGCACGAGCTTCCGGGAGATCATGGAAGAGTGCGGCGGTCTGAAGGACGGTCTGACGCTCAAAAAGGCGATCTGCGGCGGTCCCATGATGGGCCTGACGCTTTCCAGCCTGGATATTCCCATCCATAAGACCACGAACGGCCTGCTGCTCTGGGCGGAAGACCCGCTGGAAAAGGCGGAGGTCCAGATGACCGCGTGTCTGCACTGCGGCCGCTGCACGACGGTATGTCCGCAGGGCCTGATGCCGCAGATGATGGCGGAAGCCGCGGAGCACGGCGACATGGAACGTTATGAGAAAAAACTCTACGGGCTCGACTGTATCGCCTGTGGATCCTGTACCTATATCTGCCCGGCGAAACGGCCGCTGACCCAGACCTTCAAACAGGTCAAGGCCGAGATCCTGGCAGCGAAACGCGCCGCGGCGGCAGGAGGTAAGAAATGAGTCAAATGATGCTGAACCTTTCTGCCGGCCCGCAGACAAGAGATAAGTGGACCACCCAGTTCATCATGATCATGGTAGTCGTCGCGCTGCTTCCGGCCACGATCGTAGGCATCGCGGTGAACGGCGTGCATGCCGGCCTGGTCGTCCTCTCGTCTGTTGTGACCGCGTTTCTGACAGAATTCCTGTATGACAAGATCACCGGCCGGCCGGATACCTGGAAAGACGGCAGCGCTGTCGTCACCGGTCTTCTGCTGGCGCTGTCCCTGTCCCCGTCCGTTCCGCTCTACGAGCCGATCCTCGGTTCCCTCTTCGCGATCCTGGTCGTCAAGTGCGCGTTCGGCGGACTGGGCAAGAACTTCATCAACCCGGCGCTGGCCGCCCGCTGCTTCCTGCTTCTTTCCTTCGGAAGCTCCATGACGATCTTCGAGGTAGACGGCGTTGCTACGGCGACTCCGCTGGCGGAACTTGCCGCTGGCAGAGCTGTCAATGTCACGGCGATGTTTCTCGGGACCGGCGGCGGTGTCATCGGTTCTTCGATCCTGGCGCTGCTCGTCGGCGGACTGGTGCTCTGGGCGATGGATATCATCCATGGCCAGATCTGGGCTTCGGTCATTATCGCCTTTACGCTCTTCATGGGACTGTTCGGCGGACAGGGCTTCGACCCGGCCTACCTTGCGGCTCAGCTGTGCGGCGGCGGTGTGATCATGGGCGCCTTCTTCATGGCGACCGACTATACGACCTCTCCGGTGAGCCGGCTGGGGCAGACCGTTTACGGTGTGCTGATCGGTGTCCTTGGCGCGCTGTTCCGTGTCTTCGGGAACGCGGCGGACTCCTTCAGTTATTCCATCATCATTGCGAACCTGTTCACCCCGCTCATCGAGACCTATATCATTCCCAAACCTTACGCTTACCGCAAAGCGGCGGTCGATAAACTGACCGGCAAGGAAAAGATCCCGTTCCTCAAGAAGATCCCGAAACCGGTCTTCGTTCTCGCGGCGATCACGCTGCTGGCGGGCCTGGCTCTGTCCGGTGTTTTCTCCATGACGGAAGAGACGATCGCCGAACAGAAGAGAGCCGAGAACGCGGCCTCCTATCAGGCGGTGCTTCCTGAGGCCACCGATTTCAGATTCTCCTCGGATATCGACAAGATGATCGAAGAGATGGCCGCGGACGTATACGGCGGCGGATCCTTTGGCAAAGCGCATATCAATGCGGCGGCCATGGGCGTCGACGCTTCCGGAAGTCCGGTCGGCTATGTTGTCTCCGCGACGAGCGGCGACGGTATGGAAGGCGATGTCACGCTGACCATCGGCCTTGATCCGGAAGGCAAGATCCTCGGGATCGCCTTCACGGAGCTCAACGAGACCCCGGGTCTTGGTATGAAGGCGGACGAACCGGCTTTCAAGGGCCAGTTCACCGGTAAGACCGAAACGCAGCTGAAGGTCGTCAAAGGCGGCGCTTCCGCGAGCAATGAGATCGATTCGATCTCCGGCGCCACCATCACTTCCCGCGCGGTCGTGAACGCGGTGAACGCCGGCCTGGACTTCTTCCACAATGTACTGAAGGGAGGGACCTGGTTTGAATAAATATACCGAACGGCTGTACAACGGCCTGATCAAAGAGAACCCCACCCTGATCCTGCTGCTGGGTATGTGTCCGACTCTGGCCGTATCTACGCAGGCCATGAACGGCATCGGCATGGGTCTTTCCACCACCGCCGTTCTGATCCTCTCGAACGTGGTCATCTCCGCGCTTCGAAAAGTCATCCCGGATGACGTCCGTCTTCCCGCGTATATCGTCATCGTCGCCTCGCTGGTCACGGTCACGGAGCTGCTGATCGAGGCGTACCTCCCGGCCCTCTATAAAGAACTGGGCATCTACATCCCGCTGATCGTCGTCAACTGTATCATCCTGGGCCGTGCGGAAGCCTACGCGAACAAGAATCCCATCGGGCTTTCGTTCTTCGACGGTCTGGGCATGGGCCTTGGATTTACCGTCGCCCTGACCCTGGCCGGTCTGGTACGTGAAGTCCTCGGTTCCGGTACCGCCTTCGGGCTGCAGGTACTGCCGAACGGTGTCGAGCCCATGGGCATCTTCATCCAGCCGCCGGGGGCGTTCCTCGTCATCGCCCTGTTCATCGTCATCATGAATGCCGTCGGCATCAAGACCAGGCAGCGCAAGCTCGTGGAGAACGGCTGCGACGGCTGCTGCGCCGCGTGCGCCGCGCCCTGCGAGAAGAAGGAGGCGGTTAAGGGATGAAAGAGATGATCCTCCTCATCATCGGCGGCGCGCTGATC
>JAFZQZ010000074.1 GCA_017620135.1 Bacillota bacterium
GCAGGATCAACGACACCTTGATAGATTCATTTCCTTTTTGACTGAATACAAAAGCAAATCATGAAAAGAAACAAACAATTCCACATACGATTATCACCATCAGAGGTCGTTGCGCTAAACGATAAAGCACGAAAAGCATGTTTATCACAATCAGCGTTGATTAGAGCCCTCATTCAGGGTTACTTACCAAAAGAAAAGCCAGATGACCGTTTTTACGAAGCGATGCGCCAATTATCTGGTATCGCGAACAATATCAATCAGCTTGCAGCCAAGGCACACAGCCTTGGCTTTATTGATGCTCAAAAGTTAGATGAGGAGGTGATCAGATGGCATCAATTCCAGGCAGATATCGAAAGACAATACCTAAGACCGGAGGATGACCGCAAGAGATGGCAGTAACAAAACTATGGCCGGTCAAGTCGAATCTCAAGCATGTCATCGACTATGCGGCTAACAAAGAAAAGACTTCCGCTGAAGCCTTCACGGTAGAGCAATACCAATCGCTCCGGGATGTCCTCAGTTACGCACAGAACGAGGAGAAAACGGAGCGCGAGTTTTTTATTCAGGGAATAAACTGCAATCCGACTTTTGCGAGAGATCAATTTGTCAAAGTACAGGAACAGTTCGGAAAGACAGACGGCATCCAGGCATATCACGGTTACATCAGTTTCAAGAATATGGAGGTCACTCCGGAACTGGCACAGGCGATAGGCGAAGAGTTTGTTCGAAGAGTCTGGGGAAAAAGATTCCAGTGCATTGTCACGACTCATCTCAACACAGAACACCTCCACTGCCACTACGTGATCAACTCGGTCTCTTTTGTAGACGGGAAGCGTCTTCAAGGCGAAGAAAAGGCCTGGTTCAAATTCAGGCACATCGCTGATGAGATCTGTCGGAAACACGGGCTGTCTGTCGTACAGGATCCTGAGCGCAATCGGGATCCATATTTCATCACAAAGAAAGAGATGGCTGGGATCCCCACACGTCAGAGCATCCTTCGGGAGACGATCGATGAGATCATTCCTCACTGCAGAAACCTGGACGATTTCAAGTATCAGCTACGTCAGCGAGGGTATAGATACAATCTCAATCCCTCCCGGAAATACTGGACGGTCACTCCTCCGGGTTCAGAGAAGTCGATCCGTCTGTATCGCCTTGGAGATGAGTACACCAATGACCGAATACAGGAGCGGATCAGAGAATGCTTTGAGTCAGGAAAGTACACACCCTCAGACAGAATCATGCAGAGAAAGCAGTACAGGCTGCCTTCCTATGAGCAGAAGCTTTACCAGAAGACAAGCTTGTACCGGAAGTATCTGTATTACTGCTATAAGCTTGGATACCTGCCGAAACAACAGAACAGGAAGCCATCAAGAGTTCATTATCTGCTGAAGGACGATCTCATTAAGCTGGATCGGATCTCACAGGAAGTAAGGCTGCTTGGCGAATATCAGATTGATACCGCCGAGCAGCTTTTTTCTTTTTCTGCGGACTGCTCTTTGCGTCTGATAGATCTGGCAACACAGAGAACTGTTCTCCGCAATGAGAGCAGAAGAGAAATACCGAAGGAGCGTAAAGACGCTTTGAAACAGAAGATCACGGACATTACGGAGGAGATGAAGAAACTTCGGAAAGAGATCTCGCTTTGCGAATCCATCGCAGAGAGATCTCAGGTCATCGACCCAAAACTCCAGCAGATTCATGCTGAGGAAATAAACGAAAACGGAAAGGAGAAGAAAGCATATGAATCCTGGCGGTGATGCTGCGGAACAGGTTGTCCGATTATATCTGGAAGGCTTTGAAGTCGCAGCAAGACTGTCCGGCGCTGCGGCAAAGGATGTTGCGCTGCTATTGGTCAGCGTCATGAAGGAACAGACTAAGACCAAGGGCAAGGCGCGGCTGACATCCATGCTGCGGTCCGGGAAAGAACTGAAAGTGTTCACCCTTCAGCAGAAGGATCTGAACAAATTCACACAGCAGGCCAAACGGTACGGTGTTCTGTATTGTGTCCTTCGGGAGAAAGGGAAAAAGCCCGATACTACGCCTGTGGATATCATTGCTCGTGCAGATGATGCATCCAAGATTCAGAGGATCGTGGAACGATTCCAACTTGGCTCGGTCGATAAGGCTACGGTCATCACAGAAGCTCAGAACCGCATCGCAGAACGCGAAGAACAGGCAAGGAATGAACCCGAACGTACGCAGGGCGAAAGGATCGCGGAGGACGCGATACGCAAAGAACCAACTCCGGAACCAAACCCTTCTTTAGCGAAGACAGACAAAGACCCTCTGTCAAAGCAAGACTCAAATCGCTTGGAGCGCACTGATAAGGGTGATCTTGACGACCCGCACAACCGTCCGTCCGTCAAAGTAAAGCTGAGACAGTATTCGGATGAGATCAGGAAGTCGAAAGAAGCAGGACGCACCGGGCAGACGAAGGATCCTGCGCTTTCGCAGACAATCCATAAGCCACCTACCACAAAGAAGAAAGGAAAAACAAAATGACGGAAGGATTTACTCCCGAAAAGAACGATCAGAAACCTCGCATGACCACGGAAGAGTGGAAGGCCATGAAGGACAAGGAAAAGGCTGACGTTTACAGCCTGCTGGATAAGACTACTCAGGAACTTGCGGAAATGCCAGGAAGTTTTGAACGGTATCTCGACACGCAGGCTCGCATGAACAGGTATACCGCTTCCAATGCGCTGCTCATTTCAGCTCAGTTTCCGGAAGCAACCAAACTCCGGACTTTCGCTGAATGGGAAGCGGAAGGAGCCATCATCAAGAAAGGTTCCAAAAGCATCGCTATTCTGGAACCGTCCGAATTCCAGAAGAGCGACGGAAGCAAGATGGTCGTCTACAACGTGAAGAAGGTTTTCGATATCTCTCAGACTTCCAAAGAGAACGAAGCACGCGCAAATAGAACTCCGGATCTGAAGAACCTGATTGCTGCGATGCTGGACACCTGCCCGGTCTCCATCGATCTCGCTACAGAGATTCCTGCTCAGAATACGGCAGCCTATTTCAATAAGGACCAGAACACGCTTTATGTGCAGAAAGAGGGCGGTGATGCATCATACGTCTGCCAGTGTGTAGCCCGTGAGCTTGGTCAGGTCGAAGCATCCAGAAACAGCGAGGACTACGACCGCAACAATTCGTTTGCGGACGCCGTAATTACCGGATATCTCATCTGCAGGAGATACGGTGCACCTACGGATGCCCTTGACATCCGCAAGGCATTGTCTGTGTTCAAGGGATTGGACGCCAAGAGTGTGAGAAAGGAGCTCGGCAGGATCCGCTCATACGCATACGACATCAATTACAACATCAGCACGAAACTGTATCAGTCGAAAGCGCCCCGTTCCAGGGGAAGTGAGCGGTAAGGAGGAGCTGAGAAGTGAAAGAGAAGATGTATCATGTTGCCCTTGACGAGAACGAGCACGGCATCCTTATCCGCTGTCTCAACGATGAACGCACTTCCCTTCTGAATGAGGGTCATACCACAGATGCCCTGGATGATCTCATTGTGAAAGTCGGAACAGCCAGGCAGAAGAAGTGCCGGGTAACTGAGAAAGGGCGTACTCATGACGCGAGGTAGGGAACATCCCGAGTACCGAATCCTCGCTGCTGTCGGTGCCGTCGCTGTGATATGGTTCGGTCTGCTGATCGCACCGTACACAGCCGGCGGCATGCCAGAGATCATAGAGAATCTTCCCTCTGTGATGAATCATCCTTTCCGTATAACGTTCTGTAAAGCTTCCCTCAGAGCAGTCGCCGTTCTGCTTGCCGTATATGGCATCGGACTTGGTGTCTGCTGGTCTTCGCAGTGGAACTACAGAAGAGGTGAGGAACATGGCTCCGCCCAGTGGGGAAACGTGAAGTCGATCAACCGGAAATACAGGCAGTTGCCTCCATCAAAGAACAAGATCCTGACGCAGAACATCCGGATCGGTCTGGACGGCAGAAAGCACATGAGAAACCTGAACACACTGGTAGTAGGAGGGTCGGGATCCGGCAAGACACGTTTTGTAGTGAAGCCGAACGTCATGCAGGCGGATGAAGGAGGCGCGTCGATGCTGATCCTGGATCCTAAGGGCGAAACGCTGAGATCAATGGGAGGAATGCTGATCGAGAAAGGATACATTCTGAGAGTTCTGGACCTGATCTCCATGGAGAAAAGCCATTGCTACAATCCGTTCGTATATCTGGAAAATGACAATGATGTGCAGAGGCTGGTCACGAACCTCTTCAAAAGCACGACCCCAAAAGGTTCGCAGACGCAGGATCCGTTCTGGGATAACTCAGCAATGATGCTGCTGTCTGCGCTTGTCTACTACCTCCACTATGAAGCACCTCCCGAAGAACAGAACTTTTCGATGGTCATGGAAATGATCCGTGCCGGGACGATAGAGGATGAGGAAGACCCTGCGCCTACTGCGCTGGACTGCCTGTTTGCAGAACTGGAGCAGAAAAGCCCTGAGCACATCGCGCTTAAGTATTACCGTTCATACCATGGCGGCGCGGCCAAAACGCTGAAGTCCATTCAGATCACACTATCTTCCCGTCTTGAGAAATTCAACCTGGTGAGTCTTGCCGGTCTCACAATGACAGATGAGATGGACCTTCAGCTCATGGGTGAAAAGAAGATGGCGCTTTTCGCCCTTATTCCCGATAACGATACGAGCTTCAACTTCCTCGTATCGACTCTATATACACAGCTGTTTCAGCAGCTTTTCTATTGTGCCGATCAGAAACACGGAGGCAGTCTGCCAATCCCGGTGCATCTGCTACTGGATGAGTTTGCAAATGTGTCATTGCCGACGGAATTCGATAAGATCCTGTCCGTTATGCGATCACGGAACATCTTCGTGACCATCATTCTGCAGAATATGGCACAGCTGAAAGCGCTCTTCGAGAAGGAGTGGGAGTCGGTCGTAGGCAACTGCGACCACTTCCTCTTCCTCGGAGGAAACGAGCGGAGTACACACGAGTATGTATCGAAGCTCTTGGGAAAAGAGACCATCAACTCCAATACGTTCGGAAAGACTTCCGGGCAATCCGGTCATTACTCCACCAACATCAATCTCGGAGGGCGCGAGCTTCTGATGGAAGACGAGGTGCGGATGATGGATAACCGGTATACCCTTCTCTTCATCAGAGGAGAACGTCCCGTGATGGATCTCAAATATGACATTCTGAAGCATCCCAACGTTGGAATGACTGAGGATGGAGGTGCCGGTGCCTATGAGCACGGTGCCACAGATCTGAGCATCGCTACGATCCATGCTCTGAGCGCAAGCATGCTGAAAGAAACGCCTGCGGACAGTAATGGCAATGTCGAGTCGATCTATGAACTGCTGTCTGATGAAGACTTCAATGACAGCGAGGCTGACGACAAGAATAAGAACAGAAAGAAGAAGGAGAACAAGAAGCCAAGATGAAAAAGCGGAAGAGAATAATGGCTGTGTTTGCAGCCACAGTCCTTATGATGACTGTAATGACTGCAAACGTATACGCAGCAACCGGAGACCCGATCACTGTGGTTCAGAACCTTAGTGATTTTATTTTTGCTCTGATCCGGGCGATCGGTATCATCCTGCTGGGATTCGGTATCGTGCAGGTGGGCATGTCCCTCAAAAGCCACGATCCGTCTCAGAGAGCAAACGGCTTTCTGACCCTGGCGGGTGGAGTGATCATCGCGTTCGCAAAGGAGATACTCAATCTGATGCTCGGGACAGGAGGCTGATAAAGAGCGATGTCTGAGAATTGGATCGTCCAGAATCTGCAGAACGCGCTCAACACCTGGAACGAAAAGTTCAAAGAGATCTGGGCACTCCTCACGACTTCCCCGCAGTCTTTTCAGGGCGGGAAGATATGGGGAGTGATCCTTACCATCAACAACGCGATACAGGCAATAGGACTGGCTCTGCTGGTCCTGTTCTTTGTCTACGGGATCGCCAGGACCTGCACCAGTTTTCAGGAGATAAAAAAGCCGGAGCATGCGCTCCGTTACTTCATAAGGTTTGCTTTGGCAAAGGGGCTGGTCACATACGGAATGAGCATCATGCTGTCGCTGCTTGAAATCGCACAGGGTGTGATCTCATCTATCATGAATGC
>JAFZQZ010000075.1 GCA_017620135.1 Bacillota bacterium
AGAGATTCCTTTGGTTCTGTCTTTTTGTTGGTTTTTGAAGAATTAGATGGTTCGGAATGATGCATGCGCCTTGACGAAGGCTTCGCGGCACAGGGCATAATGCAAGGTGGTTCTTGGTGAAGACTTGATCTAATTACGATATAAGATCTATATTTTCGAACCTGAAACCATGATTGATGCGGAAATCCGGCCGGGAGCAATCTATACTCACATACAAGATTTTACAGATCCGGACTATCTGACACAGCTTATGTTGGCTAAATACGGGAATTACTGTTTGTATGGTCTAACCTATGGTTATGCCTGTTATCTGTTGGAAATACCAGCAGGAAATGAAGCTCGGTATAGTATAATTAAAGCAAAATCATTCTGCAGTATCTGTGTTGACAAAAGGTATAATATAGGTATAATATAATTATGGACACAATCACTTTTGAATGGGATGAGCATAAGAACCAAAGCAATATTTCGAAGCATGGAATAAGCTTTGAAGAAGCACAGACTGTTTTTTATGACGAGAATGCAATCATGTTTGATGATCCGGACCACTCTGCGGAGGAGGAGCGGTTTTTGATCATTGGAATCACATCACATGAAAATCTTTGCATTGTAAGTCATTGTTATCGAGGGCAGGATGATATCATCCGTATCATTTCTGCAAGGAAAGCAACGAGAAATGAAACCAGAACCTATCAAAGCTATCTGGGAGGTGAATAATAATGCGTGAAGAATATGATATTGAGAAACTGAATCCGAGGAAAAACCCGTACTCTAATCGGTTAAAAAAACAGGTTACGATCAACCTAAATACCGAGACGATTGAGTATTTTAAGGAAATGTCATCCCAGTCAGGAATACCGTATCAGACATTGATTAATCTATATCTGACAGATTGTGCGCAGAATCATCGGAAGTTACAGATGGTTTGGGACTGATTACGATTATGTTACACTTTTTGTTACAAAGGGAGTGACGATGCCTGCGCTTTCCCCTTTCTATGCGGGTTTGAGAGTAAAGGGTTGTTCTCAAGCCCTTCAAATCCCTCCTTCTCCGTTTGTCTAAAGTACCGGGAGACCGCTGTTTATGCGGGCTCCCGGGTTTTTTTGTTTTCAGCTTTTTTGACAACAATTGACAACAACTGGTGTCAAAATAAATCATGCTTTTTTCTGCGATTTGTTGTCAAAAATGTTCGTCAAGTCAGCGTACTTCTTCTCAGTTCGTGCGGTTGAATAAGTGTAAGAATTTAAGGTCGTCTGAATTTCTTTGTGTCCGACCTGTTCTCTTACAAAATCCAAATCCATCATCTGATTGATTAGTGTTGAAATATAAGTTTTTCGAATCTTATGAGGAGATCGCTCTTCTATTTTCGTCATCTTGCAAAGCTTTGCCAGTTTCCTCTGCAGATTGTTAGGTGTTCGGACGTTAAAAAGCATCTTTGAGTAGTTTCCTTTTGCTCGTTGAAGAGCTCTGACTTTGTCTACGATCTCGAAACATTCATCTGTGGCAATCACCTCTCGTTCTTCTGCGTTTTTTTTCAAATATTCTTCTACGCGATACTCACGTTTTCCCCAATTGCGATTCTCATCAACTGTATCAACGACTATCAGAGAACGGTGAATGCGAATCGTATGGAGATCTTCATCGAAATCATCGTAAGAAAGTCCTAGACATTCTCCAATTCGAACTCCAGTGAGAAAAAACAATGGAATCGCAAGAAAATTTTCATCTCCAGTCTCTTCAGCCATCTGGTATGCAGCAGCAATCAGCTGGTCTTTTTCATCTGCAAAGAAGATTTGAGTTTTAGCAGGTTTCTTTCTGACCGGTCTGAAATGTCCCTTATCAATATGAACATTTCTTACAGGGTTAACAGAAATGATATCCTTATCAATCATATAATCCAGCATCTGCCTGAGGGGAGTGATCATGTTCATATAGGCTTTCCTTGTCAGGTCATGTTGATGAATCATACTGTATGCCCATTTTTCGATCTGAAGTTTTTTCAGCATATAGATGGGTGTAGAGATCAATTCCCGAGATAAAGGTTCGTTCAGATAGAATCGCTTAAAATCGTTGTCGTAACGATGAAGCGTGTTTAATCTGGCGACCTTTATTTTTTTGTATTCAAACCATTCCGGATAGATATCCAGAAGTGTCTGCATACCGGGGACTGCTTTTGGTCCAAAATATAGTTCATAAAGGTATTCCAATAATTCAGCCTCTGTTTTCTTCACCACCCTTCTCCGATGGTTAGGCTTGTCCAGGTCTTCTACATAGGTAGCCCAGCGGGTATCTTTGCCTTTTCCTTTTGTAATAGTGTATGGATGCACACTAATAATCATAGTCTTTTTGTTCATGATGGCTGCGTTCTTCATATCATCCGCAGATATTATACCGCTGCCTATTAGACCTGCAAGGATGCTTTCCGCTTCTGTTTGGGGCTGAAACTGTATGATTGCAGGTTTTCGTGTTTTGTTCACAGATCCTCTCCATTTATAAGACTCGAGAACAAAAGAGTCCTCTAAAAGTTAGGATCAGAAACACCATTTTGACACCCGTCTCTGGAGAAAAATTTTTCTTTTTGGACGGGTGTCAAAACGCGATTTTCAATCCCTACTTATAGAGGGGTTTTTATTTTCCTCTCTTGGGACATTGAAAATCGAATAGCCAAAACCAGGACTTCGAATTCTGATGGAAGCCATAGACCAGGTGCGCCGTGACCCTTTCGGCAGCGATCTACTCCTGGTCTGAAGGCAGGATAGACTCCTGCCGGGCCATGATCATCAGGACGATAATGATACTTCCGGATGGCGCTGTAATCGGCGGTCCGGCTCGGAGCGATCCTCGGAGGGGTTAGATTCCCATGAGATGAGCTAAGCGGCTCAGAAACTGGAGGCGGCAGTATCTTCTATATTAAAAAGGAAAACAAAAACAATGAATCAAGTGATATGTATATCAAACAGTAAAGGCGGCGTCGGAAAAACGACCACCGCCCTGAACCTTTCAGCCGGACTGACTATGCTCGGCGCGAAAGTGTTAGCGATTGACGCGGATCCCCAGGCAGATCTGACGGCCCACATGGGATGGACCAGGTCAGATGAACTGGAGATCACGCTGAATACCAAATTAAAAGACGTATTAATGGAGAACGGAGAAGATCCTTTGAATGGCATTCTTCATCACCCGGAAGGCATAGACCTGCTTCCATCAAATCTGGAGCTTTCTTCCATGGAGATGAACCTGGTGAATGCCATGTCCCGGGAAACTGTTCTCAGGAGTTATGTATCAGAGGTAAAGGATATGTACGATTTTATCGTTATAGACTGTCAGCCTTCTCTGGGAATGGTCAGTCTCAATGCACTCACTGCTGCTGATAGTGTGATCATCCCAGTACAGGCACAGTATCTGCCTGCAAAAGGCATGACGGATCTTCTGAATACGATCCAGAAAGTCTGCAAGCATCTGAACCCTACTATTTCTATAGAAGGAATTCTGATCACACTGGTAGACAATCGGACAAACCTGGCAAAAAACACGATCCAAACCATACAGGAAACCTTCGGAGACAGGTTGCGGATTTTTCCGGATACGATTCCGATCGCAGTCAAGGTAGCCGAAGCCAGTGCCAAAGGACAGAGTATCTTTTCCTATGACGCAAGTTGTCCGGCAGCGCAGGCATATATGAACTTAGCGGAGGAGGTGATCAGGGATGCCGAGCGGGAACAAGCGAGAAATCAAACTCGATCTTCGTTCGTACGATGATATCTTCAGCACCCAGGAACAACGGGATGAAGAAAAGAAAGCAAAGATCAATGAGATCCCTCTGGATCAGATCGACGACTTCCCAAATCACCCCTTCAAAGTCAGAGATGATGAAGATATGGCAGCACTGATCGACAGCATCCGGGAACACGGGATCATTACTCCGGCTACCGTTAGAAAGAAAGAAGACGGAAGATATGAACTGATATCCGGCCATCGCAGAAAACGAGCCTGTGAGATCATAGGGATCCCGACTCTCCGTGCGGAGATCGTAGATTTGACAAGGGACCAGGCAACTGTTTTAATGGTGGAAAGTAATTTCCAGCGATCGCAAATATTACCGTCTGAAAAAGCGTTTGCTTATCGGATGCGATACGAAGCGATGAAAAGGCAAGGCGCACGAAACGATCTAACTTTGTCCCCACTGGGGACGAAGTTAAGATCAGACTCTGAGATGGCTCAAGAGAGTGGCGATAGCAGAGCTGACTGAAATCAGGGAGATTCAGAAGCAGAATCGAGATAAAAGACTTTATTCGTACTTAATGGGAAATGCAGGAGCAGTGGATCAAGTGGAGAAGTAAGTTTCGGTTTTAAGATTGGAAAGGATATGATATACTCAAAGGCAAATAAGGATTTGTGGAGGTGCAAGTATGACAGGCTACATGGCAGAGATGCGTAAATTAGTCGGGCATAGAACAGTCATCCAGTGTGCAGCAAGCATCATCTGCATAGATGAACACGGTCGCATTCTTTTGGGAAAACGCAAAGACAATCACAAATGGGGATATTCTGGCGGCTCTGTTGAAATCGATGAGTATGTTGAGGATTGCGCAAAGAGAGAATTATACGAGGAAATGGGATTGACAGCGGAAAATATCGAGTTCTTTTTTGTTAATTCCGGTCCAGAAGCTCATTATATTTATCCCAACGGAGATGAAGTGTCCAATTTCGAAATCGTATATATTTGTAGGCATTGGAAAGGAGAACCCATCGCTCTTGATGGCGAAATGGAAGAGTTGAGGTTCTTCTCCTCCAATGATATTGATATCTCCGAAATCTCTCCACCTATCCGCAAAGTGCTTGTTGAACTGTTAAAAAAGATCAACTGACAACTTCGAGTTTATCTGTTCCAATGAACTAAAGGAGAAGATACTGATGGATCAAAAACCTAGTGAGCGGGAAGCTCTAGAATACGAAGAAAAGAATCGTCAACTATTTGAAAGCCAAGTGAAATTACTCAAGCAGTTTTTGGAACGAGGAGCCATTTCCCAGACCCAATATGATAAGAGCCTTCATGATTTGATCGAGAAGACAGGTTATCGTTTGTCAGAATAATTCTCTTGTAATCCTGAAACCACAGGAAAAGAAATTCCGTCTTTTAGTGCATAAAGGCATTTTCTCATACCGAGGTATTTTATGATGAAAAGAATAGCAGCAGTTATATTAATAGCCGCATTATGCATCTTTCTTCTTGTGTCCTGTAGAAAAGAAAGTACGGAAGGAATCAGTTTTAGAGCGACAATCGCTGAAATAAACAACGGAACAATGCTGGTAAAACCAGTTGAAGGATCAGATGAACTACGATCCTCCGATCTTTTTTCTATCAACATCTCAAAGATGCCTGCTTCACCAGAACCTGAAGTCGGAGATCTGATTGAAATCACCTATACAGGGGAGATCCTGGAAATATATCCGGCGACTCTGAGTGAAATAATCAGTATTGAAATCATTGAGAAGGCCGACAAAACGGCAATCGGGAATAATAAGACAGCGCTTGGAGAAAGAGCATCGGTCAGTGGGCCTTACGGGCAGATTTCCATAGAGATTCCGGAGAACTGGGAATGGAAAGAATCTCCAATCGATCAGGAAGGAATCATATCCGATAGTGGTTTATATGGCATTGCCCTGAAACCGAAAAATGCAGAAAAAGGACATGTCGAGCTCATCTATGTCAAGAATATTGGTCTGTGTGGAACAGGCATGACACAGGAAGAAATCAACCTCTCCGGAAGGAAAGCCTGGCAGATCTGGTATGATGATTTTCCTCAGTGGTTTGCGATCAGGTTTACTGACGATTGGGAATACATCTGGGCAATGCAGATAGAGACAGATGGCTGGACAGAAGAAATGAACAGTGAAGTGCTGCAGATGCTGGATACGGTTCGATTTGATAAAGAAGTAGTATCTGGCTGCGTAGGTCAGTATATCCCGGAATCAGAGAACGATGAAATAGCTGTCATAATGGAAGTGGATCATATCATACCTTCAGGCGCGATTGTCCGTTTCATACAATATGATGCTCATAAAACATATGACCTATCTTATGGACAGGATTTTGTGCTGGAGAGAAAGATCGACGATAAATGGGAACCGGTTCCGATGGTCGATCAGAAGAATAAGATTGCGTTTACAGCAGAAGGATACCCCCTACCTAACGGAGGAGAAGCGACGATAGAAGTGAACTGGGATTGGCTATACGGGGCGCTTTCTTCTGGAACATACCGGATAGGAAAACAGATCGTTGCCCATAATGCAAACGGAAGTAAAGTGTATACATTATATGCGCAATTCATAATTACTTGATTAACAGGATTTCACAAATCATGAGACGTCATCCACACGATGGCGTCTTTTTTATTGTCAAAAATCAAGAAAGGAAGGTGATATTCCATGTCCAGACCATGGAAAACAAAAGAAGAACGAACAGCTGAAATGGAGCAGATCACAAATCAGTTGGAGGAAGGAGTGAAGAGGTTTTTTACCAGCGAAACCTATAAAGACTATCTCAAAACTATGAGCAAGTTTCATAACTACAGCTTCAACAACGTCCTGCTGATCGCACTGCAGAAACCGGAAGCGTCTTTGGTTGCCGGCTATACAACCTGGAAAAATCTGAACCGGTATGTTCTGCGAGGGGAGAAAGGAATCCGTATCCTGGCACCGGCTCCATTCAAGCAGAAAGTTGAACGGGAAGTGATAGATCCACTGACCAACCGAGTGACTAAAGAGACAGTCGAACGAACAGTTCCAGTGTATAAACCGACATACGTTTATGACGTATCTCAGACAGACGGAGAGCCATTGACTTTGCCGCAGGTTTTTGACCTGGAAGGAAGCGTGGACGGTTATGAGATCCTGAGAGAAGCGGCTGAACGGATTGCTCCAGTGCCAGTCTGCTATGAAAAGATCGATGGAGAAGCTAAAGGATATTTCAGTCCCGGCGATGAAAAGATCGTCATTCAAAATGACCTCAGCGAGCTGCAGACAGAGAAAACCCTGCTTCATGAAGTGACGCACAGTATTCTCCACAATAAAGAAAAGATGATTGATGGTCCGAAGAATTCCAAGACAAAAGAGGTGGAAGCGGAAAGCGCAGCCTTTATCGTATGCACTCATCTCGGTCTGGATACTTCGGACTATTCTTTTCCCTACATCGGTCTTTGGGCCAGCGGAATGGAGATGGCCGAACTTAGAAAAGTGATGGACGGAATCCGATCGACTGCCGCGGATATGATCGAAGACCTGGATAAAGAGATCCATGAAATCAGAAAAGAAAAGGCGATCAGTTCCCTGGCAAATGAGCTGGTAGAGTTCGCGGTTTTCCTTGATCCTTATGATTATCTGGATACAAATCATGACAGAGAAACAGCGCAGAAAGAGATGAAAGATCATTTACTTTCTGACGGACCAGACAGTCTGATTATTCTTGCCTGAGACAACGTTAGAAGTCTATCCAGCTTTGCTTTATTTGACTTCATACAAGTCAAATAATATTGGACGTGAGCTTCCGGATCAATGATTGGAACGGCAGTACGCCCCGGTACTATGTAGCCGCCTTTGAGCATCCGGTCAGAATTAAAAGCGGGCAAACTGGAAGCATCCGCGAGTTTTGCCATTGCGTCCGCATCACTTTGAATAAGAAGAGATGCATTTGGAAGCTTTGACTTACAGATCTTCAGCCAAAAACCAGCACTGCCACTGACCAATAACCTGCTACCATCTAAGTCCTGAAAAGATATGGAATCCCGCAAAGCCCATGGGTGATTTTCCGGAATTGTAATATATAGACGTTCATCCAAAAAGTTCATTGAAACAACCTGATCATTTTCAGGTTTTTGGGGAAGGACAATGAACTGATATCGACTGTCCTGCAGTCCGGTTAAAAGCATATCTTCTTCTGCGACTTCCGCCGCCAGTGTCACTCCGGCGAAGCAATCCTGAAGAACCGGTAGTAGTACCCGAATGGGATAGGGAGCACATGAACCGATGACGATCATATGTCTGCTTCGATCAAAAGCAAGTGTTTTCTCCAGGACTTCTCTGTTTGCATCAAGAGCTTTCTTTGCGCATTCAGCTGCGTACTTACCCGTTTCGTTCAGGAAGATCCGATTCTTCTCTCGGAAAAAGAGAGGAACACCAAATGCTGCTTCCAGCTTTTTCATGGAACGGGACAATGCAGGTTCCGTAATATGCAGTTCCTCGGCGGCGCGCCGCAGCGTTCCGAACCGTGCTAATGCATCCAGATGTTCAAGGAGGTAAATGTCGATCATAGTAGATCATCTTCTCCTTCCATATGATAACTTTTGTTTATCATATGATACCCCAAAAGCAATGGACGGGCAAGAGAAATTCTGTTATAATTCAGTTAACAAATCTGGAAAGGAGCTATGAAAAATGAGCGAAGAGATTACCATGGAGAATTATATTGAAGCGAAATATGATGTATTTCAAAAGTTTCATAAGCAGCTTGCGGTGGTTACTGCAGGGGATATCGATGACCTGCGGTGCATGACGATTGGCTGGGGAGCGATGGGGAATATATGGGGGCACCCCGGTTCAACGTTAACGATCTATGTTAGCCCTGCCCGCCATACATTTGAGTATCTTCAGGAAAAAGATTACTTTACCGTATGCTTCTTCCCGGAAGAGTATCGGAAAGATGTGATGACTTTGGGAACAAAATCCGGGCGTGAAACAGATAAAATTGCGCTTACCAGTCTGACTACGAAGAAACTTGAAAACGGTGTAGGCTTTGAACAGGCAGAGCTGACGTTTGTATGCAGGAAGATTTACGCTGATCAGTTCAAACTGGAATTGACACCGGAGAATATGCAGAAGAATGTTTATACGAAGATTCCTCCGCACTGGTTCTTCATTGGATCCATTGAGCAGGTTTTCGGAAAGGTTGAATAAGGAATGAGAAAAGTATTCTTGGGAAATACAGGAATAGAGATCAGTCCGGTCGGCCTGGGGTGCATGGGATTCACTCATGCCTATGGAGATCCCATACCAGAGAAAGAAGCCGCGGATAAGATTCGAAAAGCCTATGATATAGGGTATACATTTTTTGACACAGCACAGAGATACACCGGAATATGGCCTGATGGAACGATCGCCTACAATGAAACAGTTGTTGGAGAAGCGTTAAAGGAAATAAGAGATCAGGTAGTTATAGCAACGAAATGCGGCATTTCCATGGTCAATGGAATGAGGACACTGGACTCCCGTCCGGAAACGATCAAAAACTCATTGGACGATTCTCTGCTGCGCCTGCAGACAGATTATGTTGATCTTTACTATCTGCATAGCATGGATGAGCATACAGACATTGAACAGGTAGCTTATACCATGAAAGAACTGTATGAGCAAGGGAAAATCCGTGCGTGGGGTATTTCTCAGTGTGATGAAAAAGCACTGCGAAAAGCACATGCTGTTTTTCCAGTATCTGCGGTACAGCTTCGTTACTCTATGATGGCACGATGGGAAGAGAGGATCTTTCCTGCATGTAAGGAGCTTGGCATAACCTTTGTTGCCTTTTCACCGATGGCGAACGGATTTCTGACCGGGAAATATGATGGAAGAACTGTCAACGGATCAACTTCAAAGGCAGATTTTCGAACGATGATGCCACAGTTCACAGAAGAAGGATATCAGGCCAACAAAGAATTGCTGAATTATCTGGGTGAGCTTGCGAATGAAAAACAGGCAACCATGGCACAGATCTCTCTTGCGTGGATGGAAAACAAAGACATTGATATTGTACCGATCCCGGGAAGCACTAAACTGGAACGCCTTGAAGAAAACTTTAATTCCAGCAGAATCATCATGACAACTGAAGAAGTTCAGAGCATCGATCAAATACTGGATCGAATTGCAAACGGGCCCGTATTCGGGAAAAGATAACAGACACAAGAACAGAACGGAAAAAAACCGGGTGATACCATCCCGGTTTTTTGTTTTGAAGGGAGATATATTATATGCATAGGACAATTCAAAAACACATTATGATGAATTCAAATGAAGCAGAAGAACTTAGAAAGAAAGCCAAGCTTACATGTCTGACGGAGGCAGCTCTTATAAGATTGCTGATCAAAGGATATGAACCCAGAGAAAAACCGGATGAAGAATTCTACAGCTATATGAGAGAGATGTCGCTCATAGGAAACAACATCAATCAGATCGCGGCCAAGGTGAACAGCCTTGGTCTTTTTGATTCTGATAGATTCGAAGGCGAGATGGAAAGGCTTCACAAGCTGTCTGCTGATCTGAAGGCAAAATTCCTGGAACCGGTAGATCGGAGAGGGTTTTGGCAGTAAGTAAGATCTGGGCCGTCAAAGGCAATCTTGGCGGCGTACTGGAATATGCTAAGAACAAGGAAAAGACAGACTCATCCATTTATTCGGAAAAGCAGTATCAAGCCCTGGCAGATGTTCTTCAGTATGCAGCTAACGAGGAAAAAACAGAGACTCAGTTCTTTGTGGAAGGGATCAACTGTAATCCGTCAACTGCTCGTCAGGAATTCATTTCGATAAAAAGACAGTTTGATAAAGAAGATGGGATTCAGGCTTGGCATGGGTATCTGAGCTTCGATCAAAATGAAGTCACTCCCACCCAGGCACAGGCAATCGGGATGGAGTTTGCCAACAAGGTTTGGGGAGAGCGATTTCAGGTGATCGTAACCACACATCTGAACACCAAACACCTGCACTGTCACTTTGTTGTCAATTCGATTTCTTTCAAAGATGGACTAAGAGCCCACAGCGAAACCAACTGGTTCCGGATCTCCAGAATTGCTGATGAAATCTGTAAGGAACATGGACTAACTGTGGTAGATAACGATGAATACGAACCGTATGATAGCATAGCTGTCCGGACGATACCATTGGATTCTTATCGCAGAGGGGCGGATTCCGTGAAGGATTCCCGGTAGTGGATCACTGGATTGCAGACAATGTGCCGGGTGGGCTCGGACGGATCGCTCACCAGTTTCAGGATCTGTCGCAGGGATTCGTGCGCGATCTCTTCGAGAGGCATTGTGACCGTCGACAGGGATGGACTGAAGTAACGGCTGTATTCATCTGTCAATAGACCTACCGAAAGGATTTCGAGATCCTCGGGAACATGGAAGCCACGCTTGGCACATTCATGGATCATGCCCATGGTAATATAATCACAGTCGGAAAAGACAGCTCTCGGACGATTCTTCAGCGCCAGATAAGTCTTTGCGGCATCGACGCCGCCCTGCATACTGTTGTCTGTCCAGATCATGCTTTCATTCGGGATACGGATCCCGCTGTTTCTGGCCATTTCCGCGAATAATCGCACACGTAGGCCGGACGCGCTTTTCGGGTTTTTGGCACAGATGACGGCCGCTTCGTGAAAGCCACGGTTTAGGAAGGCGGTGTGCGCTTTTTCAATGAGCAGCAGATCGTTGGACGAAACCGTGGTATATTTTTCGCTGTTGCGGTTGACCAGAATGATCGGGACACGGAAAGCAGATGTTTCTAAAAACGCCAGATCTTCGGGAGAAGCTCCCACGATGATCACTCCGTGAAAACTACCCTGCCGGATCAGCTGGACACTGTCTTCGATCCGTCCGCCGTGGTATCCCTGCAGGACGATCTCACACTTTTGATTCGGAAGACCAGCCTGCTGCATCAGGCTGTGCAAAAACCGATCGAGATAGGAAAGGCGTGAATCGGAAGGCCAGAGCAGGGCAACAGTAGGCATAAAGGAATCTTTATTTTTCATTCGTCTGGCACTGATGTTGGGATGATAGTCCAGTTCTTTCATGGCGTCCCAAACTTTCTGACAGGTAGACAGAGGGATTTTTCTTTCTTCATATTGGCCGTTCACGACGATCGAAACAGTAGCGCGTGAAACGTTTGCGAGCCTGGCAACATCGGCCATGGTATACATAATGTAAAACCTCATATATCTCTTAATCTGCTGACAGAATACTCTGTCAGCTTTATATATCTATGCTACTTCGTGTTAGTAGAATTGTCAATTTAAAAATCGGAAATTATCTCTTGACTTTTAAGGAAATGAGTGATATAAGCATAAGTAGCACGTGATACTTATGCTATAACGAACTTTTGTGTCAACATCCGGAACCGCTAGAAGGAGGTCTTTATGAAAAAGCGAAATCTGCAGGAACTTTTGTCCCCGAACATGACCGAAACCGAACGAAAAGGCATAGCCTTGGCCAGACAGGCATCCTGTGAAGGAAGTGTTCTGCTGGAGAACAACGGCACTCTGCCTATCAAGCCGTGCCGAGTCGCGCTTTTCGGCTTTGGCGCGAGACATCTGATCAATACCGGCGTAGGCTCCGGGGATGTTTCGGCGCGGTATGAGATCCAGGTGGAAGACGGACTGAAGCAGGCAGGCTTTGAAATCGCAACGACCGCCTGGCTGGATACTTTTGATCAGATCTATGCCAAACACCGGAAGGATCTTCGGGAGGAGCTGCTGAAAAAGTCGGAAGAGACGGGGATCGACTGTATCCATGTCTGGTATCAGTATTCGCATGAACATATCGCCTGCCAGCCGATCCTTGAGACTGATATGCCACCAGCGGAAGCCGCGATCTATGTGCTTTCCCGAAAGGAAGGAGAGGGGCGGGACAACGCGTGGCAGAAAGGATGTTACCTGCCTGCGGACTGGGAAGTCGAGCATATCCGGGTGTTGCGTGAAAGGTATGAACGTCTCATCGTCCTGCTGAATATCGGGACGGTGCTGGATATGCAGGAGATCCGAAAAATCGGTCCGGACGCGGTGCTGGCGATTTATCAGGGCGGCGCGGAACTGGGATACGCGGTGGCTGACATGTTGACCGGCGCGGTACCGCCTTCCGGCAAGCTGACCACTACCTGGGCAGAAGATTACTGGGATTACAGCAATTCCAAGGTGTTCGGGCCGCAGTATCCGGAACTGATGGTTCCATACTCGGAAGGCATCTATTTCGGTTATCGGTATTTTGATTCTTTTAAGGTGAAGCCTCTCTACGCGTTTGGGTATGGACTGACCTACACACAGTTTGAGTTCAACTGCAAGGCGATCAGCCACGAGAAAGACACGATCAGGATGGATGTATCCGTTCAGAATGCCGGCTCTTTCAAAGGCAAACAGACGGTGCAGCTTTACCTTTCCGCTCCGTGGGGCAAGCTCGATAAACCTGCGCAGGTCTTGTGTGCCTACGCGAAGACAGATATGCTCCTTCCCGGTGAAAGCCAGGAGCTTTCCCTTAGTTTTCGTCTGGCTGATTTCGCCTCGTATGATACCGAAGAGGCATGCTATCTTCTGGAGAAAGGCGCCTATGTCCTTCGGCTCGCGGATGTGTCTGACAGCAGCAGACCGTGTGGTGTGATCGAGCTTGCCGAGAACTTTATCACCCGGAAGGTAAAGAATGTCTTTTCCGTGCCGATTGAATTAGATGAGATCCGGCCGGAACGACCTGGTGAAACAACTTTGCCGGAAGATCTTCCACGCATCAGCCTGAATCGGGACGATATCCCGTGGACAGAAGAGCCGGTATACAGCGAAGCGCCGGTCAACTATCTGGGGCGCCTTACGGAAGAAGATGTCCTGCTCAGCGCGGGAGAAAAACGCCGGATGAACGTTCGGGAAGATATCACTCTTCCGGATGTGATCACAGGAAAAGCGACATTAGAGGAGCTCATCGCTTCCATGACGGTCGAGGAACTGATCCATCTGGTGACGGGTCAGATCTATGTACATCCGGTTTATAAAATGAACTGCTATTCACAGCATGTCCTGGGCTGCTGCGGAGAGACGACGAACTATTTCGCGGGCGAAGAACATCCGCGAAAGATCCCGTTCCTGACCACCGGTGACGGCGGCAGCGGTCTTCATCTGATCGAAAAGTTCCAGCTGGATGAAAAAGGCGAGATCATCTATCTGGATCCCGTGCTGGTATTTGAACACGGCGCGTTTGGAATCGACGGATATGTGGACGGTCTGCCTTATTACTATCAGTATACGACGGCGCTGCCTGTTCCGACACAGCTCGCCAATACCTGGAACACGGAATTGACGGAAAAGCTGGGTGATGTGGTAGGCGCGGAAATGGAACGGTACGGCGTCGATATCTGGCTGGCGCCGGGCGTCAACCTGCATCGCAATCCTCTGGGCGGAAGAAACTTTGAGTATTATTCGGAAGATCCCTTCCTCACGGCGTCGATCGCTTCCTCGATCGCTCGGGGAACACAGAAGCATCCCGGAAAGGGCGTGTGTGTCAAACATATGGCAGCCAACAACCAGGAAACCAATCGCACCAGTCATACAGCCTGTGTTTCGGAGAGAACAATGAGAGAGATGTATCTGCGGCCTTTCGAATGGGTCGTGCGGGATGCCAGACCGTTCTCTATTATGACCAGCCTGAACTGTGTCAACGGTCCTCACGGCACCAACAGCCATGAACTCGCGACCAGTATCCTGCAGGATGAATGGGGCTTTGACGGACTTATCATGACAGACTGGAATACCACCCGTAAAGACCGCGGCGCCAGCACCTCCGCCTGTATCCGGGCCGGTATGCATATCATCATGCCCGGTTCCGAGAACGACCTGCGGTTGTTGCGTGAGGGACTGGAGAAAGATTCTCCTTTGGAAAAAGCTGTTCCTCTGGGCGATCTTCAGAAATCGGCCATGGGCGTGCTTCGGGCCGTGATCAGAAGCATGGAAGACTGAGTTTTACAGGAGAAGAAGGATGGAAAATATCAGGAAATGGAAGATCTGCGGTATGCCGCCTCTGGTGTTTGCCGTTGTTTGCGGCCTGACGATCCTGCTGACCGCTACAGGGAGCCTTCCGAAAGATATCACAGGTTCCATGCTGTTTCTTTTCTCGATCGGCGGTCTGCTTTCCTTTGTCGGGGAACATACGCCTTTTGTAGGCAAATGGCTCGGTGGGGCTATGCTGGTGCCCATGCTGGTCGGAAGTCTTCTGGTGCATCTTCAGATCATTCCTTCTGTCGTGACAGAGCAGGTCACGGGTTTCATGACGCTTGGTCCGATCAATATCCTGCTGTGTTCCGCTATCGCGGGTTCGATCCTCTCCCTGGATAAGGATACTTTGAAAAAAGCAGCCATAACGATCCTGCCTTCCGTGCTGATCGTTCAACTGTGCAGCTTTGGCGCGCTGTTTCTGGGAAGTCTGGTCGCGGGAAAGACTTTTTTTGAAGGCGTATATATGGTGGGCCTTCCGAATTTCTGCGGCGGATCGACGTCATCGATTGGCGCTATCCCTGCTCTGTACGCGGAACGATTCGGGGAAAGCCCTCTCACTTATTCCGGCAGGTTCATGGTGTATCTGAACATCTCAAATGTTCTTTCTATTGTGTTCGCCGGCATCCTTCACCATATCGGGAAGAAAGCGCCGCGCCTTACCGGCAGAGGTCAGCTCCTGAAAACCCGTCAGGGACTTGACCATCAGGAAAAGACTTCTTCGCCGGCAACACCTGAACAGTATCTGGCCGGATGCCTTGTTTCGCTGGCGCTTTACGGCGGCGGCGTCCTGCTGAGTAAATATCTCCCGTTCCTGAACGCGCCGGCCTGGATGATCGTGATCTGTGTGATCGTTAAGATAGCGAATCTGCTTGACGAGCGGATCTGTGGACATCTGCAGTCCTGGTACTCCGTGATGATGAAGCTGCTGGTTCCGGGCCTGATGTTTGGCATGGGCATTTCAAGTATCAGTATTTCCGGCCTTATGGAATGTCTTTCCGTCGCGAATGTATGGATCATCCTGACGGGCATCCTCGGCGGACTGGCCGGCTCGCTGCTGGTCTCGAAGTGGTTTCACTACTATCCCATCGACGCGATGATCGCGCTGGGATGCAACAATGCTACATTTGGCTCCAGCGGGACGATCGGTGTGCTGAGTGCTTCGGATCGGATGGAGCTGATGCCTTATGCCAGTATCATGCTTCGGATCGGCGGCGCGCTGATGCTGGTGCTGCTCACCTCGACAGTCCAGCTGTTCATGTGATACAATTAAAGAAAAAGGAGGATTAGAAAATGAGTGAAGAAAAAAGATTGCTGGAAAAACTTCAGCAGTATATTCATCTGGTCCACACCCAGGAGGAAAGTGACGGGGTCGGTCTGTGGGCTGATGAGTGTGAAGTTTCGCTGATTTCCGGCGCGAATCGCTTTGTGGGGAAAAGGGCCATTCAGGACGAATTCCTCGGATTGATCCACGGACTTTACGAGAAGATCGATCTCATCTCAGAAAGTGTGGATGTCCGGCTGCTGAATGAACAATGCGCGCTGATCATCTTCGCCTATCATACAGATTGCATCCGCAGAGAGTCCGGGGAGCCTTATGGGATTGCCGGACTGGAAACTCAGGTCTATATCCTTGAAAACGGAGACTGGAGGCTCGTGCATGTCCAGTACAGCGGCGTGCCTCGCGGTTGAGTTTTCAGTTTCAAAAAGCATGTGGTACTTTGATATTGATGAATCTCTAAATGTTGGGACATCGACAAATAGTGATCAAACATCTCGACAACTCAGAATTTTTAGGGGAGGACTCTGCAATGATAGAGAAGATGAAATGGACGAGAGAACCCATTAAATATGCGATGCAACCAGATTGGATTGAAATAACTACGGAGCCTCATACTGATTTATGGCAGAGAACATATTATCACTTTCGCAATGACAATGCACCAGTACTTCAGATGGAAACGGAAGAAAAGTTCTTCTCCTTCGTTGTGAAGACTGATTTCTCGGGTAGTCATCATCGGTTCGATCAGTGTGGGATTGTCATGTACTTGGATAGTGAAAACTGGCTGAAAGGGTCGGTCGAATATGAGAACGATCAGTTTCAGCATCTGGGTTCTGTTGTAACAAACCATGGGTATTCTGATTGGGCAACGACAGAGATACCGGCAAATGTAAAAACAATGTGGTATCGGTTCAGCCGCCGTGAGGATGACTACTGCATCGAGTGTTCACAGAATGGGAAAGCTTTCAGCCAGATGAGAGTATGCCATATGTGGGAGGGCGCTGGAAAGATCAGCTTTGGCATCTATGCCTGTAGCCCGGAAGATTCCAGCTTTACGGCTGTTTTTTCCGACATGCAGATTACAGAATGTGCCTGGAAAGCGCATGACGGCCAAAAACCAGACTGACAAATTCCAATAGATTTGTGAATGTATGCTTTCTGCGAATCAAATTAAAAGATAGTCATAAGAACAAAAACTGCAATAACCAGACGTCGTCACCTCGATGGCTTCTTTTCAAGATGGACTGAGTTTTTTAATATCTGCAATTTTTATCCCTTTTCGCTCTGTCTAGCCTTGGTCTGATGGAATCTTTTTTTCAAATATGCATTTCTTGCCCCACTTTTTCTGTCGTTTGGCTGAAAAGTGGGATAAAAACCTGTACTTTTTGCAATTCATAGTCCTCATCCGGTTGATCAGAAGGCTGAAAAGGGACAATAAACCTCGATTTCTGCAAATCTTAGTCCATCGGCGTGTCAACACGAACGGCCTGGGGAAAGCACGGCCCAGTAGACCGGAGGACTATAGCCCATCAGATCACTTTCCGGTTTTTCCACTTGCCGCTTCTGAAGCGCCAGACGTCCATCGCGGCTTTGATGCACCAGTCAAGCACCATCGCCAGGGCGATCCCGATGACGCCCAGACCCAGCCATTTCGCCAGGATGAAGGAAAGAATCGTACGGCAGACGACCGTACAGAAGATGGAAGCCCACATGGTGAACTTGACATCCCCGGCGGCCCGAAGACCGGCGGACAGAGGGCCGGAGAAGGGCTGGACCGTCGCGGAGAACAGGTTGTGGATCGCTACGATGATCAGGATCAGGTGTTTGGTTTCGCTGCTCAGATCATACAGCGGAAGCAGCACAGGCGTGAGCGCCATCACAATAATATTCCAGACGGTGGCCAGGACCAGGGACAGACGGGTCAACTTATGCATATACCACTCGGCGGCTTCCTCGTCGCCGGCGCCGACACACTGTCCGATGACTGTGATAAACACCATGTTCATGGCCGATCCCATGCACGCGGCCAGTGACCAGAAGGTCTGGCCGGTGGAGTTCGCGGCGATCTGGGAAGTGCCGAAGGTCGCGATCAGCACGCCCAGTACGACTTTCGCCGCCTGGAAAAGGGTGTTTTCAATGGAGTTCGGGATCGCCACGCCCAGGATCCGTTTTGCCATGGGCACATCCAGGCGAAGCATTTGTTTCAGGTTGATCTGCACGGCCTGACCGTCTTTAAAGCACAGCGTGGTCATGATGATCGCGGCCACATACCAGGAAATCGTGGTCGGCCAGGCCACACCGGCCGCACCGGCATGCAGGACGAAAATACCGATCGCGTTACCGACGACATTCACGAAGTTGGTGACCAGAGAAACCTTCATCGTCACAGAGGTTTTTCCCATGGTACGGTGGATCGCGGCGCCGGCGTTGTAAAGGGCGTTCGCCGGGAAGGAAAGGGAAACGATCCACATGTATGTTTTGCAGGCTTCCATCGTCGCAGCCTCTGTCGAGGGATACATCAGCGCCAGAAGTCCGGAGCCGAAGAACAGCATCAGCACCATACAGATCAGCGAGACGACGCCGGACAGGTGAAAGATCTGTGAAGCCGACAGATTGCCGTCTTCCGTGTTTTTACTTCCGATATACTGCGCGACAACGACGGAGCCGCCTGCGGAGATCGCCGTAAACAGAAAGATAAAGATCGTATAGATCATGGTATCGAGGCCTACCCCAGCGACAACGGCTTCCCCGGCGTAGCTGACCATCATGGTATCGGCCAGACCAACGACCATCTGCAGCAGATTCTCGATGACCATCGGAACGATCATCGCCTTCAGCATACTGTCGGTAAATCGCTGACGTTCCACCGGTAAAACTGATTTGGGTGTAATCATTTTCTGAAGCAAACTCATGGGACGACCTCCTGGGATATAAAAATGACAGCGCTTTTGTTTACGCTGTCATTATATCTCTATGGGCACAATATAGCAAATACCTATTCTGATGCGTTATCCATGCTCAAAAGGCATGGGCGGAGAAGGACACACTTTATTCCTTTTCGGTTACGCTGTTTCGAATATATTCGATCAGTTTTTCTGTCGCACGGCTAAATGGGACGTCCCTCTTCCACGCGATCACCAGCCCGGCGGATAGTTCCGGAGTCAGCGGTCTTACGGCGATCCGTTCCGGATTAAGTAAATCTGTGCCCCCATCAGAGGACAGCGCATATCCATAGCCCAGCATAGCGGCGATGGCATTGTTGGTTTTCAGATTACCGAAGAACGCGACATTCAGTTCTTTTATGTCTTTTCCCAACCAGTTTTCCAGTTCGCTTTGTACCGTTGCCCGTCCCGGCAGGATCAATGGCGCGTCCAGCAGATCCTCCTTTGTGACGGCGGCTTTTTGCGCCAGGGGATCATCCGTTCGCATAAGAACAACATAATGTTCTCTGGAATCCAGGCGCACATAGTTGAACTTTTCTTTGTCCACCGGCTCCAGCAAAAGACCGATATCGACCAGACCCTGCTCCATTCGTTCCTTTACGGTATCGGCCTCCGCGGTATAGATCCGGAAATTGACCCGGGGATACTTTTCTCTGAATGACTGACAGATCTGAAGGAAGGTCTCCATCCCGCCGACTTCGCCTCCGCCGATGGCGATCGTCCCTTCGATCTCTTTTTGCTGCAATGGGACTTCCGCGGCGGTCCGATCCGCCAGTTCCACGATCTCCTCGGCACGGCGCCGTAGCAGCAGGCCTTCTTCCGTCAGATTGATTTTTCTGGCGCCTCGCTGAATCAGCCGGACGCCGAGCTCCTCTTCCAGCTGCGCGATCTGCCTGGATAAGGTCGGCTGCGTAAGATGCAGGACTTCCGCTGCCCGGGTGATGCTTTCTTCCTGCGCGATGGTCAGAAAATACTTTAAAACTCGGATTTCCATAATGTCTCTTCCTTTATTTATGAACGGATCATGTCAGATAGCCCTTTGCCAGACGAACGAGCAGCGACGCGACCTTCTCGGGCGGTTCCGGACAGCCCCTCTCGATCCACCGGTTCGCTACCGCGAGCCATCCGCTCATGAAGTAATGATAAAAATATTCTCTTTCATCCGCCGGAACATGATGAGCGTCAAAGAGCGGTGTATAGATTTCATAGTAGGCGATGTGATGTCCTTCTAAAATCGGCATTTTCCCTCCGATTCCTCGGTGCCGGACACAAAGGATGAGGCCCCGGTATTTCTTCATGACGTTCAATGAAAGGATATAGTAGTCGGGATTCAATATGAAGTCAGGCTCCCGGACTACAGAAGCTGTTGAGGATGCGATGTCATCCCGCATGGCATAGTACATTTTCTCCAAAAGCCCCTGCGTATCCTGAAAATGGGTATAAAAGGTCGTGCGGTGAAGCCCCGCGCGCTCGCAGAGGGCCTTGACCGTGATCTTCTCAAAAGGTTCCGTCTCAAGCAGCATTTCCATGGCGGTATAAAACGCGGATTCATTGACCTGATACCGTTCATTCTCTTTTGTATTCATGGCTTATCTCCTGCCTTCATTATCGCTACACATTGGAAGAAATTATCTCTACAAAACCTGTCAAAGCTAATATACAATAATGACAACAGGAAATCAATCACTGACAAAATTTGGAGGTTCTGGCCATGAAAGAAAACACCGCACCGGTCAAAAAAATGATGCTGATCTTTATCAGTCTGCTTCTGGGAAGCGTCGTTTCTTCGTTTTTATCTACCGCGCTCAATACAGCCCTTCCGGCTATCATAGGGGAGCTTCGGATCAGCGTCGATACCGGACAGTGGATCACGAGCGGGTTCTCGCTCGCGATGGGCATCGTTATGCCGCTCACCGCTTTTCTGATCACACGTTTTAAGACCAAGCCGCTGTTTCTGGTCGGACTTCTGCTGTTTATCGGAGGCTCCATACTCTGCGCCGTTGCGACATCCTTCGTCCCTATGATGATCGGTCGCGTGATGCAGGCGGCCTCTTCGGGGATCCTGACCGCGATGACACAGGTCGTGATCCTTTCGATTTTCCCGAAGGAAAAACAGGGCACCTATATGGGCTGGTATGGTCTGGCCGTGTCCGCGGCGCCGATCGTCGCGCCGACGCTTGGCGGGATCCTGGTCGATTCTCTCGGATGGCGGAGCATTTTCTGGATCGTCGCGGCGATCATGATCCTTGTTTTTATCCTCTCGGCGGCATCCTTCGAAAATGTCCTCGAAACAAGGAAGACTTCTTTCGATGTACTCTCTTTCATGATCAGTATTTTTGCTTTCGGTGGGATCACCCTGGGCGTCGGACGTCTGTCGTCCAAAGGGATCCAGGATCCGATGACACTTATCGCGCTTGTTCTGGGGCTTGGAGGGTCATTGCTCTTTGCGCTTAGACAGCTGCGCGCTTCCGAACCTTTCCTGAATATCCGGATCCTGAAATATAAGAACTATACGCTGAGCGTCGTCGGGTCGATGATCCTCTACTTAGTGATGATGGGCGGATCCGTGCTGGTTCCTTTATATCTGCAGCGGACCGCGGGCTTTTCCGCGACGGTTTCAGGTCTCATGACACTTCCCGGATCGCTTCTTTCGATGCTCTGTTCGCCGATTGCCGGAAAGCTCTTTGACCGTCTTGGCATGCGGAAACTCTTCCTTCTGGGCGGAGCGCTGTTCCTGATCGGCAATACGGGAATGATCTTCCCTGAAATGCTTCCTGTACTGATCGTTTCATACGCCATCCGGTGCGGAGCGATCTCCTTCCTGATGATGCCATTTGTGACCTGGGGCGTTGCGGGCATCAAGGACAAAGGCGCGACGGCACACGGGACCGCGCTTCTGACCTCCCTTCGCACGGTCGCCGGCGCCATTGGAACAGCGGTCTTTGTCGGCATCATGACAAGCGCTTCCGGAAGTCAGGCCGCCACCTTGGCCGGTAACGCGGGTGCGTACGGTTTCAGAGTTTCCGCGGCCGGAATGGCAGCGGTCGCCCTGTTGATGTTCGTTTTAGGAATGATCCTGATCAAAGACGAATAAAAGGTTTCAGTTTTAAGATCGGATATGGTATACTCGTAAACAGGAAGGCAATCTTACGATTTATGAGGACATACCGATGTCAAGAACCTATTCCAATCCGATCATTCCCGGGTTTTTCCCGGATCCGACGATCTGCCGCGTGGGAGAAGATTATTATCTGGCTACCTCCAGCTTTGAACTGTTTCCCGCCCTGCCGGTGTTTCACAGCAAAGACCTGGTACACTGGAAGCAGCTGGGCTGTGCCCAGGATCGCCCGGAGCAGGTGCATGTCAGTTCCAACCTGTTTTCCGGCGGCATGATGGCTCCTACCCTGCGCTATCATAACGGGACCTTCTATATGATCTGCTGCAACTTCGCCGAGAAAGGCAACTTCCTGATCACGGCGCAAGACCCGGCTGGACCCTGGTCGATGCCGCTGTTTCTGGAAGAGGTCGACGGGATCGACGCCACCATTTTCTTCGATGACGACGGTAAATGTTATGTGGCGGGAACCGGAGATCTTGAATTCCCGGATGGCACGGACAGAGGGATCTGGGCCGCGCAGATGGATCCTGCCACAGGAAAACTTCTGACCGAGAAAAAGACTCTGTGGCGCTCGGCCCTTCGCAGCGCGACTTCTCCGGAAGCGCCGCATATCTATCATATCGGGACCTGGTACTATCTGCTTACTGCGGAATGCGGTACGGAACACTATCACAGCGTGGTCTTCGGACGGTGCAAAGAGGTCCTGGGTACCTATGAAGCCTGCCCTAACAATCCGGTACTGGCGCACCGGCATCTGGGCAAGCTGTACCCCATCGGCAATCCCGGTCACGCGGATCTGGTCCAGACACAGAACGGCGAATGGTATGCGGTGTTCCTGGCTTCCCGCCTGGTGGACGGATTCCACAAAAATATGGGCCGCGAGACCTATATGGTCCCGGTGATCTGGGAAGATGAGTGGCCTGTCTTTTCGCCGGGCACGGGCAAGGTGGAATGGACCTATCCCGCCCCGAACCTGCCGGAAGACGAGCCGGTGGAGCCCTTACCGGAGACGGATGATTTTGACAGCGAGAAACTGGCCATGTGCTGGTGTTTCTGGGGAACGCCTTATACAGATTTCTGGAAGCTGGAGGAAAGCGCGCTGAAACTTCAGGCCCTGCCACGACCCATGGCGCGGCCGCTGCGTTCGGTGATCAGTGATTCGCAAATACGAAAAGACGACAACGCGGCTGTCATCTTCCGGCGGCAGTGCCAGCCGAATTTCGACGCCGCGGCAAAGATCCGGTTTGCGGCAGGCGAAGGCGAATCCGCCGGTATTTTGATGCTGCAGCAGCTGAATCATCAGCTGCGGGTGGAAAAGCGTGCGGGCGAGATCCGTGTTATAAGAGCGGAGGCGAAGACCAACGGACCGGTGTATCTGCCGGATTTCAAGGATGAGACGGCGGAATTTGTTATAGCTTCGATCCCGTACGAGCGGGAAGAGGCTGTCCTTCGGATCAACGCGACAGGCCAGGATATTTCTGTTTTCTGTAATGATGAACAGATCTGCCATGTGGACGGCCGGCTGATCAACCCTGAAAGCCTCGGCCCCATGACCGGAACGATGGTAGGCATGTTCGCCTGCACGGAAAAAGAAGAGGCCGGCTCCTGGGCGGCGTTCGACTGGTTCAGGTATAGAGAATTCTGATTTCCGGGAGGCGAAAATGCATCACAACTTTCTTTTTGATCTGGATCAGACGCTGCTGGATTTTCATGCGAAGGAAAAAATCGCGCTGGAAATTGTATTAAAAGAGAACGGGCTTTCGTTTTCAGATGAGATCTACGCGGCGTTCATCCGAATTTGATGAACTGTATATGGTTCTGGAAAAGTGGTCCAGCTTGAAATCATGATGCGCTAATAACTGTTTTTAATGGAGATAAGCCATGAGAGACTTTCTTATCCGCATCTGTCCCTCCTTCTCCGTTTTAGATCGATGAGAAAACCTCGAGAACTCAAGGATTTCTCATCTTTTTTATTGCTTAATCTCATCTACAGTTCGAGCACCATGCCGTCATAGGCGATCTCTATCCCGTAGGGCTTCATATACTCACACATCTCTTGATGTAAAAGCTTCCCGTTATGAGAAAAATGAGCTGCCACGAACCGGGTATATCCATCTGCGACCCCTTCTTCCAGAAAGCGTCTCTTGAGATGGATATTCTCTGCAAATCCCATATGGGAAGTATAGCCTTTCGGCAGTGGATTGGGTCCAAAGGTACAATCCATGCTGACCAGATCCACCGGATGCGTCACATGCTTCATAATCAAATCCAGTGCCTCCCGGCAAGGAAAACCCGTATCATGCAGGTACAAAAGGCTCTTTCCTTCACGTTCAATCAGATACATCTTGCCGTTTACCGCACTGTGAACGGCAGGAAGTGTCGTAATATGGTGCTTAGTTGTATCGAATACATCGCCCGCTTCCACCACATGCAGCCGGATATATTGTTCATAAGGTTTCAGGCTTTCCGCGATATCCCAAGGACCATAGACCGGTAAAAGAGGCAGTGGTTTTCCATAATATGCTGGATTACGAAACTCCATATAAAGGGGTGTCAGATGATCCCCATGGTTGTGTGTAATCAGAACATCCTGAATCCGATTTAAATCCAGTCCGAAATGCAGTTTCTGTGCATAGAGATCCGGATTCAGGTCAAGCAGCAGAATGTCATCGATGATTGCGCCAAGTCGTGTCCTGATATTCTTTCCGCCCAGAAGTGCTGCTTTCCTGCAGGCTTCACACTGACAGAAAACCGCTGGCCAGCCTTCCGCTGCAGCGGTTCCGATCCATTGTATCTTCATCTCAATTCCTTTCATGGTTCCAGATGAACGTTGCTGCAGATCGAAAAGTCTTTTTGTAATCGTATCACGTGTCACCTTGACTTTTCTTCCAACTCGGCTAACGCTCTGGGTTTCCCACATCCTGTACAGAAGCGGCCAAGATTGACTGTACCGCAGCTACAGGTCCACTCTCGTTTCTTTCCGCATTCCATACAGAACTTTGCAGAATTGATCGTACCGCATTTTGGACATTGCCATTTGGAAGGTCCCAGGGCGGCGGCTTCTCTGGCAGCCTGAAGATTCATCTCTATCAGCTTTTTCTGCTGTTCTTCCAAAAGTCTCACTGCCTGATTCGGATCCCTGAATTCTGCCATGCGATAGAAGCGATCCAGCATGTTTCTGTCAGACTCATCAATATAGAATTTCGTGACTTCCAGACCCATGATCTCGATGCCATGTCCGTCCCACTGATCCTTTAGTTTCTGTATGGTCATCTGGGCAAAGGCTTCTTGGCTTGGCGCAAGATTTCTTCCATCAATCTCTTCCGGTTTCAGGGACTGAACGGACATCCGGGCAAAGTTCATCGTCGAATCCCGCAGCTCTTCGCTTCTGTCACCGCGTCCCGGATCCATCAGTTTAAAGGAGAGGATCCCTTCAAAAATGATATTCACATCCAGATCCAGTCCGATCGAGGCATCCTTTACATTGATAGTGCACGGTCGATCTTCATTGGTAAATCGGATCTTCATAACTGGTTCCCTTTTATTCCTCCTATTATCCAGATGATTCACAAAAGACACCTCTATCATACCGAAAAAGAGCAGAGAAGGCAAGCAAAGAGTCATGTACTGCTGCCGGATACCGTCCGGTTCATCTTGCCGAAGAGCTGTCCGAAAGAAGAATAAGAGGTGCAAAATACCGCAAACCTCTTTTATAATCGTTTGCAATCGGTTATGATATTCTCTATCATGGAACCGTAATGATGTTTGGCTGACAAAAAAGATACCACCAGAGTACCTTTAAAAAGTACAGGTAGAGTAGCAGATTATGGATTGGCGGCTTCTACGAGATGAAGCAGGAGATATATGAGATGGAGGAGAGAAGGAACATGCTGAAGATCTGGGGAAAGCTTTGGGTCAGAGACAAAGTGGTAAAAAGTTATACCGTAGAAAATGTACAGCGTACTGAGTCATTGGAGGCTTGTATCAAAAGTGCACTTCCGGAGATTATCGAGGTATTTGATCTTCCCATGCCCATCTTCCTTCCTTCCAACAGGGAAGATATTGAGCGCTTCGGTCAAACACGCTTTACAGCGGATCATTTTGTCGAATCTTTTCCTTATCAAAGTCTGGAAATAGAAATCATAGAGACGGAATAGTGAGAAACCGTATATGAAGCAGGACATTAATCAATGCCTCGCTCAGACAAAGGCACGATTCGAGCAGAATAAACAGACAGGGCTCCCATTTTCTATCTAGTCCCCGATGCACCCCGTATTCGGGTCGTATTCTTCCTCCGTTTCGTCCGGATCCCAACCTGAAAGCGCCAGTCTCTCCAGGCTCTGCGGAGTCGGGTTATCCGGCATGTAGGTCAGTGCGTTGACATCGTAGGGGATAGCCTCATCGGTACCGTAAATCACCAGGTAACAGTCCCGATCCCATTCCTGCTGAACCTCAGGGTCCAGCACATACGTGGTGCCGTCGATATCGATCTCGACCCAGGAATGGTGGAAGGGATTGTTTCCAATCAGATTGCCGGCCACCTGACGGGCTTCATAGCCAAGAAGCCGGGCAAATTCGGTCATCATAGCGGCGAAGGTATAGCAGTGCCCCCTTCCTGTTTCAAATCCCAGCTGGGCGTACCATTTTGTTCCCAGCTCCCAGTCAATGGGGTCTACTTCCACATAGTGAAAATTCGCGACCCAGTCGTAGGCTGTTCGCAGATCCCAGCCGATCTCATCCAGCTTGGCGGCGGCTTCCGGATACTGGGCCCGAAGACAGACTTCCTGTGTCTTGGGGAGGAGGCCGGACGATTCAGATATTTCAGATGCTTCGGATGTTTCAGCCGATTCGGAAACTTTAGACGGTTCAGATGCTTCGGATATTTCGTAAAGCTGGCTGTCGGCAGCGCTTTCTTCAGTGTCAGCCGATACATCGGCCGATGCATCCGCTTCCGACTCCGAGGCTGCTTCAGATGCTGACTGGGAAGCCTCTTGGGATGGCTGTGGCTTCGCTGGCTGCACTCCCCGGCAACCCGTTAGGAGGACAAGGACGGAGAGAAGCATCAGCACTCTGCCCATCCAGATAGTAACTTTTTTCACTTACCTTTCCCACTCCGAAAATTCTTTTTTATATGTCTGACGGTAGTTCTTCAGAATTGTATCAATTATAGCACAGCTGTCCGGATGATATCACTGGATTCTTATCGCAGGCTGTCGGCAAACAGTTCTCGGCACCGGATCATCTGGATTGTCGTGTCCTCCCTATTTACCAAAGGCTGATCAATCGAATATAACTCAGTAAAACTGTCTTTTGCGGAACAGTACACCGTACTCCTCAGATGGGATTTTTTCAATAAATCCCGTTTTGCAAAGGGTTTCGACTGCTGTTTTCAGTTTTTTCGTGATTCCCTTATAGCCCATTTCATGTGACAGATCTGTCAGATTCAATGCTTTACTTTCCAGAATCGACAGGATCCGTTCATCGTATTCGCTGCTGCGGTTCTTGTTTTTTGGAAGGAAATGAGGATGAACAGGGATTTTGACCGTCAGATAACCTCGTGCCGGATCCATTTCAAATGCCGGCATTTCAGAGCCGTTTTCCTGCAATGCAGCAAATGCTGTTGGAAAACCTGTGTTCCGACCTTCTGTGAGTTTCAGTTCCTTCAGAAAATCTCCGATTCTGCGGTTTCGATATACCATGGATCGAATGTCAAGTGCTTTGATCTTCTCATCCGTAATACTGCTGTCAAAGCCGGGAAAGCTTGTAATCTCCATCGCTGCAGGCGTAATCCGCACCGTGATTGGTTCGCTGATCTGGTAGGATCTGTGGTATACTGCATTGGAAAGGATTTCTTCCACTGCCGCATATGGGTAGTTCATAATCCGGTCGGATTCTGCCTTATTTCTGCTTTTGATGACAGCTTCCTTCAATACATAATTCTTGATATAGAGAAGTGCTTCCGTAAGCTGGCGCTGAATTGGACCAGTAAAAACCTTTTCAGTCATATTTGATCCGGTGGGATCAGGAATATCCACTACTTCAATTCGAGCATATCTAAAGTATTTTTCCGGACGCTCAGAAAACATCAGCAAGCCGACGTTTTTTGGTTTTCGGTATTCTGTTGGCCCGGAAATCAACTGCATATCCTCGGCAAGTCGGTTGAGATCCTGTTTCAGCGAATAAGCATACAGATCGCTTCCCACTTTTTTCAGGTGTTCCCGTATCAGTCCAAGGTCCAGGTCTTCAACTTCTGCCGCGAGGTTTGGCCGATCGTCAAATGGAATATCAGAGGAAACATAGTATAGCTGTTTCTCCTCTTCCGGCGTCGCAATCACAGTACTGCTTGCCTTTCGGATATAGTACCGTTTGTCAGAGCGCTTATCCGAAAGAGATACTGATGCCTTATACGGACGGGAAAAACCTCCTGACACCCAGATGACAAGAACATATTTGCCCTCAAATTCAAATGGTTCGGCAACAGGCTGATAAAAAGGTTCCAAATAATGGCAGTATTCGCGAAGTTTCTTCTCTATTCCATCAATACGGTTTCGCTCAATTCCCTTAATCGGGAAAACAGGCATACCATCTGCTTCCTCAACACCGACAACGATATACCCTCCGCCCATGTTATCAATGTCATTGGCAAAAGCGCAGATGGTATGAAGAACCGGTTCTGGATTCCAATCTGATTTGAATTCTACTCTGGCTGATTCAACAATGGTTCGATTGATCAGCTCATTAATGTTGACAGGAATTGCCATACAGACCACCTCCTACTCTGATTCTGACCATATTATAGCATATCGAAAGCAGATCATCAAGACGCTCGACAAACAAATTGTCGAGTCACTCGACAAATCATCGTCGAGTCTTGTTGCGTCGGTGATTCTACGAAATTCCTTTGATCGAATTAGAATTATGTTATCTCCCAATCCGGTTACTTCTTAGAGATGATGAACAAGCGAAAGAACTGTTCCATGATGTACTCAGGATCGGGGATATGACAGATGACCCGAAATTGAAAAAAGGAGCGGAAACGGCTCGGCTTTTTATGACTCACATTTGGCCAGAAGAAGTCTAGATCATTGAACCAAATAGTTCGAAATGTTCGTAAGTTAGCGAAGCTCCCCTGGAACGCCGACTACCTGCCTCGTTTCGATGAGGCTTTCATCGCTCAGACAAAGGCACGATTCGAGCAGAATAAACAGGCAGGGCTCCCGTTTTCTATTTAGAAGATGTCCATGTCTCTTTGACTGGCTTCATATACCATCTGGCTTCCATCCTCGCCTTTTTTGGGGTCACATCAGTATAGAACTGCCCCATGAGCTAATCGCTCATGGGGCTTCTCTGATTTTGAACAATGCCTTGATTGGAACGAATAGTAAATCAGGATCTCGTCCTGATGATCATAGCCACCAGGCCTGGTGGATCACGGTGGGATCGATGCTCTTTACATCGGCCGCGCCGGTGCGGTACATCATGGAAAGCAGTTCGTCGGTCATCGTCCGGAGGGTCTTTGCCACGCCTTCGGACCCTTCCTTGATATAAGGCGCCATCAGCGGACGGCTGGTGCAAACCATATCCGCACCGAGAGCCAGCATTTTGAAAGCGTCAAAGCCGTCTTCCACGCCGCCGTCGCCGATCAGCAGCAGGTCGTTGCCTACTGCCTTGCGGATTTCAGGAAGAAGCAGTCCGGGAGGCGTACACCATTTCATCAAGTTGTGGTGATGACCTACGATCACGCCGGCCGCGCCGATCTCTTTCGCGAGCATCGCGTCCTGTACGCTTACGATATCCTTCAGGAAGAAGGGCAGTTTCGTGTAGGCGATGTATTCTTTCAGTTCATCCAGCGTAGGCAGTTTCATCGGATAGCCTTGAATAGTATCAAATTCCGGAGACTCTTCCTTGATAGCGTGGCCGCCGTCGAGACCCACGGCAAAAGCACCATTCTCTTCCGCATAGCGAAGACGGCTGAAGATCTCTTCCCGATCCGCATAAGGCTTAATGATCTTGATGACCTTGGCACCTGTTGCAAGGCAATCGCCGAGTGTTTCGTTATCACCCATGCCGATACAGCAGGCCGCGCCGGCAAGCTTCGCACCTTCGGCGTAGATGCCCATGCCGTTCTTCAGATGGCTGAGCGCTCCGGCCATGATCGGTGAATCAAACTCCTCACCGAGGAAAGTAACTTTGGATGTGGGCTTCGCCGCACCGAGCACACGTCCTTCGATCACAAGGCTGTCCATAAATTTACGGGCGATCTGGTCTGAATTGGCGTTTGGATTCTTCATTTGATTATTCCTCCTGGGAAAGATAGACTATACAGATATATTCTGTTTTTATTGTAATAAATAGCCGTCACAAAAACAACATTTTTATTATCAGTATTCGATCTCAATCCACCGGCCTTTCTTTGAGGACTCTTCGGCTCCGATCACGATCGCCAGTGCCTGATGTCCGTCAAATCCGGTGACCACCGGCTCGCGGCCTTCTACGATCGAGCCTACGAACTCGTCGATCACACCACTCTTGAGCTGGTTCGTGTTCGTGCTGATCGATCCGACGCTATAACGGATCTGTACGCCGTCGCGCATCTCCACGACGATATCATCCGTATAGTCACCGAAGATCTTCATAACGCCTTTAGTGCCATAGATCACGGCGCCGTTGTCTTCCTGGGAACCGTAATTAGTCCAGCTGAAATGCATGATGCCGTGAAGCCCGTTTTCCATGACGAACATACAGATCGTATTGTCATCCATGTCGATGGGTTTTCCGGACGCATCTTTCTTGTCCAGGGTACGGGAAGAAGCGAAGACGCTTTTGATCTCGGATTCCGTCAGGTACCGGATCAGGTCAACCTTGTGTACGCCCAGATCTCCCATGACGCCAAATCCAGCCAGATCTTTATTGAAGAACCATGTGCTGTTTGTTCGGTCGATACTCCAGAACTCCGGACCAGGATGCTGGAAGTTGCACTGGAAGAACAACAGATCGCCGATGATCCCCTGCGAAAGCAGTTCATGTGCCTTCTTAAAAGAACGAACCAGCCGCTGGTTATGGTCGGGCATCAGAATCTTACCGGAGGCCTTCCACACTTCCAGCATTTCATGGGAGTCCTTCAGGGAAGTAGCCATGGGTTTTTCTACCAGGACATGTTTGCCCGCTTTCAGGGCCGCGATCGCGTAGCCTGCGTGGAACTTATTGGGCACACACACGCTCACTGCCTCCACTTCCGGATCGGCCAGTGCCTCTTCTAAAGAGTTATAAACCTTGCAGCCATATATCTCCGCAACCTCAGCGGCTCTTTTCTCGTCACGGTCGAAGATCCCTATGATCTTCGCGTTTTTGTTTTCCGCATATTCCGGCAGATGTCTGCGCTGTGCCACGGCGCCGGCACCGAGAACGGCTACTCCAACAACTCGGTTATTCATCGTTTTTCCTCCTGTGCGCTTCGCAAAGATCAATATTCAATATCCAGCCAGCGGCCTTCCTCGGAAGACTTCATGGCCGTTTCGATGACTGCCAGTGTATTGTGTCCGTCGCGGCCGGTAACGATCGGTGCGCGTCCCTCAATGATGGAAGCTACAAATTCATCGATCACGCCGCTCTTGGTCTGGTTGGTGTTGGTTGCGATGCCGCCGACCGTATATTTCACCTGGACGCCGTCTCTCATCTGCAGCACGATATCATCCGCGTAATCGCCGAAGATCTTCATGACACCTTTGGTACCGTAAATCGTGGAGCCATTGTCTTCCTGTCCGTAGTTCGTCCAGCTGAAATGCATGATCCCGGGCATGCCGTTTTCCATGTTGAACAGGCAGACCGCGTTGTCTTCCAGATCGATCAGGGTGCCGTCCGCATAGCGCTTGTCGAGGGTAAGCATACTCGCGAACACGTTTTTGATCTCGCTGCCGGTCAGGTAACGGATCAGGTCAATCTTGTGAGCGCCGAGGTCGCCCATGACACCGAAGTTGGTTTGATCCTTACGGAAGAACCACGTCGCGGCGCCGGGGTCTGCGGACCAGGTCTCCGGGCCCGCATGTTTGAAATTGCACTGAAAGAACAACAGGTCTCCGATCGCTCCCTGATCCAGCAGTTCTTTTGCTTTCATATGTGCTTTGATAAGTCTCTGGTTATGGCCGAGCATTAGGATCTTGCCGGATGCTTTTTCCGCTTCCAGCATGGAACGGGTCTCTTCCAGCGTCTGTGCCATGGGTTTTTCACAAAGGACATGCTTACCGGCCTCCAGGGCTTTGATAGTAGTGGAACAGTGCGTGACGTTAGGCGTGCAGACACTGATCGCGTCTACGGTGGGATCCGCCAGCGCCTCTTCCAGGGAAGCATAAGCCTTTCCTCCAAAGCGCTCAGCCAGCTCACGGGCGCGGTCCTGATTGAAATCCACGATACCTGCGATTTCAGCGTTGGGATTTGCCGCGTACTCCGGCAAATGACGTCTCTGCGCGATCGCACCTCCGCCAACGACAACTACACGGACTTTTTTGTTTTCTTTCATGACCGAACCTCCCGTTAGATTGGTTTATTTATTTTAATTATATCATCCGGACACCGTTAAATATATTATATTTATCCTGTTGGTAGCAGATTTGTTTTGCCTGACAGGTTTCTTTCTTGATTTTTATACGATTATTCACACAAATCCCATAACAGTTATGTTATACTACTCGAAAACTATGTCATTGAGCGGAAATAATAAGTTTTGATAGGAGATAACGGTAGAAAAAAGGGGAAAGACGAGATCTTACAATGAATGATTTACAGAAGAAGATAATAAAGATATTTGACAATACAGATATTATATTTGGATTCACCAAAACAGAAAACGAACGATTCGAAAAAGATTACAGTTCAGCTTTTATTTTCGCTGTACCATATACGCATCAGCTTTCTTTGAAAAACTATCGTGAAAATGTTTTTCATGAAGGTATACTTGGAGCTAAAAGGATTCTGGAAGATAAAGTGGATGAAATAGAGACGCTCCTGAAAAAGGAAGGGATAAAGTACTATATCCCTGAAGTTGCGCAGAAAGATGACGGTCAGTTTCGGGCAGAGTTCTCTTTTAAGGATGCTGCGGCTGCTGCCGGAATAGGCTGGTTCGGAAAGAACGATGTCATAATAACAGAAAAATACGGTCCCCGAATCAGGCTGTCCGCGATACTCATAGATCAGGAATTCGAGTATTCCAAACCATATGAAAAAAGCCTGTGTCCTGTTGATTGCGATAAATGTATTCAGGTATGTCCAGGGCATGCCTTACGCAATGTCATCTGGGAAAAAGGAATGCGAAGAGATGATCTTATCTATATTGTAAACTGTAATAAAATCAGAAGTGCATTCGTTTCCAAACTGGGACGATGGGGTGCCTGCGGGCTGTGTCTGGCGGTATGCCCGTATGGAAGTTCGGAGGAGGAGAAACAAGATGGAATTGTATAATAGTTCTTCATATGTCAGATCTGCAGAAGAGGATCAAAGAGAGGCGGATGCCTGGCTGCAAAAAGTGGCGCAACTGGAAAAGCAATACCAGGATGAATTAACTGCCGCCAGCGATGATCCGGAAAAAAAGAACGCAGTCGTCAGATTGATCGCCGAGGAGGCGGGTATGCCTCCGCGACTGGCTATTGGTATTATGAATCGACCTATCGTGTCTCTGATCAATCAATATTTCAGATACAATAAGGTGAACGAACCAGCGCCTGCTGATACATCCGCCAGCCGATGGACATGTCCGAAATGCAATACAGAAAATACCGGAGTTTTCTGCACAGCATGCGGAGCAAAACGGGCGTGAAACGAGAATGAAAACTTTAGAAAGAGGATTCGTAAAACTTGCGGCTCTGGTCCTGCTCGCAGCAGTACTGCTGAGCGGGTGTGTGCCGAAAAGATATTCCGAAAGCCAGGAAGAGGCGCTTGTACAGGCCTGTTTGCCTGCCATACAGGAATTTCTGTCGGACAGGTACGGCGAATATGAACTGGGCGAGTTCCATCTGCTGAAAGGCCTTATTGCGCCGGATAAGCCCCTGGATGGGCGCTACGGGAGCAATATCGTCAGAGGAAACTATACGGTCGGGGAGAACACCTGGGAGCTGGTTTATGACAGGGAGACCGGTCGTTTCTATACCAGTGAACTGCTGGAGAAGCTTATGGAACAGGAAACGGAGCGGATGCGGGGATATCTGGAAACCGAACTGCCAAAGGAAGACCTGAGGGAATTCCGGCTGACAGTGCTTGATTTATATTATCTCGTGGAGTCTCATGATATCGTGATCGACAACCATAATAATACGGCAGACACTTATGTATATATCAATTCTGTGCTGCCGGCTGAGATCACGGAAGAAGATCTTCCGGCATTTGCCGAAAGAGGTTTTGACGGCGGCATCGTCAGCAGTATTCGATGTCATTATTACAGTGACAGGAAAAATGCTCTGACAGACGAAGCTTTTCAGACTTTCTTTGCCGACAATCCGGCTTATCAGGTGGGACAGTATCTTCTCATCGACAATGACAATCCTTCAGCCAAGGAGTAAAAAAGCTCCTATAGAACAGACAATAGAGCATTTTGCCGCAGATTTAGATGATTACAGAGGACTGGGTTATGGCGCATTATTGATCGAATGGGCAATAAATAGATTTGCCAGTCATGGAATTCATGATATTGATGTGAAGGTAGCTGATGGAAATGAGGCAGTCTCATTCTATGAAAAATATGGATTCAAAATGAATGCGCATATATTGCGGCTGAGCAGTTCTGCAGAGGTGAAACATGAGTTTATATGAATTAAATGACTTCTCCAAGATAAAGTGCATGTTCGGAGACTGGGACGAGTTCGATGCCGTCGATGTGGAGATCAAGGTTTTTGTGACAGATCCGGACACACCGCGTTCGGCATTACTGTATTCTTCATATGACGGCATATTTTTGGGCGGAGAACCGGACAGAGAACTTGTCGAATACAGTCAGTTCGGCGACGATTCTGTACTCCCACAGAATGAAGCGTGGGAAAAGCTGATCCGGGAGTGCTATCCGGAAGCCAAACCGACGACCCGCTACGCGATCCATCGGTGTAAAGAATTCGATCGGGAAAAGCTGCAATCGTTTGTTGACGCACTGCCGGAGGGCTACGAGATCAAACGCATCGACAGTGAAATCTATGATCTCCTTTCCACCAACGACGATCTGGAAGATCTGACAGGTGAGTTCAAGACGAAAGAAGCGTTTCTGGAGAAAGGACGCGGTTATGTCGTGCTGAAAGACGGTAAGGTTGTTGCCGGCGCATCCTCCTGCTACTGCTACCACTTCGGCATTGAGGTCGAGATCGACACAGTACGATCGGAGCGCCGCAAGGGGCTTGCGACTGCCGTAGGCGCAAAGCTGATCCTTTCCTGTCTTGAAGATGGGTTGGAGCCGGTATGGGACGCGGCGAACATGATCTCGGTCCATCTGGCGGAAAAGCTGGGATATCGGTTCGACTGCGAATATGTGTACTACTGGATAAACGAGGCGCAGCGTCTCATGATCAAAGACCCCGATAAGAGTCACTGGCCGGATTTCTGCGGTGAATACGAAGAGCTGGTCGAAGCATTCATGCTCAAAAAGGTCTGGATGAAGGACGGCGATCTGTACGGGCTCGCGTGTAACGACCCGGAGGAAGATTATTTCGAATTCAAGTTACTGCCGATCGGAGAAAATACGTTCGGCAGAGCGAACGGTTCCGTGCGGATCACATTCGGCGACAACTGCCTCGTCATAGACGGGATCACCTGCAAAAAGCTGTAAACAGAGTGTTGAGGGATATGAGGTGATGGAAGAGAAAATGATTGGCCGATCCCCTATACCGGAGCAAACAGTAAATGGATAATCCAATCTAACATAGGATGTCTTGTCAGGATCTATACCGACAGCAATGGTGAATGGCACATCAGTGATTATTGCTGCAACGAGCAGACATCAGTGAAAGAACTCGGTATCACCTGGACATTCGGCGACAGAGAGTGAGATAGGAAAAGGTCAGAATATTACAAAAGCTCATTCAAACAGATACTTGCGTCTGAAAAACAGAGTTTGTCACTTTTTGACGGACATTCTTTAAAGAATGCGTCTGAGAATCCAATTAAGTCATTTTTTGACGGACGTAAAGAGAGAAATTACCAGATTGTCATCGCCGCAATGCATTTTTCAAGGCAAAAGTCTTTTGAACAAAAACAAGCGTCTTTGCGTAAAAGACAACCGTGTCTGATCTGCAAAATCCATGCGGCAGAAAATGGAAAAAGATTCTTTTCAGACGCACCAAGGGAAAGACTTGCGTACAGAACTGGTGAAAAGACAAAATCAGACGCAACAGACATAAAACAGAAACGAATTTGCGAGGACAGGAAAATGCTGGAATTGTACAAGCCACGAGTGGAAGATCTCTGGTTCCGGGAGAAGATGCTGAGTGATGAAGAAACGATGTCATACAACCATGCCTGGGGAGGAACGATCCCGTTTCCCGAGAGTGAATGGAAGTCGTGGCATGAATACTGGGTCCTCTGTGATGACGGAAAACGGTTTTACCGTTATCTGAAAGACGCGGATTCCGGTGAGTTCGTCGGAGAGATCGCTTATCATTTTGACAATGAAAGAATGATCTGGCTGGCCGATGTGATCGTCATCGCAGATCAACGTGGAAAAGGATATGGAAAACAAGGGCTGAAGATCCTCTGCGAGCTGGCAGCAAAAAACGGGATCGAGAACCTGTACGATGATATCGCAATCGATAATCCGGCGATCTCTCTTTTCAAAGAAAACGGGTTCATAGAAGAGTATCGCACGGATGAAATTATTATGCTGAAAAAAGAGCTTAGATAAATGTGCAGATTAATACTTTCTGATTTAGACCATACGCTGCTCAGATCGGACGGCAGCATATCGGATCGGACGCTTGATGTATTGAAGCGCTGCAGGGATAAAGGGATCCTTTTTGCGATCGCCACGGCCAGATACTGGATCGGGGCAGAACGTTATATCGAACTTCTTAAACCGGATTTTGAGATCACTACGGACGGCACGCTGGTTCATTCCGACGGCAAATGCATCTACAGTTCGGAATTCACGGCGGAAGACACGAATAAGATCATACAATTGTTGCTTAAGAAAAAACCTGATACCGAGATAACCGTAGCAAATGGCAAAACCGTTTACTGGAACAGTAAGCATATTGCCGAATCAGAAAAACTCCATAAAGCGATCTATATGGAATACGATAAGCCGCTGGAATGCCGCGCAAACAAGATCGTAGCAGAACTTCCCGATGAAGGTATCGCACGGCAGATAGCTGATGAAATCGACTGCAGACTGCAGTGCTACAGAGGAGAGAAATGGTATTCATTTCTCCCGAAGGGTTCCGGAAAGATCGAAGCGATCAGGGCCATGTCTGCAGTCAGTGGAATAGATATTGAAGATATGGTTGCTTTTGGTGATGACAGGAATGATATCGAAATGCTGAAGATCTGCGGAAAGGGAATAGCAGTATCCAATGCTATTAAGGATATTCTTGATCTGGCTGACGAGGTAACGTTATCAAACGATGAAGACGGTGTTGCCAGATGGATCGAAAACAGAATCGCAAATGAATAAAGCAGAAAATGGAAAGAGTCTCAGCCGTTCTTTCTTTTTTATCTGACAACTTTATATCTTAATCTTATATACGAATCCTGCAGCGGGATACATTCGATCAATTGCAGCACACCAAGGCTGGACAATTCATTGGAAGAGGTCAATGATTTTCCGTCGATCAGGGTCGATGTATCTTTTCCGCCGATCAGGACAGGCGCGACAACGATATCCACAAAATCGATCAGCTTTTCTCTCAGAAGCAAACCATTCACGGTACCGCCGGACTGGATCGTCAGGCGTTCACAGCCATATTCTTTTTTCAGGCGCTCGAACGCATCGCTGAGAGAAAGACTGTCCTGTAGGATAATGTGGAGGTTTTCTGCTTCGACATGAAATGCCGGGTGATCCTTGTTTGACGTTATCAATACGAATCGATCTGACTTTGCGCAGAAGTATCGTACACCGTGATCTGTTAGATGACGGTTGTCAAGCACTACAAAGGAAACGGGTGTTTTTGAAGGAAACTCTTTTTGGTTCACACCCATTTTTTCCTGTACCCGACCGGTATTGAAGGACCACAGATCGGTCGTCTGTTCGATTTCATAATACTGGTGAAGGCCTTCCTTTAAACCGTCAATACCCGGAAAATCCCGGTCTACGTCCAGTTCGTCCGTGGAACCGGTACTGATTTTTCCGTCAACGGACATCAGCATGAATAATGTGGTGAATGGTCTGTCCATCTTTTCCTCCACAAATTAGGTTTTCTTCTACAAGTATATCATATCTGGGTTTCCTATGCAGCGCAGGTCTTTGGCTTGGATATCAGCCAGGATGGCTGCCGCGCGGCGCCGGGACAGAAGGCCGGGCCGTTTGGCGAGCCCGCCCGCGGGCGAATCTGCATGCCAGGTCTTTTCGGAAAGGATCGGCATGCGTTCGAGGATCATCCGACCTTTCTCGCTAAGCTCGAATTCCTTGTCGCCGTATACTTCCGCGTAGCCGCCCCAGGCGCAAAGCTGGCCGCCGATCACCTGCTCAGTCGGCGGGACCTGAAGGTCGTTGTGGAAGATGAGCGATTTTGGCCACCAGTGCATCCAGGTGTATACGCTCCAGCGCGAAATGTCGCGCTCGGACCAATATGTGTCGGGAAAGTCGAGATACATCGGCTCCCAAGACGCGTTGATCACCTCAAATCCCGACGCGAGCAGGTCGGTTGCGAGCTGATAGTACGACTCCCACGCGAAAACCTGCGTGCGCCGGTCCAGCAGATGGTTCCACTCAGGCGGGAACCCTTCCCACACGACCGGGATTCGTCCCAGGCTAAGCACATAATCGGACATCTGCGCGACAAAATGCGCATACGCCTGGTGGATGTCGTTCATCTGGTGCTCTTTCATATAGTCTACGCTTGCAGGATCCTTGTACCAGCGTTCCAGCACGGCCTCGTCTCCGCCGATATGGATCCGCTTCGCATGCGGGAACAGTTCAGCAGTCTCGCGAAGCAGCGCCTTTGCGCCTTCCTGTGCATGTTCGGAAAGCGAGATGATTCCTGAGCTGCCGAACACATCCGGGTAGGCCTGCTGAAGCTTCGTGCAGTGGCCCGGAGTCTCCAGTTCCGGCATCAACTCGACGCCGCGCACATAGGCATATTCACCCAGTTTTTCGATCTCTTCGAAGGTATAGTGACGGCCGGGCGTGGGCAGGTCCGGGAAGATCCGGCTGGGCAGGGTATAGCTTTGGTCATCGGAAAAATGCAGATGCAGCACGCGGATACCGTAAAGGCGGCAGGCGTCGACCATATGAAGAACAAACGGCAGCGGCATAAAAGACCTCGCCATATCGAGCATGACGCCTCGGTATTCTTTGTCTGGTTTTTCCCGGATCTCGAGATCCGGCAGGAAGAAAAGCGGTGCTTCAGCGGCAGATTCACTTTCCGCGGTCACACCCAGCTGCAGCAGCATCGCGGCTGCATGATTGATCCCATACAGTGTCGACGCAGTCAGGACAGCTTCATCGGCAGAGATCTTTAATCCATACTCTTCTTCTGCCAGTACCGTATCCTGCCGGATGACGATGGAAGAGAGCGTTTCACAGGGCAGTAGGGTGACGGCAGGGACAGCCGGAGCCCAGGCCGGAGTAAACTCCGGCTTTGTTTTTTCTCCCAGCCGGATCGTACCGGCATTGATAGCGTCACAACCGGGACCGGTCAGGCGCGTAAGCTCTTCCTGCAGCAGAGCTGCGGCCGCAGCGAACGCAGGCGTCTCACAGACGACGTCCGGTTGATGCGGATGGAAAAGAAGATCCTCAGGGATCGTGTTATGTAAAGAAGGAATGGGCGGATAGAATTTCATGACAGCCTCCTGATACGGAATGTGACTCGAATATAGCACTTCACTCCCGAAAAGTAAAGGGACGCGGCGCGCTGGTCAAAGAGGGACTGCTTTTTTGAAAAAGACATTCCCGGTGATCCGCCCCATTTTTTACTGTGACAGGATCGTCTGGATAAACTTTTTCAGGTAACTTCGCTGTTCTTCATCTTTCATGGTCTCGAACGCCGCGGAGTGGATCGTGGCGGAGGCCCCGTAGACCAGCTGTCTGGCGAGCAGTTCCTTTGGCAGCGGAGAAGAAACATCCATCTTCTCCAGCTGCTCACTGAGGACTGGCACCAACGCGTCGATCGTCTTCGCGTGCATCGCGTAGCGGATCGACCAGTGCATGCCGCCCTCGATCCGGCCGTACTGGCCCATCGCGGCCTGGTACAGCGGCAAAAATGCGTCCACGAACTCCTCGGGCGTCCGGCATCCGGAGATCATTTCCCGGCACTTTGCTTCAAAGTCCCGGAAGAACCGCTCGACGACCTGGTCGAACAGGTCCTCCTTGGACTTGAAATAGTGATAGAACATTCCGATCTCGCCGCCGACTTTGTCCGTGATCATCCGGACGGAAGTCGCTTCAAATCCGCTTTGGAAGAACATTTCTGTGGCGGCCCGGATGATCTCGTCCTTCCGGCCGCCGCTTAGTACCGCTTTTCTAGGCATTCGTCTTTTCCTCTAACCATGTTGTGATCGTCTCCAGCAGCAGTCCCATGTTGCCGATCTGGCAATGATGGTCGGCGTTTTCCTCTTTTGTGAAAAGCCGCCCGGTGACTGAGCGTGCGTTAACGAGCGCGTCCAGTTGATCCTGATAAAAGATCGTATACAGGTCGCCCGCGCCGGCCAGCACCAGCACATCCTGCGTGAGCTCTTTCGACAGTTCGCGTGTGTTGAACTTGCGGATGTAGTTGAAATACTCGCAGGGCGTGTGGACGTTTTCGTAGATCGCGTAGCCCTGGTGCAGGAGCCACTTGGTGAAATAGTTTTCTTCGAGCTTCTTGTCCAGCCATTTCCACAGGAGATTTTTCGGGTGACGGGTCATGTAATCGAAGAACTTTGCTTTCTTCTCATCCATCTTTCCGAGGATCGCGCCGTAGAAATCATAGATCAGGTCGTACATGACCACGCGTTTGATCCGCTGGTCGTGAGCTGCCGCGCGCGGAGCGAGATATCCGCCCAGCGAGACACCGATCAGTGTGACGTCGTCCAGACCAAAGTAGTCGAGCACCGCGCTCGTGCAGTGCTCCCACTCCGGGGTCATTCGCACGTGATAGCGCATCAGCACCTCGCCCTGACCCGGTCCCTCAAAGAAATAAACATTGTAGTTCAGTTTCTGCAGGTAGAACAGCAGGACCAGGAACTCCTGTGCGAAGCTGTCGTAGCCGCCGTGGATCACGACCGTGCCTTTGGGGGCCTCACACTGAGTATAATAGACCGGCAATTCATAGTTGTCAAAGGGAATATGGATATACTTCAGATCCGGGAACTGGCTGTAGTAGGCGTCGTACAGCTTCCGGCAGCGTTCGTAGAGTACCCGTTTGGGGGAGGTCTCGTCATCATCGCCTTCACTGAGCGTATAGAACTGCGCTGAGCGGAAACAGGTCGCAGCCTTCAGCAGTTCACCCTTTTTCTCCGCCTCTTCTCCCAGCTCGCAGAAGATCGAGATCCACTTTTCAAATCCGTCGATCTGTTTCGCGATCTCCATCAGTTCTTCCTTCCCGAAGACGCCCTGGGAATAGAAGCGGTTCAGCTGGAAATTGAAGGCTTCCACCTCGTGAAAATCAATATATCCTACCGGGAAATGCATCGTTGTTTCCTGTGTCATTTCTTTATCCTCCATAAACCGAATATCGTTCTGTAAACGGATGATAACACATCCTGGACAGCTTTGTCAAGAATAAAGAGAACGATATTCGGTTTTGAGAAAAAAGTATACCATCCGGGAAAACTTGTGTATAATAGGGAACAGAGACTCTGTAAATCCGGGAATGGAGACCGATACTATGAATATCCGAACGAAACAGTTTCAGATCCTGACAGACATCGAGCTTGTCTGGAAGCTGATGACCGACGTCTACGATCACGAAGAATCAAACGGACCGGCGGCTCCGTTTTTTGAGTACGCGATCATCAGTTCCTGGATGGATAAAACTTATCTGAGACAGAACCGTTTCTGGCTGGACGGGGATCTGCCGGTCGCTTTTGTGTTCTATGAGCAGCCGGTATCGGCTACGTATTTTGTCCTGCGGCCCGGTTATGAGTTTCTCGCGGGAGAAATGATCGCCTATGCCGAGACAGCCTATCCGGTTTTCAGTGAACCGCACGAGCTGGTCCTGGTAAGCGGACAGAAGGCGCTGATCCGCGAGGCGGAAAACCGCGGCTATGAAGTGGTCTATGAGGAAAAGGACTATGTCTTCGATTTTCGGAAAGGAAAACTCGACTATCCGCTTCCGGAGGGCTACCATTTCGTGGACGCGAGAACGTCTGACCCGCTGAAATCCGCGAAATGTCTCTGGGACGGGTTCAACAGCGAGGAGATGGGTCCGTTCAGGGACTGGGAGATCCGCACAAGGAACGATGGCCTGAGCCCGCATGAACTCTATCAGAATGTATACGGCGCCACCATATCGCCGTCACCTCACGCGACCTATGACTACACCGTGATCATAGCGGATGAAAAGGAAGAGTATGTGTGTTTCTCCGGCATGTGGTGGGTCCCCGGGAACAAACTGGCCTATATGGAACCGCTCTGTACGGTGCCCGCGCATCAGCGAAAAGGACTTGCCGCGGCCGCACTGTCCCGGCATGACAAGGTGATGCGGGCGCTCGGCGCGGAGGTCATGACCGGCGGCGGAAATGAGTTTTACCGGAAGATCGGCTATCAGAACGTCCATGTGATGCTTCATATGAGGAAAACCGAAAGCAGATGACCGCAGAAAGGAAAGAGACAATGGCAGACAGACAGCTGGTACTTGGATATTACGGCAACGGCAAAAGCACGAACCGCTATCACATCCCGTTTCTGATGAGGCGGACGGACAGGATCCGGGTCAAGACCATCTATGCCCGGACACTGAAAAACGACTGGGCCCGCTGGGAGTCAGTTACCTATACCGATCAGCCGGACGAGCTGCTGCAGGATCCGGAAATCGATGTGGTGGTCATAACTACGCCTTCTCAGGCGCATTTCTCAGCTGCGAAGCAGGCGCTGGAAGCGGGAAAGAATGTCGTGCTGGAAAAACCGTTCACCCAGAGCTCGGCGGAAGCGAAGGCCCTTTTCGATCTCGCCAGAGAAAAGGGCCTGATGATCCAGTGCTTTCAGAACCGGCGGTTCGACAGCGATTATCTGACCATGCAGAAGGTGATCGCCTCCGGAAAGCTGGGGGATCTTCTGGAAGTCGAGATGCATTTTGATTACTACCGTCCGGAAGTTCCGACGGGCGTGGACCACTATTCGAAAAACGAGTCCTACGTATACAACCACGCGTGCCATACCGCGGATCAGGTCCTCGCCTATTTCGGCGAGCCGGACCGGATCGTCAGTGACGTGAGGCAGATCCTGGGGAAAGGCCGGATGAACGACTACTTCGATCTGGACTTTTTCTATGAAAAGGCCAAAGGGCCTTATCCGGTACCCGCCGGCGGACTGAAAGTCTCCGTCAAATCCAGCTATTTCCGCGTTAAGGAACGGCCGAGCTTTGTCGTTTACGGGACTAGAGGCATGTTTGTCAAAAAAGAAAAGGACCGGCAGGAAGCCGATCTGAAAAAGTTCTATCTGCCGGATCACAAGGACTTCGGAATGGATCTTCCGGAGAACTACGGGATCCTGACCTATTATGACGAGAACGGGAAATTCCACGAAGAGACCGTGGAAACGGTGCAGGGCGACAACGGCAGATATTATGACGCGCTTTATGAATCGATCATCCATGGAGCACCGCCACTGGTCACGGAGGAGCAGACCATGCTTCAGATGAAGATCCTGGAAGAGGTCACCGCACACCTTAGCTAGAGATGGAAAAAACAATGAGCAATCCCTGGAATGAGATCCGACTGGAAGATTATGAGAATCACATGAAGCTGGACTGTGTCCGGCAGCTCCAGAGCCTGAACGGCATGATGAAAGAGCAGTTTGAAGCTTATCCTGTCTCGACGGCCGCGGTGCTGGGTGTGGCCGGAGGAAACGGGCTGGAGCACGTGGACCCGGGAAAATACAGCACGGTCTACGGCATCGATATCAACGCGGATTATCTGAAGGCGGCCGCCGGGAGATATCCGCGGCTGGAAGGCATTCTGAAATGTCGTCAGGTTGATCTTGCGGAAGAAACAGAAACGCTGCCGCAGGCGGAACTGGTGATCGCCGATCTTCTGATCGAGTATATCGGCTATCCGGTTTTTCAGAAAGTGATCCGGCAGATGGCGCCACTGTATGTCTCCTGCGTCATTCAGATCAATACGGATAAGAAAAACTGGGTCTCGGACTCCCCTTATCTGCATGTGTTCGACGGTCTGGATGAGATCCACCATCAGATGGACGAGATAACGCTGACAAATATAATGGAAGAAACAGGATATGAAAAGATCCTGATGAAGAAAGAAGACCTTCCGAACGGAAAAGCCCTGGTTCGTGTGGATTATAGGAAAAAATAAAGGGACACGGTGTGTCTCATTCGTAAAAACCGCAGAAATGCTCGCTTTGTGTCCTGTTTTGACACTGCTTCGTGAAGTATAGTCGGCACAGAAACCACGAGAGAGGGAACAGAAATGGATCAGATCAAAATCGGTAAGTTCTTACAGGATCTCAGAAAAGAGAACGGATATACCCAGGAACAGCTGGCGGAAAAAGTCGGCGTATCCAGAAGGACCGTGTCCCGCTGGGAAACGGGCAGCAACATGCCGGATCTTGATATCCTGATCGATCTGTCTGATCTGTATGAAGTTCCCCTCCGCGAATTACTTGACGGAGAAAGGAAAAGCGAGAAGATGGACAAAGAGATGGAAGAGACTGTATTAAAGGTAGCGGAATACAGCAATGAGGAAAAGAAACGCGGCACGACGATCGTCAGGATATATTTTATCATTGGGATCATCGCGCTGGTCGTGAACGGGATGATGAATCTGATGGAAGTGGAAGGCACGTTCTGGATCGGATTCGTGCAAGGGATCACCTACGGACTGGCTCTCGGCGCCATGATCCTGGGGATCCTTTATACGACCGGTGTGATGGGAAAGATCTATGCCTTCAAAATGCGGTTGCTGCATGGAGGAAAAGAGTGATGAATATCTGGATCATCATTGGAATCGTGCTGGGGGCCGGCGTCATTCTGACAGACAGATATATCCGCCACCTGCCCAATTGGTTGGCCGTCGTTCTTTATACGATCGCCGTGATCCTGATCCTTGTCGGGATGATCATCAGCCGGACAAGCACGTAAGTCAGAAGCGATAGATTGAATTATTGGAGGTACCGATGGTAACCTGGTTTGATCCGAAGGATCGATCAAAACCTGTGATCGACCCGCGGCGGCAGATCGAAAGCAAATATCCGGACATGGATATACCGGTGCTGCCGCCGAAGGCTGTCGTGTTTTGCCTGGGAAGAGGCCTGCCGGTTTTGAAAGAGCACTACCCATGTTTTCCGATCATGGAAAAACTGCCGGGCTTCATCACGCACTCGGAAGTCCTTGGTATCGAGGGGAACCCGAATATCTGTTTTCTGCACGGAGGATATGCCGCGCCTCAGATCGCGTGTACCATCGAAACGCTGTATGTCCTCGGTGTCAAAGAAGTATGCCTGGTTGGACTGTGCGGCGGTTTTGATGAGCGTCTTTCTGTCGGGGATATCGTCCTGCCGGAAAAAGTCTGGAGTGAAGAAGGGACGTCCCTACATTATCTGGAAGCGCCGGGATTTGCTGAGGTGAGACCGGCTGGATCTTTGGCTGAGTTCTCTTCTTTCTTTCAGGGAAAGGGATATCAGGTTTGGCGAGAAGCCACAGTGACCACAGACGCGGTCTACCGGCAGACATTTCAAAAGGAACAGTTCTGGCGGGAGAAAGGCTGTGTAGCGGTCGACATGGAAGCATCCGCACTGGTCAATCTGTGTAACCTTCGCGGGATCAAAAACACAGTCATCCTGATGGTCTCGGACCGGCATCCGATCCGCGAGGAAGACAGCGGCTGGAGCTGGGGAGGCGCTGATTTCGCGGAGCTTACCAGGAAATTCATTCTTGATTCGATCGATTTGGCAATAGACAGTTACTGGAGGAAAGAAAATGGATAAGGGCTGGTCTGAGAAAAACAAGGAAATGCAAACCCTGCTTTCAAAAGAAGCCACGTTCAAAGAGGGTATCGAAAAACTGATTGCATTCCGAAAGGAAATGTTCGAGCAGATCTGTCAGATCGTGATGAACTATCCGGTGGAAGCGTTTGACAAAATGCCGTTCGCCGGCGCGAACGGATATCACAGCAAGACGCTGGCTTATTCGATCTGGCATATTTTCCGGATCGAGGACATCGTCGCGCATGAAATGATCGCGGAAGATCAGCAGATCCTGTTTGCCGATGGTTTTTCCGAGAGTATCCATTCTCCGATCATCACCACGGGAAACGAGCTTTCCGGAGAGGAAATCGCGGAGTTTTCGAGAAAGCTGGATATCCGGCAGCTTTTCCTTTACGCGAAGAAAGTGATGGAGTCCACGGACCGGATCCTGCTTGGACTGACGTACTCCGACCTGAAGCGGAAATTCGGGAAAGAAATGGCCTCGAAACTGGAAAGCACCGGCTGTATCAGCGAAGACGAAAAAGCCTTCTGGCTGATCGATTACTGGTGCGGAAAAGACGTCAGAGGGCTCATCAAAATGCCGTTTTCCCGGCACTGGATCATGCATATCGAAGCGATGCGCCGTATCAAGGATAAACTTGAAAAGGATTTCAAAGAGAAAAGATGAAAACGATCAAAGTGGCGGCTGCCGTTATCGTGTCAGAAAATGAACAGAGAGAAAAAGTCATCTTCGCGACCGAACGGGGGTACGGTGATTATAAGGATTGGTGGGAATTCCCCGGAGGAAAGCTCGAAGCGGGCGAAACCTCGGAAGAGGCGCTTGTCCGGGAGATCCGGGAGGAGCTGAATGTCCGCATTTTTGTGGATCAGTTTCTTCTGACTGTTGAACACGAATATCCGGCTTTTCATCTGTCCATGGACTGCTTTTTGTGCCATATGCAAGAGGGACACATGACACTCCTGGAACACGAGGACGCCAGGTGGCTGAAAGCGAGTGAACTTCGGTCGGTAAGGTGGCTGCCGGCGGACGTGAAAGTCGTGGAAATGATAGAAAAAATGTTGTAAAAAAAGTTATTTCACCCCCTTTCTTTTTCGATCTCATATGCTATAATCAAAGATACTCTATAGAAATAAGTAGCCTACAGAGATATAAGAAGAGGGTGAGCAGGCTATGGAAGATAAAAATTTAGCTAAGGTCGTTCGGGAATCGCTGGAAGATCAGCACGAACAGGCCGAAGGATCCGCGGGAAAAGAATTCTTCAGCTGGATCCTGATCATAGCAGTGGCGATCGGGGCGGCACTGCTTCTTAATCGTTTCATTATCGTGAACGCACAGGTGACCAGCGGATCGATGTCCAACACGATCCATACCGGCGACCGGGTGCTGGGTCTTCGTGTGGATTACTGGTTCCACGGGCCGGTGCGGGGAGACGTGATCTTCTTCAATAATCCGGACAGGGAAGATGAGATCTATGTGAAACGTGTGATCGGTCTGCCCGGGGATACGGTCGAGATCAAAGCGGGCGTGACTTATGTGAACGGGACAGCGCTGGAGGAACCGTATCTGGCGGAAACGCCGTGGGAGATGGATTTCGGCCCCTATGAGGTGCCGGAAGGATATTATTTCTTCCTGGGCGACAACCGCAACAATTCCCAGGACAGCCGATACCTGAATCACACCTATGTGGCCAGGGAGAAGATCCTCGGCAAAGCCTATCTGATCTATTACCCGGAAGTCAGAAGGATCGATTACAGCGATCAGACAGAATAGAAACGAATAGATTTGGGCTTATTCTCATGTTTTTTCTTATCCGCCCCAACCCTTTGGGGCGGATAGTCATTTTTATCCATATGTGCCCCAACCCATTGGGGAAGATGGTGCATTTATAAGACTCGCCACCCAGTACATTTTTGCATTTTTGGGCGACGCATCAATTTGACTCGCTATCTTATCTAAATCCTGGGCAGGAAGAGCCGATCGGCGGTTATCTCATCCAGAAAAACCGATGAACAGACGATTCGATTGGGCGAGATTCTTTTCTGACGAATTATCTTTTCCAATCCTTGGATAAGATAGCTCGTCAAGTTGATAAACACTCCAGAAATCATAGGAATTCTTGGGTGACGGAACGAGAAAACAAGCTAAACGCCCCAAAAGACGCACAGAATGGCGGTTGGCAGTTGTCCTTACAGGTTCAACGTGTACCGCGAGGAACAGAGAGCGAGGACCTCATAAAAAAACCACCCGACCAGCGGGTGGTTGATTTTAAAAGTGCATACAAAATGACTTAATCCAGATATCCTTTGACAGCCAGAAGCTCAGCCAGTTCCACGCCGCCGCCGGCAGCGCCGCGCAGGGTGTTGTGGGACAGGCAGACGAACTTGATGTCGTACTGAGAATCTTCTCTCAGACGGCCGGCGGATACGGCCATGCCGTTTTCCAGATTCCGGTCGAGACGGGTCTGCGGACGATCCGGTTCTTCGAAGTAGTAGATGAACTGCTTGGGCGCGGAAGGAAGCGCTTCGCTCATCGGGACCAGGCCTTTGCCCGGGACTTCCAGCATCGGGCCGGCGTAAGAGGCCCATTCTTTCTTGATCTCCTCGATGGAAGGTTTCTTCTCGAAGCTGGCGAAAACAGCGGCCATATGACCATCGCTCACCGGTACGCGCAGACACTGGACGGTGATCGCGACCTTATCGTCATTAACGATGTGTCCGTCCACGACTTTGCCCCAGATCTTCAGGGGCTCTTTTTCGCTCTTCTCTTCCTCTCCGCCGATATACGGGATGACGTTGTCGATCATTTCCGGCCAGCGTTCGAAGGTCTTGCCGGCGCCGGAGATCGCCTGATAGGTGCAGGCGAGGACTTTGGTCAGACCATATTTGTCCTTGAGGGGAGTCAGGGTGGGCACATAGCTCTGGATGGAGCAGTTGGATTTTACGGCAACAAAGCCTTTTTTCGTTCCGAGACGTTTTCTCTGGGTGGGAATGACGTCCACATGATCCGCGTTCAGCTCCGGAACGACCATCGGGACGTCGTCAAAGCCGCGGTGTGTTTTGTTATTAGAGATGACCGGGATCTCAGCCTTGGCGTAGGCCTGTTCGAGGGCCAGGATCTCTTCGTTCTTCATAGCGACCGCGCAGAAGACAAAGTCGACCAGCGGCGCGATCTCATCGATATGGGAAGCGTCCATTACGATCATGTCAGCCATGGACTCAGGCATGGGGGTCTGCATCGCCCAGCGGTTCCCCGCTGCTTCACGGTATGTTTTTCCTGCGCTCGAAGCTGAGGCGGCCAGAGCCGTCACATGGAACCACGGATGGTTCTCGAGCAGTGTCGCGAAGCGCTGACCGACCATTCCGGTCGCACCAAGAATACCAACACGATAACTTTTCAATGCAAATCCTCCTTTTCAATTAAGAATTAGCCGCATGATATCATACATGGGGGGTCATGTCAATTGAAAAAACAAACAAAAAGGTTGACACATACAAGAAGTCGGCATATACTGGGAAACATCAAAGAAAGCTGTCACATAAGGAGGTTATCATGACCATTTTAGAGCAGATCAAAAATATCCTCGATGAGCGCGGACTTCTGGACGACATCGAACTGACCAGAGACACGAACCTGATCGAATCCGGCCTGGATTCCCTGGACCTGGCAGACCTGGCGATGGACTGTGAAGATATTTTCGGAATCTCGATCGACCTGGAAGCGGCACCGCAGACTGTCGGTGACCTGATCGACATCATCAAGGAAAAAACCGGAATCGAAGAAGATGATGAATAAGAAAAATAAAATTGCCGGCTGCAAAAGGCCGGCAGTTTTTATGAGAAAATATATCGCGCTGTTTTTTATGTCAGCCATGATCATCCTGACGATGGCCGGCTGTCAGACTACGCCGGATACTGCGGCTTCCTCAGGCGAACAAGCGCAGGCCACGGGCCAGGCTTCGGAAGAGGCTGCCACGGCGGAGGATCAGACGACCGATGCCGGATCCTCGCAGGAAGAGGCGGAAGCCGCCGCAGAATCTTCAGAAGAGGAGCCTACGGAAGAAGTCGAACTCTTCGGTTACGGGCTTTTCGGCGGCGATCCCTATGTGGGGAGCGGTCTTGCTGAGATCACGCCTGAGCAGGAAGCGGCGATCCGTGCGATGATCGCGGAAATGTCCGTCGAAGAAAAGGTCGGTCAGATGTTCCTGGCCCGCTTCCCCGGTGCTAAGGAAGACGGTCCTGAAAGCTCCGCGGCCGCGGAAGAAGATGTCCGGACCTATCATCTGGGCGGATTTGTCCTGTTCCGACCGGATTTCAAGGTGGATTCAGAGACCAAGATCATCGAAAAACTGGATGCGGTCCAGGCGGCTTCTGCCATTCCGCTGCTTCTTTCTGTCGATGAAGAAGGCGGCGACGTCGTTCGCGTGAGCACTTATTTCCGCAACGTACCTTTCACGGCGCCCAGAAACGCGTATGACTGGTTTGGAAGCGAAACGGTGATTTCCGAGATCTATGAGCGGTGTGAACTTCTCGGCAGTCTGCACCTGAATATGAACCTCTATCCTGTCTGTGATCTTTCCGGCGACGTGTCTGACTTTATCTACTACCGTGCCTTTTCCGGCGATCCGGACACCGCGGCAGATTATATCGCCAAAGTCGTCAGTACGATGAAAGACTATCACATGGCCTGCAGCCTGAAACATTTCCCCGGCTACGGCAACAACAAGGACACCCATACGGATCTGGTGGTCGATGAGCGGCCCGCGGAAACATTCTATGAAGCGGATTTCAAGCCCTTTATGGCTGGGATCGCGCAAGGCGCGGAAACGGTGATGGTCAGCCACAATATCGTGAATTGCTTCGATCCGGAAAATCCGGCGTCGATCTCGCCGGAGGTACATCGGATCCTTCGCGAGGAGCTGGGATTTGAAGGCGTTATCCTCACGGATGATCTGGGGATGGAAGGCGTCAAGAAATATTCCGACGAGGATGTCGCCGTGATGGCGGTACTTGCCGGAAACGATATGCTGGTTTCCTCCGACTATCAACTGCAGTATGAAGCGGTGCTCGCGGCGGTGCTGGACGGCAGGATCAGCGAGGAAAGGCTCGATGAATCGGTCTACCGGATCCTTCGGATGAAAGTTTCGATGGGGATCCTGGTCGTAGAGTAAGCACGATCATACCTGTAAAAAACGATACCCTTTTCAAGGAAAGCCTCCTTGAAAAGGGTATTCTTTTGCGTATACGGGAAAAAACTGTCCCTCAATAGCTTATCGTATGTGGCCGTCGCCGGTCACGATATATTTGTAGGAACAGAGCTCCTCGAGCCCCATGGGGCCGCGCGCGTGGAGCTTCTGGGTACTGATGCCCATCTCACAGCCAAGACCGAACTCGCCGCCGTCGGTGAAGCGGGTCGAGCAGTTGACATACACGGCCGCGCTGTCGACTTGGGCGGTGAAAGCAGCTGCTGCCGCGGGGTCTTCGGTGACGATGGCGTCCGAATGATGGGTGGAATGTTCCTGGATATGGTCGATGGCCGCCTGAACGGACGGGACGACTTTGACAGCCAGGATATAGTCCAGGAATTCGGTGTCGAAGTCCTCGGGACCTGCCGGCGTTCCGGGGATGATCCGGGCAGCGGCATCATCCAGACGAAGCTCCACCGGCGGTTTGCCGTAGACCATGCGGTCATCGACAAGGCGGTTTTTCAGGACAGGAAGGAAAGCTTCGGCAACATCCTCGTGGACCAGCAGGACCTCTTCGGCGTTGCATACGCTGGGACGGCTCGTCTTGGCGTTGTCGATGATCTCCAGGGCTTTTTTCAGGTCGGCGGCTTTGTCCACATAGACGTGGCAGATGCCGGTACCGGTCTCGATGCAGGGAACGATAGACTGTTCGACGCAGGTCTGGATGAGGCCTTTGCCGCCGCGGGGGATCAGAAGATCCACCAGGCCTCTGGCCCGCATAAGATCCACGGCACTCTGCCGGCTGACATCCTCGACCAGCTGGATCAGATCCGGATCCAGGCCGGCTTTTTCCAGGCCCTTCCGCATGGCGGTCACGATGGCCTTCGCGCTTCGCCAGGCATCCTTTCCGCTTCGGAGCACGCAGGCAGAGCCGGCTTTGACGGCAAGTGCCGCGGCGTCCGAGGTGACGTTCGGCCGGCTCTCATAGATGATGGAGATGACGCCCATAGGAACGGTGACCTTTTGGATCTGAAGTCCTTTGGCGGCGCCTTCCTCGCGTGTCTGCACAGAGAGGATACGGCCGACGGGATCAGGAAGCGCGGCGACCTGGCGGATGCCTTCCGCCATGGCCTGGATCCGGCTTTCGTTCAGCATCAGGCGATCCAGCATGACCTGAGAGATCCGGCCTTCGGCCTGCACCATGTCGAGATCGTTGGCAGCCAGGATGGGTCTGGTCTCTTCGATCAGCGCGTCCGCTGCCTGAAGCAGCGCGGCGTTCTTCTGTTCGGTGGTATACAGGCCGCCCTTGCGGGAAGCCGCTTTGGCGAGCAATAAAAGTTCCTGTGTGGTTCTCATCCTTTATTCCTCCTTGGATGCGCTGGCAGTAAAGCGGGTACCGGCGGCGCCGGCTTTATTTTCGATAATGTCGTACAGGTTTTCCGGGTGGGCGCCGTTGGTGATGACCAGATCCGCGCCGGCCTGAGTGACGATCCGGGCTGCGTTCAGCTTGGTTTTCATGCCGCCGGTGCCGAGAGAAGAGCCTTTGCCGGAAGCGAGCGCTTCAAGCTCGGAAGTGATCTCGGTAACCTGCGGGATAAGGCTGGCTGAGGGATCCTTGTGTGGATCAGCGGTATACAGGCCTTCGATATCGGAGAGCAGGACCACGAGATCCGCGTCCGCACACTGCGCGACGATCGCGGCCAGGGTATCGTTATCGCCTACCGCGATCTCAGTGGTGGCGACGGTGTCGTTTTCGTTGATGATCGGCAGGGCATCCAACTCGAGCAGCCGGTAGAGCGTATTCTGGAAATTCTGCCGGCGGACGGGATGATCCAGATCCTCGCCGGTCAGCAGGATCTGGGCGACGGTATGGCCATAGAGGCGAAAATACCGGTCATAGGTGTCCATCAGTTCACACTGCCCGACGGCCGCGGCGGCCTGCTTGGTGGGCATATCCTCCGGCCGGGCCTTCAGCATCAGTTTGCCGACGCCCATACCGATGGCGCCGCTGGAGACCAGTACGATCTCGTGCCCGGCGTTTTTGAGGTCGCTGATCACCTTGACGAGCTCTTCCATGTGACGGATATTCAGCCGCCCGGTGGGATGAGCGAGGGTGGATGTTCCTACTTTTACTACGATCCGCATAACGTTCCTCTTAACAAAAAAAGATATGATTGAACAGTATAACAGCAGAAGGCGCTGATTGCAAGGACTGAAGTCTTGCCAGATGAGAAAAAGTGTGTTACAATGCGGTTATTAAAGATGTTTTTAAAACGTGAGGGTCACTATGGGAGATATCAGATACAACAAATCGATCGTCAAGAACATTAATGAAAGTTTGATCCGCCGGATACTGCAAGGCGCCGGTACCTTTACCAAGACCAAGGTCGCGCGCGAAACAGGACTGAGTTTTCCGACGGTCAGCCGGATCCTCGATGAGATGGCGGAGAGCGGGGAGATCCTGGGCGGCGGTGTCGATCCTACTACAGGGGGACGTCACGCGCAGTCCTATGTACTCAATCCGGAATATGCCTATGTCCAGTGCATCTATTTTCCGAATACCCGGACGATGAGATCACTGCTCATCAACGCGCTGGGGGAAAGGGCTTTTGAAGAAGACATACCGATCGATGATCTGAAGGCAGCTGTTGAGGAAGGGATCGATCGCTGCATCGAGAACAATCTCGCGAAATATCCCGTCAAGGCGATCTCGATCGGCCTTCCCTGGGGCGTTTCGCAGGGAAAGATCCTTTTCGGCGCCAGTCCGGTCGGGCTGGAGAACTACCCCATCGAAGAGCATCTGAAAGAGAAATTCGGGATCAGCGCCCGGGTGGAAAACGATATGAATTCGGCGGCATCCGGCTGTTATGTACGGATGTTCGGCCGTGACGAGCGGGTTTCGCTTGCCTGTCTGTCGGTGGGAAGCAGCGGATGCGGATGCGGTCTGTACGTGAGGGGCCATCTGGTCCGCGGCGCGCACGGCTTCGCCGGAGAGCTTCGTTATATCGCGTCCAGCCCCGAAAGCAATATGGAAAAAGCGTTCGACGACGGGACGATCAAAGCGGATGCGACGGATTACGTAGCGCAGATGATCTCTTCGATCTGCGCGGTCGTCGACCCGGCCTATGTCGTTTTCTATGAAAGAAAGGATGTGCCGCTGGATCTTTCCGCGGTAGAAGAAGCATGCCGCCGGTTCCTGCCGGAAGAGGTCGTTCCGCATCTGACGGTCACGAATACATTCAATCAGGATCTGGAGAACGGTCTGATCGAATACGGCATGGAACTGCTGCTGCAGGGATATGAGATCGTCAACCGCTAATCGTCCGGTTGATGAAGAAGTGGAGATGCATGAAAACAGACTGGCTCGTAAGAGATAAGGAATTCTATAAAAAACTGTTTTTGCTGGCGCTGCCGATGGCCGGGCAGAGTATCCTGACGTTCGCGGTGGGGCTGGCCGACAATATCATGGTGGGAAGAGTCGGGGATCTGGCTCTTTCCGGCGTTTATATGGCCAACCAGTGGATGACGATGCTGCAGCAGTTCATCCACGGGTTTATGACGGCCGCGCTCGTGATCGCGACGCAGTACTGGGGCAAGAAGGATACGGACAGTATCAAGACGATCCTGGCGATCACCGCCAGATTCGCGGCTGTCACCGGCCTTCTTTTCTTTATCGCGGCGTTTTTCTTCCCGATCCGGCTGATGGGGCTCTATACCGACGATCCCGTGGTCGCGGCGGAAGCGGGACGCTATATCCGGATCGTGGCCTGGTCGTACCTTTTCTATGTAGTGACAGAACTTCTGATGACGTCTCTGAAGTCGGTGGAGACGGTAGGCATCGCGCTCTATACATCCATCAGCACGCTGATCATCAATGTGGTTTTGAACTATCTCCTGATCTTCGGCCATCTGGGTTTCCCGGCCATGGGCGTACGCGGCGCGGCAGTGGCGACGCTGGCAGCGCGCGTGGTGGAGACGGGGATCATGCTCTATTACGTCAAATTCCGAGACAAGAAGCTTAGTCTCAGGCTGTCTGATTTCGCGCGTCGTTCGAAGGTGTTGCTGAAAGACTATATCCGCTATGGGATCCCGATCTTTGCCGGGGCCGCTGTCTGGGGCATCAATATGACAGGACAGGGCGCAATCATCGGCCGCCTCGGACAGAGCGCCATCTCCGCCATCAGCATTTCCAACAATATGTTCCAGATCGTATCCGTCGGCGTGTACGGCGTGGCTTCCGCGACGGCGATCATTATCGGCAAGACCGTGGGAAGCGGCGATTACGAGCTGGTAAAAAAATACGCGAAGACCTTGCAGCTGGTGTTCGTGGCGATGGGCCTGAGCACCGCGGTTCTGATGTACGCGAGCCACTGGCTGATCCCTCTCATGTATCCGACTGCCTCGCCGGAAACGGCGTCGATCGTCGATCAGCTGATCCTGGTGCTGACCGTCATGGTGATCGGGACCGCGTATCAGATGTCCTCGCTGACCGGTATCGTCCGTGCCGGCGGGCTGACGCACTTTGTTTTCGTGAATGATACGATCTTTGTCTGCTTCGTCGTGCTGCCGCTGGGCTTTTTGTCCGCGTTCGTGCTGCACGCGCCGGTCTGGGTGGTTTTCGCCTGCCTGAAATGTGACCAGATCCTGAAATGTTTCGTCGCGCTGGTCAAGGTCAACCGATTCAAGTGGATCAAGAATATCACAAGATAGTTTTGGAAGAATTAATGCCTGAAAAAACATTTATTGGAGGTACAAACGATGATCAAAGTTTACGGAATGCCCACTTGCCCTTACTGTGACTATATTTATGAGCAGATCAAAGGACGCGAAGATGAGTTCCAGTACATCAACATAGGTGAAAACATTCGCAATATGAGCGCGTTTACAAGGCTTCGTGACACGAACCCTGTTTTTGACCGTATGAAAGCGATCGGTGACGTCGGGATCCCGGCTTTTGTCCTGGAAGACGGAAGCGTCACGATCGATCCCGCGGACGTAGGCCTGATCGAGTTTGGCTCAGTGTGACAAGTTGCTCCCTGAAAAGCGAGTTTTTCAAAACCACGCGTACCTGCTCCCTGAGAGGCTTGTTTTTCAAAATCGCACGTTTCATTTGCTCCGTAGAATAGGGATTTATCAAAATGACGCGTATTTCAGGCCTTCTGACTGCTTTCTGAATGACCTTTTACGCGCAGTTTTGATAGATCCCTGTTTCATGCCGCAGATGATGCGTTCGATTTTGAAAAACGTGGATTATAGGGAGCACGAACGCGTGATTTTGAAAAAAGCTGAATTTCTACCGCCGCGTGATTTTGAAAAACATCGATTTTGCAGAGCTTGAAAAAGTACAGGACCATAGGACGGCCAAATTGACATGGGAAAGAACCAAATCAGCACGAAGGGTACAGCTGCGGGAAAAGGGCGGTATAATCAGCTCAGAATTCTGCGAGGATAAAAGTTGACAAGCAGAGAAATTATGATATCCTGAGAAATATCAGAGAACGAAAGGAGACATGATCGATGTCAGAATTTGAAAACATCCCTGAAAAGATTGAAGAAATGGCACAGGAAGAGATCGTACAGGCTGAGGAAGCGGCTGAAGTGATCGAAGAAGCTGTGGAAGAAGCTGCCCCGACGCCGGTCGAGATCGCGGAAGAAGTGGAAGCGGATGTTGCCGCTGAAGTTTCAATGGGAGAAACCGCCCCGGTCGTATCCGAAGCCGCAGAAGAGATCGTCTCTCCCGCCGAGCCGATCGTTCCGGAACTGGAACCCGCAGCGGACGCGGCTATGAATTTTATGAAAGAAACCGATGAGTTTGCGACGGAATATTTGAAAGAGACCATGCCCGGCGTGATTTCCGATATGCCGGCAGAGCCGATCGTACAGGAAGCACCTGCGATCCAGCCCGCGCCGGAAGTGGCGGCAGAGCCGGTCGTAACCCCTGAGCCGGCCTGGCAGCCGGTCGAGACCAATCCGCTTCCGCCGGAGAACGTGGACTTTGGCTCCAAGCCTTTCGCACAGGACAATTTCGCTCCAACAGCTGCTGCAACCCCCGTACCTCCGGTACAACCAATGCCTCAGCAGGAAGCGCCTGTTCCCCCGGTAGCGCCGATGCCCCAGCAGGCGGCACCGGTTCCTCCGGTAGCGCCTATTCCCCCGGCAGCCGCTGCTCAGCCCGTATCCGCGCAGGATCAGTTCCAGCAGTATCAGGCGCAGCAGAATCAAAGAGCCGCGCAGATGAATCAGCAATTCCAGCAGTATCAGCAAAGACAGGGCGTCGAGATCCCTCAGCAGTATCAGAATCATCCGTATACCAGCCAGGAAGGCCAGGTCGGCGGATTTGCCACCGGATATACCGGCGGCGCGGATACGGCATGGCAGTCTCAGCCGAACAACATCGACGCGAAACCGAATCCCTCTTTCGCACAAAGTGCGAATGCACAAAGTTCTTTCGCGCAGCAGATGGGTCCGCAGAATCCTTCTGAAACACAGAATAGCCCGTACAGCGGTGCGGCAGGCGGTTTTGCTACCGGTTATATTCCCGGTCAGCAGACCTCGACGGAAGGCCGCGGCACGTTCGGCGATTATGCCGGACAAGGCCAGCCCGGCACGACTTCTCCTTACGGAGCGCCGAATTACACTTATCAGCAGCCGGCTTCCTCTTCCAGTGATCCCGGTTATACGATGGCCCTGATCTCCATGATCTGCGGTATCGTCAGCTGCGTGATGTTCTGGATGCGTATCGGCGGCTTCTTCGCACTGTTGGCCGGTATTGCAGCCATTATTCTGGGCATTATGTCCGGTAAGAGATCCCTCACCGGCAAACGCAACGGCATGGCGACCGCCGGCCTGATCTGTGGTATCATCGGCATTTCCCTGACCGTGATCGCAATGGCCTGCTGGGCATGCGCCTGCTCGTATCTGGCCAGCACTTTCGGGAATTTCTGATTTCCCATGGCACCTTATATCGAGATCTTAGGAAGACAGATCCCCACCTACGGCCTTCTGGCCCTGGTGGGGATGCTTCTTAGCGGGTGGTTTGCCGAGCATCAGGCCGTGAAACACGGTGAGCATCCTTTCTATATGATAGAAACGCTGCTGATCGCGCTGATCGGCACCATGATCGGCGGCCACGGGCTCTACGCGATCACCAACCTGAAACATGTCGGCGAATGGAGTTTTCTGAGCCTCTTCGGCGGCATGGTATATTTCGGCGGTCTTTACGGCGGTCTTGCCGCGGGTTACGCGTGGGCACGGTATAAAAAATACCGCATTCCCCTCTACGCCGACCTGACCGCCATGGCGCTTCCGCTTTTTCACACATTCGGACGGATCGGCTGCTTCTTCGGCGGATGCTGTTACGGGATCCCGTGGGAACACGGCATCCTGTATTACAGCCGGGAGATCCCGGCGGATCAGATCGTTCGCCGTTTCCCGGTCCAGCTGCTGGAATCCGCCCTTGTCCTGGCCCTTTTTCTGACACTTTATTTTTTCTTTTACCGTGTCACACCGAAAAGCAGCGAAAAACAGATCAACCGGACGAACCTCTTCCGCGGTCATCTGCTGGAGATCTATCTGGCCAGCTATTCGGTCATCCGTTTCCTGGATGAGTTCTTACGAGGCGACGAGATCCGCGGCCATCTTGGTCCTTTTTCCACTTCGCAGTGGATCGCGCTCGTCACGTTGATCGTACTAGCGATCATTCGCGTATATAAAAAACAAAAAAACCCGATGTGATATGAAAGAGAACGCTTCGTTTTCATTTGAAATCAATTTTGGAGCTATTCTCATATTTATTCTTATCCGCCCCAAAGGATTGGGGACCCCCAACGAGTTGGGGGAGATAGTGCATTTTTAGCCCTCGCCGCCCAGTACATTTTTGCATTATTGGGCGGTGTATCAATTTGACGAGCAATCTTCTCCAATCCCTGGGCGAGAAGAGTCTTCAGTCTTCTATCTCACCCAGAGATTTCTATAAATGAAAGGCTCGTTTGGGCGAAAAGCTTTCTTTAAAGACTATCCTTTACAATCCCTGGGCAAGATAGCTCGTCCTGTTGATATCTCTTCCAAAAAACACAGGGGATTTTGGGTGACGGAACGAAAAAAACAGCTAAACGCCCCAAAGGACTCACGGAATCACCTTTCCACAGGGATTTTCTCTCTGTATGATCTGCTTTTCGCAAAAAGGGACTGTCGCAAAAAATGCGACAGTCTCTTTTCCTATCGTTACACTTGATTTTATAGAAGAAATTATTCGATCCCGGTCATGTCATAGGCGTCGAGCCATTTCTTGGCTGCTTCCGCGACCGTTTTCAGGGTATCGCCTTCGAAGGGGCTGTCCATGCCCGCGTTCTTTAGAAGGTCGGTGAAGGTATGGGTGCCGCCTTGCTTGGTGTAAGCCATATAGTGGGCCCAGGCATTCTTGAAATCGGACTGGATCATAGCCCAGAACTCGAGAGAAACGGTCTGCGCCAGACAGTAGTCGATATAGTAGAACGGCATGTCGTAGATGTGAAGCTGCCGCTGCCAGCCCTCGCCCTCGGAGTAGAACGGGATATCACCGTCCAGCTTTTGCCAGGGCATGTAGATCCCGAGGAGCTCTTTCCAGGCGGCATGGCGCTCGGCCGGCGTATATTCCGGATGCTCGTAGACGATGTGCTGGAAGTGATCGACCATCGTGCCGTAGGGGATGAATTTCAGCGCTTCAGCCAGATGGCTGTAGTAGAACTTGCGGGTGTCGGGACCGAAGAAGCCTTCCGCCCAGGGCCAGGCGAAGAATTCCATGCTCATGGAATGGACTTCACATGCTTCCATGCTGGGCCAGCAGTATTCCTCGGGGACGCGGTCCACGTTTTCCCAGGCGGCAAAGGCATGGCCGGCCTCATGGGTGACGACGGAAACATCGCCCTGGGTACCGTTGAAGTTCGCGAAAATAAAGGGAACATTGTAATCCGGGAAACCGGTGCAGTAGCCGCCGGCCTGCTTGCCGTCCTTCGCGAGGACATCGAGCAGTTCGTTATCCATCATGGTCTTGAAGAAGACAGCCGTCTCGGGGGACAGTTCGGTGTAGAACTTCAGGCCGTGGGCCAGGATATCGTCAGCGCTGCCGCAGGGACGCGGATTGCCGGAACGGAACTCCAGCGCGTTGTCGGCAAAGCTCATGGGATAAGCCTTGCCGAGACGCTCCGCCTGATGCTGGTAGATCTCGTTCGCGATGGGGACGAGGTACTTGACGACGGCTTCACGGAATTTGGCGATGTCTTCCTTTGTATAGCAGTTGCGGTTCATGCGGTAGTAACCGAGCTGCGTGTAGTTTTCGTAACCGAGCTTTTTGCCCATGGCATCCCGCAGACGGACCAGTTCGTCATAGATGCGGTCGAGATCCGCCTGATGCTCTTTATACCAGGTTCCGTCCGCTTTCCACGCGGCCAGACGCACGGCATCATCGGGACCTGTCTTGAAGGGACCGAGCTGAGCCAGTGTGTAGGTCTTGCCTTCAAAAGGAACCTGGGCGCTGGCGATCAGGGTGTCGTATGCCATCGTGAGTTCATTCTCTTTCTGCAGTTCGGGAATGATCTCGGGAGAGAACGCTTTGAGTGCGATCTCGGCATTCACGAACATCAGATCGCCGAATTCTTTTTCAAAGTCAGGACGGAAAGGAGATTCCAGCATGGCTTTGGTGAAGGCCTGCGAATATTCGGCCAGTTCAGGTGTCGCGGAGGCCCAGAATTTGGCTTCGGAGTCGTAGAATTCGTCGCGGGTGTCGATGCTGTGACGCACTTCCGACAGAGAAGAAAGTGTGCTGATGTGGCGGCCCAGCCGGTCGTTGGCCAGGAACGCGGCTCTGGCACTTTCATAATCGGAAGCGGCCTTCAGGTCTTCGGTGTTTTTCTGAAGTTTCTGTTTCAGTTCGTCAAGATCGGGTCGCGCATAAGGCATGTCCTTGAATTTCATGAGGTTCTCCTTTCTTTCTGACACTTCAGCGCATCGTCCGGATGAAGTGCCGATGGCAAAAAAACGGGCTGTCATCTCTGACAGCCCTGTTCAGTCGGAATGACAGGATTTGAACCTGCGGCCTCTGCGTCCCGAACGCAGCGCTCTACCAAACTGAGCCACATTCCGATAAATCCACCGTGGGAAAATCCCCTTGGGATTGATAGCTTTACAATTATATCCTGCCATTCGCGTTCTGTCAAGAGGGATTTTCAGGCACCTTTCTTGATTGATCCGACAGATTATGATATCATGGGGACACGAAAATCAAGGACAGGAAGAGGGATTTCATGAGCGAACTGGAGAAGATCAGGCAGACGATCGATGAGATCGACCATCAGCTGGCGGCGCTGTTTGAGGAAAGAATGAAACAGTCGGCGGCCGCGTCGGCCTATAAGAAAGCCCGAAAAATGCCCATCTACGCACCGGAGCGCGAACAGCAGATGCTGGAAAAGGAAGCCGCGTGGATCGAGGATCCGGCGCTTCGGCCGTATTATACATCTTTTCTTAAGCATATTTTAGATCTTTCGAAAGATTATCAGCGGACTCTCGGCGCCGGAACGGTCACGGAAGGAAAAGACTGGAACATCGTCCTTTCCGGTATGCCCGGAAGCGGAAAGTCGGCAGTCAGCCGGATCCTGGCGGAAAAGACCGGCCGACCGCTGGTCGATACCGACGAGGTGATCGTCAGGAGGACCGGGATCTCTATCCGGGAGATCTTTTCCCGTTACGGAGAACCGTATTTCCGCAATCTGGAAAGTGAAGTGATCCGGGAAGCCGCTTCCAGACCGGGCCAGATCCTGTCTGTGGGCGGTGGCGCCATTCTTCGCAGAGAAAACGTCAGAGCGCTTCATCAGAGCGGACGGATCTTTTTCCTCGACCGGGATCCGGCGCTGATCGAAGTATCCGAGGAACGGCCGCTGGCGGATACCAGAGAAAAACTGTTTGACCTTTATCAGAACCGATATGAGATCTATCTCTCCACGGCTGATGAACGGATCGAGATCATTTCGCCGGAAGAGGCCGCGGAAAAGATCCTCTCTTCCATCGAAAGGTGTTTGTCATGATCGTACTAAGGATCCGGCCGGGCCATGCCAGAGGAACGGTCGCCGCGCCGGCTTCAAAAAGTCAGCTGCACCGGGCGCTGATCGCAGCGGCCCTTTCGGAAGGGGAAAGCCGGATCAACCGGACGGATGGACCGGCTTTTTCCGAGGATATTCTGGCAACGATCGATTGCCTGAAAGCACTGGGATGTGAGATCGTTCCCGGTGATAGTGCGATCACCGTTCGGGGGATGGGAAAAGACCGCAGGGTGGTCCCCGCGGAGAACACGACGGACAAAAAAGAGCAGACGCCTTTGATCCTGCCTGTCCGCGCCAGCGGCTCAACGCTGCGCTTTCTGATCCCGCTGGTCCTTTCTCTTGGTCATCCGGTACGGTTCGTAGGAGAAAAATCTCTCTTCGAGCGGCCGCTGACCGTTTATGAAGAGCTATGTCAACAATACGGAATGACCTTCCGGCGCGGAGAGACGAAAGAGGAAGCTTTTCTGGACATCTGCGGCAGAAAAGAAGAAAACGCATCCGTGATTTCTTCACCGGCCGGATCTGGGCAGCCCGGACCTGAATACACGCGTCTGGAGCCGATGGCTATCACCATAGACAGTCATATCAGCAGTCAGTTCGTGACGGGACTTTTGTTCGCCCTTCCTCTTTTCCCGGGTGGAGGGCGGATCGAGCTTATCCAGCCCATCGTCAGCCGGCCGTATATCGAGATGACCCGACAGATACTGGAACGGTTCGGTATCCGGACCTGCTGGGAAAAGAAAGCCATCCAGGAGCGCGAAGCGATCCAGGAGCGGGAAACGCTGCTTATCCCCGGCGGGCAGCATTACACAGCCGCAAATATCTCCATCGAGGGGGATGAATCACAGGCAGCGTTTTTGAAAGCGATCCCGCTGCTCGATCCGGAAAGTGAAATAACGATCACAAACCTGGATCCCGAGACCCTGCAGGGGGACAGGCGATTTGACGAGATGGCCAGGTCCATTCTGGAACAGGACCCGCAGGAAGATGGCCCGCAGAAAGAAAACTTGCGGGAAGAGCCAGCTCCGATCGACCTCTCCGATACACCCGATCTTGGCCCGATCCTCTTTGCGCTGGCGGCAGCCTGCGGCCGCGGCGGCACATTTATGGGCACTGCCCGCCTTCGCGGGAAAGAAAGCGATCGTATCCGGGCGATGGCGGAAGAACTGGACAAATTCGGTATGCAGACAAAGACCGGTGAGGACAGTTTCACAATCCTGCCCGGGAGACTGCAGACCCCGGAAGAGCCGCTGGACGGCCACGGCGACCACCGGATCGTCATGGCGCTCGTCGTCCTGTTGATCCGGACCGGCGGCGTGATCCAAGGCACGGAAGCCGTAAACAAGAGCGATCCGGCCTTCTTCGAACGGATCGCCTCGCTGGGCATTCAGATAGAACCGGTATGATGAAATGTGATTGCAGAAAGGAAGACTCTATGAAATACTTTATCGCGTCCGACATCCATGGATCTGCGGCGTGGTGCCGCAAAATGCTGGAAGCCTTTGAAAAAGAGCAGGCGGATCGGCTGATCCTTCTGGGCGACGTTCTCTATCACGGTCCGCGCAACAATCTGCCGGACGAGTATGATCCGCCGAAGGTGATCGAGATGCTGAATCCCCTGAAAAACCGGATCCTCGCGATATGCGGCAACTGTGACAGCGCGGTCGATCAGATGGTACTTCAGTTCCCTATCATGGCGGATTACGCGATCCTTTCTCTGCCGGGGGAAGATGATCAGCCGGACGCGCTCGTTTATCTGACCCATGGGCATGTGTGGAATGAAAACCATCTTCCACCGCTGTGCGAAGGAGATATCCTGCTTCACGGACATACCCATGTGCCGGTGGTGCGGGAACATGAGAGCTATACGTATATCAATCCGGGCTCGGTCGCGATCCCGAAGGACGGAAGCTGGCACGGGTATATGATCCTTGAAAACGGAGAATTCATCTGGAAGAGTCTGGAAGGAGAGAGTGCTCCGGCGGAAGATGCGGCCGGTCCCTCCCGGACTGTAAAAATGCGCTGGAAAAGGCATTGACAGAGGCTTTTTTCTGTGTTATGATAGTCGTTGCATTTTCCGTACCGGAGTACGGAAATGCAGATGACCCCGTATTATATTGAAAGAGGTGACATAGATGAAAGCTTTGGCGATTGTTCTTTCTATTATTCTGCTGCTTATCTGTCTCGTGATGTCCGCTGTCGTGCTCCTGCAGGAAGGCAAGAGCGCGGGACTTTCAGGCGCCATCAGCGGTGCCGCGGAGACTTATTTCGGCAAGAACAAAGCACGGACCCTGGAAGGGAAACTGGAGAGGCTGACCAAGATCCTGGCTGCCGGATATCTGGTGCTGGCTCTGGTGCTTTATTTCATCGTCAGTGCGATTTCCTGATCCGCTGACCCTTTGGTAGATAACGGTCCCGGCGGATGCTGCGGACCGTTTTTTGTTAGGAGAACTATATATGGCAAAAGATACCGTTAAACCGGTAGCACAGAACCGAAGAGCCCACCATGATTATTTTCTGGAAGAGCTCTACGAGGCCGGTCTTTCGCTTTCCGGCACCGAGGTCAAATCGCTGCGCGCCGGCAAGTGCAGCCTGAAGGAGAGCTACGTTGCCATCGAACACGGAGAAGCCTATATCTACAATATGCACATTTCTCCCTACGAGCACGGCAACATCTTCAACAAGGATCCGCTTCGCACGCGCAAGCTGCTTCTGCACAAGCACGAGATCCGCAAGCTCCTCGGCGCGGTCAAGGCGGACGGCTATACGATCGTTCCGGTCCGGCTGTACTTTAAGGGCAATCACGCGAAGCTCGAGATCGCGCTGGCCAAGGGCAAAAAGCTGTATGATAAGCGCGAGACCATCGCGAAGAAAGATCAGCGCCGTGAGGCCGAGCGGGATTATAAGATCAGCAAAATGTACTAACGGGGAAAAACATGGTCAAAAACAAGAAAAAATGGTCCGTCACGAATATTATCCTGACCGTGTTGATCGTCGTCCTTCTGGGCGTCGTCGGGTTTTCGGGATATAAACTGTTCGTCATGTACCAGAAATACCACCATAACACAGTCAGTCAGAATAAAGTTTCGGAAGTCTTTTACGGGCAGCAGACGGTGATCGAACAGGAAGCCCAGGAAGGTTCCGAGGTCACGCCTACGCAGGCAAAAGAAAACAAGATCACACAGGAATCCTATTCCCTCAGCCCGCTGGTCGCGCAGAATCCGGATACGGTCGGATGGATCAATATCCCGGATACCGTCGTGGACTTCGCGGTCATGCAGGCGGCCGACAATGATTATTACCTGCACCGTGATTTCTTCCGGGAATACAACTACGCCGGCATCCCGTTCATGGATTCGTCCAACACACCCGGCGCGAAGCGGCAGAATTACATCATCTACGGACATCGGATGAAAGATAAATCGATGTTCTGGATCATCGGGGAATACGGGGAGCAGGACTGGTACGAGCAGCACAAGAACTTCACGCTCCTGCTGCGGGTCGGCAAGGAAGACATCATGTACGACTGTGAAGTCTTCTCGGTCTACCGGCTCACCACCGCGGTCGACGCCTGGCAGACCGTCTTCGCGACGGATGATGATTACGCCCGGTATATCCAGGCGTGTTATGACCGGTCCGTCATCCGGACCGACGTCGTGGTATCGGCCGAGACGGATGATCAGATCCTGACCCTTTCGACCTGTGACTCTACGCTTCACCCCTCGGAGGGTCGCCTGCTCGTTCACGCGAAAATGACCGTCCGGTCCCGCACGCCCGTACAGATGCCCGCGGAACCGTCACAGGAATCCTCACAGGAATCGTCACAAGAATAAGAGAGAAAAACCAATGAAAAACATCGCAAGCCCGGACGCGCTCCGGGCTTTATTTCAAAAGAAACTCTGGATCCTCG
>JAFZQZ010000076.1 GCA_017620135.1 Bacillota bacterium
CAGCGCTGCGATCCTTTGGCATGGAAATCCAGGAAGTGATGTCCGCTCAGAAACGCTATAATCTGATCAGCCGTGAGTATGATGTTGCTGAACTGAAGCTCCTGATCGACGCAGTGGAGTCTTCCAAGTTCATCACCAAGAAAAAGAGCGAGGAGTTGGTGGCAAAGCTCTCGAAGATGGCAGGCCAGAACCAGGCTGAGAACTTGAAGCGGAACATTTCCCCGGAAGACCGTATCAAATACGATAACGAGAGCATTTACCTGATCATAGATGGCATCAATGAGGCCATCAATGCCGGAAAGAAAATCTCCTTCCTGTACTTCAAGTATGATGTCCGGAAGGAGCCGAAGCTGCGCAACGAAGGGAAACCGTTTGTTTTCAGCCCTCACCGGCTTGTTTGGAACGGCGATTTTTATTACATGGTCGGCGTCTTTGATAACGGCAAGCGGGTTGGAACATTCCGTCTGGATCGAATTGTAAGGCGTCCGGATATTCTGGAGGAAGATGCTCTTCCCTTCCCGGCAGGCTTTGATTTCGAGAAGCATCTTCAGACAAGCTTCCGGATGTACGGAACCGAATATACGACGGTGGATCTCATCTGTAAGAACGATCTTATGGATGCGATCCTGGACAAGTTCGGCAAGGACGTCACCACCTATGCCTATGACATGGAAAACTTCCGTGCCGAGGTGGATGTCGTTGTCAGCAGTGTCTTCTTCAGCTGGGTATTCGGCTTTGAAGGAGATGTCGTGATCAACGGACCGACAGATGTGAAGGAAAAGTATAAAGAAATGGTCCTGAAGGCGGCGGAGAAGGTATGAACTGGATCAACGCCTTTGAAATCCTTTGCTATGTGATCACGGCTCTTCTCCTTTGGGATATCATACGAAAGAAAAGCTGGAAAGAGCTGCGGCTGTTCCTGCCCGCCGCGCTGGCCGGCTTCATTCTGGAGCTGCTGGCGGTCCGCGTGACCGGGATCTATCACTACAGCCCGGATTTCTACATCAGCATCGGTTTCGCCCCGTATCAGTTCCCCTTCTTCGGAGGACTCATGTGGGGCGGCCTGACTGTCTGCGCCCTGCGGATCGTACGGAATCTCGGCTTCGGAAAGCTGATGACCGCGTTTGTGACCGGATGGCTGATCGTTTCCATGGACATCCTGCTGGACGTGGCAGCAGTCCGCTTAAGCGGCGGCTTTTGGGTCTGGGAAGGCCGGGAGATCACACTGGATGTGACGCATCACATGTTCATGAGCGTCATCTGGGTGAACTTCCTGGGATATCTTTTCGAGACACCGGCGATTGCTTTTCTTACGCTGAAAAGCTGGGATAAAGGCAATAGATCCATCTTCCAGAAGCTCCTGTCCACTATCGGGATCGGCCTTGCGGGAGTGGCTATCGTCGGCGCGGCCAGTCTGATTGCTCTTTGGCTGAACAGCGTTACGGATGAATGGTTTTCCTGCATTGCCTTTCTCCTGCTGTGGGGATTCATCCTGGTGCGTCTGATCATGCAGATTGTCAGGAAGCGCGATGAGCTGACCTTCAAGGCCCCTAAGGACTGGATCGTTCTCATCTTCTGGGCAGCCATGTATGGCTATTCCCTTGCGGCGCTCTTCTCACTTGGCATCCTGCAGGCAGTACTATGGTATGGGATCCTTGCGGTGGTGCTGGCAGCCGGAACGATGCTTCTGGGAGCGATCAGAAAGAAGGAAACAGCATGAAGAAAACCGCCAAATGGATCCAGAAGACACACCTCTTCCGCAAGGATGAATATGAGTGTTCCGCCTGCGGAGCCAGGACGGACAAGCCGCACAGGACCTGTCCGAGGTGCGGTTTGCCTATGAGAGGATCCAAGTACGATCCTTCCTGGGTCGATGAGATGGAAGCGATCGACGCAATTTTTAATGACTGACGCAACCGGACAAGGAGAAACTTACATGGCTATCACAGTGAATCTAAGATATACCGGCAAAGACGGCGCTGCCCTAAAGTTTGCCGAAGAGATGACTGCCAACGGCACGGTAGCAGCCATCCGGGCTGAAGCTGGAAATCTTCGCTATGAGTACTACCAGCCGCTTGATGATCCGGAAACCATATTGCTGATCGACAGCTGGACGGATCAGGTAGCGATCGATGTGCACCATGCTTCTCCGATGATGGCTACCATCGCTGCCCTGCGGGAGAAATACGATCTGCACATGACCGTTGAACGTTACGTTAGCATAGAAGAAAACGTTGAAGATGAGAGGTTCATCAGAAGATGATCGAGCTGAGACCACTTGCTCCCTCGGATCGGGAGCAGTTTATAAAAGACAATCAGGAAGCCTTTAATTACGGTGCCCTGGAGGAGTTTGGCCTCAGGGATGACCATTTCGAGGAAGACGGCGAGATTATCTCCCGGGAGACGATTGAGGCGTCCATTGACAGTGGTGAGGCTTATCGGATCCTGCAGGGTAGCGAGCCAGTCGGAGGCGTGATCATCAAGGTGAATGGAAATCGCGGGGATCTGGAGATCCTCTTTGTTTCTCCCCGCGTTCACAGCAAGGGTATCGGTTATGCTGCCTGGTGCGCAGTCGAGCAGCTGCATCCGGAGGTGATCGTCTGGGAAACCGTCACGCCGTATTTTGAGAAGCGGAACATCCATTTCTACGTCAACCGCTGCGGCTTCCATATCGTGGAGTTTTACAACAGCCATCATCCTGATCCGAACGATCCGGACGCAGCGGATCAGATGGACGAGCAGTTTCCGGAAGGTATGTTCCGGTTTGAGAAAAGAATGAAATAGACAACTCGCTTTTTGTTGAGGAGGATGAAACAAAAATGAAGGCACTATTTATAAACGGGAGTCCCCGAAAAAACTGGACCACTTTTAAGATGCTTGACAGCGCCATGAAGGGTGCTGCGGAGGCAGGTGCAGAAACAGAAATCATCCATCTTTATGACTACAATGTTGTGGGTTGTAAGAGCTGTTTTGCCTGCAAACTGAAGAATGCCAAAACGAATGGCGTCTGTGCCATCAGGGATGATCTTAGGCCGCTTCTTGAAAAAGCCCACGCCGCGGATGTGATCGTGTTGGGAAGTCCTGTCTATTTCAGCTATCCGACCGGTATGCTTCGCTCGTTTATGGAACGCCTGATGTTCCCGATCAACTCCTATAATCCGAAGATCGATGAAAACGGGAACGTGCAGAGCAGCCTGCTCGGCAAGTTTGTCCCGACAGCTATGATCTACACAATGGGTGTTCCCGGGGAGGAAATGGCGGCTGCCGGGCATTATCCTGAAATCTTCGGACAGAATGCAAGATTTCTGGAGTCGCTCTTTGGATATACAGAGACGCTATGCTCCTATGCTTCCTACCAGTTCAACGATTACTCCAAGTATGATGTCATGGAAGGTACACAGGAGTACAGGGCGAAATACCGGGATGAACAGTTGCCGAAGGATCTGGAAGCGGCCTTCGACCTTGGCAGGCGGCTGGTTCAAAAGGCGAAAGAAAGATAAATCGGGATTTGTGCATTATTATGGTTAAGGAGAGTAAGGATTTGAAAAGATTTTTATCGTGGCTTTTGGTTGCAGTTCTTTTATGCTTTACTGCATCTGGTTGCAGCGATTATTCTGGTTCAAAAATGATAGCAGAAGCTCA
>JAFZQZ010000077.1 GCA_017620135.1 Bacillota bacterium
CACCGGATGACGTGCTGGATCTGGCAGCCGTCTATATGCGGATCTTCTTCTGCGGCATGCCCCTCAACATGCTGTATAACTTCGGCTCAGCGATCCTCCGTTCTACCGGGGATACCAAGCGGCCTCTGTACTTCCTGATCATCGCCGGTATCATTAACGTTGGCCTTAACCTGGTTTTCGTGATCGTCCTCCATATGAGTGTCGCGGGTGTCGCTTTGGCGACCATCATCTCTCAGGGCATTTCGGCGATACTGATCGTCGGATGTCTCCTGAGGGATGAAGGGATCTGTCATCTGAACCTGAAACAGCTGAAATTCTACCCAGACAAGCTTAAAGAGATGGTGCGGATCGGACTGCCTGCGGGACTGCAGGGATGTGTATTCTCCCTTTCCAATGTTCTGATCCAGTCTTCCGTCAACTCTTTCGGATCGATCGCGATGGCAGGCAATACATCCGCCGCGAATATCGAAGGATTTATGTATGTATCGATGAACGCCATGTACCAGACAGCGCTTTCCTTTGCGGGCCAGAATCTTGGCGCGAAGGAATACGGCCGACTCAAAAAGATCACGTTTCTTTCCATGGCCTGTGTGGTGGTGATCGGCTTAACTGTCGGATTAGCCGGGTTGGCGCTTGGCCGCCAGCTGCTGGGGATCTATTCGACCGATCCGGAAGTCATCCGGTACGGTCTGATCCGTCTTTCTATCATCGCCCCGACATATTTTATCTGCGGGATGATGGATGTTATGGTGGGCAACCTACGCGGTCTGGGCTATTCCTTCCTGCCGATGTGCGTGTCTCTGGCCGGTGCCTGCGGGCTCAGGATCCTCTGGGTCTTTACTGTTTTCCAGATGCACCGTGAACTTGCCTGGCTGTATTATTCCTATCCGGTGACATGGACTGTGACCGCGTGCGCGCATATCATTTCCTATCTGGTGGTAAGAAGAAAACTGGACAAAAGTCTTGCCACATCTGTGTAAATAAGGTATAATCTTCTGTAAGACCGAACATGTAAAGGAGAACACACATGAAGAAAAGTCTGAAATGGTTTCTGATCATTCTGGCTGTTGTGGCTGTCGCGGCAACTGTAGCATACTTTGTCGTTCGCTACCTCAAAGATCAGGAAGAGGACGAATTCGATGACGATGATTTCGATTACCTCGATCTGGATGAGGATGAAGAAGAAGCAGAAGATATCGCGGATGATGTCGAAGAAGCAGTAGAAGAGGCCGCTGAAGTCGCGGAGGAAGCTGTGGAAGCCGTCAAGGAAGCCGCGGTCGACTGATATGAAAGAACGAGTGCTGCTGATCGGCACCGTATCTGAGGTCGACTTTCCGAATAAAGGTAAACTGATGCCGACAGGCGAAATCCCGGATCTTCCGGAAGAGTCTCCTGCCGGCATTTGTTATATCCTGCCGACCCGTGAATACGGGAGCCTGCATATCAAAAATGTACTGCCAGGTCAGAAATGGCTGGTTTCCACCCGGCAGAAGGGCCGTTTCTCCAAAGAGGCGAATCCGGTCCGGCTGCTGGAGAAAGCTTCGTATGAAACTGAAGCGAAGTGCCCGCATGCCGCGTTTTGCGGAGGGTGTTCTTACCAGACTGTCCCGTATGAAAAGCAGATCGAGATCAAAGAGACACAGGTGAAGAAGCTTCTCCGGGAAATTCCGGGAATCGAGGACACGATCCGGGACGGCCGATGGACAGCCATACGAAAAAGCCCACTGGAAAGCGGCTACCGAAACAAGATGGAATTTTCCTTCGGTGATGAAGTCAAGGGAGGAGAACTGACCCTCGGGCTTCATAAAAGAGGCGCTTTTCATGATATCCTGTCTACCCCGGACTGTCAGCTCGTTCATCCGGACATGCAGATATTGGTCAGGGAGACAGAAGCCTTTTTCAGAACAGAAAAGACACCGTATTATCATTCGTATTCAAAAGAAGGTGTCCTTCGGCATCTTGTCCTTCGCAGAAGCTTTGCCGAAGACAGGATCCTGCTGAACCTGGTCACGACTTCAGCTGCGGATCCTGCTCTTATTGACCGATACAAGGATCATATTCTTAGTTTATCGCTGGAAGGCGAGGTCAGCGGCATTCTCCATACGATCAATGATTCCGTGGCGGACGTCGTCCAGGCGGACTCGGTCAAGGTCTTATACGGTCAGGATCATCTGATGGAAGAACTGCTGGGTCTTAGTTTCAAGATCTTTCCGTTCTCTTTTTTCCAGACTAATACCAAAGGAGCGGAAGTACTCTATCAGATGGTACGGGATTTCGCGGGCGATGTTTCTTCGAAGGAAGTCTTCGATCTGTACTGCGGGACCGGAACGATCGCGCAGATCATGGCGAGCGCCGGGGCGAAAAGCGTGCAGGGGATCGAACTGGTAGAAGAGGCTGTCGAAGCGGCAAAAGAAAACGCAGAGCTGAACGCTCTTACGAACTGCCGGTTCCTGGCAGGCGATGTGCTGAAACTGGTCGAAACACTGGAAGGCCGGCCGGATCTCATTATTCTGGATCCGCCTCGCGACGGCATACACCCTAAAGCGATGCCTAAGCTTCTCGCTTATCAGCCGATGCAGTTTATTTATGTGTCCTGTAAACCGACCTCGCTTGTTCGAGACCTGCCGCTGATGCTGGAAGCCGGCTATCGGATAGAGAAGATCGGGTGTTGTGATATGTTCCCCTGCGCGGTCCATTGTGAAGTGGTAGTTTCATTAATAAAGGATGAAGCATGAAATATATCGGTATGATCAGGAATGATTTCCCGGAGAAATTCGGTCTTCCCAGGCAAAGCGGCCTGGCACCCGGTCTTCTCTCAAAAGTTATCATGGAAGGACCCTACCGGATACCGGAAGCCTTTCGGGGAATCGAATCATTCAGCCATTTATGGCTGCTCTGGGAGTTCGAACCTGTCGGGAATCCTGAAGAATCTTTTTCTCCGACTGTCAGACCACCCAAACTCGGTGGAAATGAAAGAGTCGGTGTGTTCGCGACACGTTCACCGAACCGCCCAAACCGGATCGGGATGACGTTAGTCAGACTGATCAGTTATGAGCTCGATCCGTCTCTCGGACCGGTCCTGACTGTCGCCGGAGCGGATATGAAAGACGGTACAAAGATCCTGGATATCAAACCTTATCTTCCGTACGCGGATTCCGTACCGGAAGCGATCGGATCCTTTGCGGAAGAACAAGCGGGAAAACGTCTGGATGTTATCTGGGAGACGACGCTGCCCGAAGATATGGAAAAAGCACAGATCCGGACACTGGAAGAGGCGCTTTCACTCGATCCGCGTCCCGGATACCAGCAGGATCCGGAGCGAGTCTATCATATGAGTTACGGACACTGGACAGTAGGATTTCGCATCGATGAAGCTGTTCATATCATACAAATCAAAGAAAACCAGGGAGGTTCTCATGACCATTCGTGAAGTAGTAGAAGCGATTCTTTCCTATCATCCGTTTATATTTGATTATCATGGCTGTGATGATTATAAATGCGGCGATCCGGATCAGGAGTGCACCGGAATCGTAACAGCGATCAGCCCGACGATCGAAGTCATCCGTGAAACGATCCGGCTTGGAGCGAACATGATCATTACCCACGAGCCGACGTACTATACATCGGAAGACGGCCCGGGATGGTTCGAGGATTTTCCGAACAGTGTCTATGAAGAGAAGGCAGAGCTTCTGAAGAAGCATGACATCGTCATCTGGCGGGATCATGATCATCTGCATTTTCATCAGCCGGACGGGATCTTTGAGGGAGTCCTTCGCTATACCGGATGGAAGCAATATGCGAAGGCGGTTCGTCCGCCATACGGAGGATTCGGTCATTTTCTGATCGAACTGCCGGAAGCCATCACCGTCAAACAGGCAGCGGATCATCTGATGAATTCTATTGGGATGAACGGATGCCGTTATGTCGGCCGGCCGGAAGATCCGGTTCGGAAGATCCTGATCGTAGGACATCTGTTTCCCATGACGAGTCCGTCCGGACCGAAGAGAAACGATGGCAAACCCAAGGAATACAGTGTACAGATCATTGGGGATATGGAAGAGGGCGTCGATCTGATCCTGCCGGGAGAGACGATCGACTGGACTGTGCTTTCCTATATTCGGGACGCCAAGGAACTCGGACACGGAAAGGCCATGATTTCTCTCGGCCATTATAACTGGGAAACCCTGGGCATGAAATACGCGGCGGACTGGGTCAGCGAACTGGTGCCGAATGTTCCGGTTACGTATGTACATGCCGGTGATATGTTCGATTACTTTCTGAATGGGAAGGGATCAGTATGAGCGAGCGTTGTCCGGTCTACGGAAAGTGCGGCGGGTGTCAGTACCTGGACTTAAGCTATGAAGGACAGCTCAGCAAAAAGGAAGACGAGATCCGGGCGCTCTTTCAGGAATTCGATATGTCGATCCTTCCCATAGAAGGAGCTGAGCCATATCATTACCGCTGTAAAGTCCAGATGTCCTTTCAGAATAAAGACAGCCGGCATCTTTTGAGCGGCACGTATGCGCCGGGCAGTCATCAGCTGATCCCGGTAGATGATTGTCTGCTGGACGATGAACGAGCGGATGTGATCATCCGGGATATACGTCTGCTGATGGAGAAGTTCAAACTGCAGGCATATGATGAGAAGCGAAAGACCGGGGTGCTTCGGCATGTGATGGTTCGGATCGGGAAAAAGAACGGTGAGATCATGGTGATCCTGGTGACCGGATCTTTCCTCTTTCCGGGCAAACAGAACTTCGTAAAAGAGCTTCGGAAACAGCATCCGGAGATCACGACCATTGTCCAGAATATCAACAGTGCCTATACCAGTATGGTACTGGGAGATTCCTTTCAGACGATCTATGGCCCCGGGTTTATTTATGATGAGCTTTCGGGCAAGCGGTTTCGCCTGTCGCCAGGTGCTTTTTTCCAGGTCAATCCGCCCCAGGCTGAAAAACTGTTTTCAGCAGCAATTAAGCTTGCGGATCTTCAGGGAACGGAACGTGTATTGGACGCCTACTGTGGGACGGGAACGATCGGCATTCTCGCGTCTGACAAGGCGAAGGAAGTCGTCGGTATCGAACTGAATCCGCAGGCTGTCCAGGATGCCAGAAAGAATGCCGCTATCAATAAGATAGAGAATATTCGTTTTTATCAGGGAGACGCAGGAGATTTTCTTTTATTCCACGATCTTCGTCCGGATGTGGTGATCATGGATCCACCCAGGACCGGAAGCAGCGAGGCTTTTTTATCTGCGGTGGTCGAGGCGGCTCCGGAAAAGATCGTCTATATTTCCTGCGGACCGGATACCCAGGCAAGAGACATGAAATACCTGGTCAAAAACGGTTATCATCCTGTCCGGCTTCTTCCCTTTGATCTGTTCCCATGGACAGAACACATAGAAACCATCTGTTTACTAACAAAGAAAAGGTAAGAAGGCGATTATCATAACTTGTTGTATACGTCCAACGTGGTTTATCTGGCAGGATAAACTATAGATTTCGAAGAAGGGATGATTAGATGAATACAGGAAGAAATGCATTTCTGAGTATTACCAAACTAATAGCAGCTTGCTTCGTTGTCTGCATCCATTGCTCTTTTCCGGGACAAATTGGATCTGCGATAAATTGTATCGCACGATTTGCAGTGCCATTTTTCTTTATAACCTCTGGGTACTATGCCTTTAATTCTGACACCAAGAAGTTGATGGGAAGACTCAAAAAGGCCTTTGTTTTATTGACTATTACCGATACTATATACTTTTTTTGGGAATGCTATTCCAGATATGCAGTTGCCCATGAAAATGTTATAAGCTATATTTCGAGTTTGCTATCACTGGAAAACATCGCTAGGGTTATTTTTGCGGAGAAGAGTTTGTTCTCAAGCCATATATGGTATTTGATAGCAATTGTCAAACTATATGTTTTTATTCTTATCTACTTGACAGTATCCAAAAGAGTAAATGAAGGAAAAAGCACATATTCCACTTTGTATTTCATAGGTATATGCACCTACCTGCTCCATATTGCGTTCAGTCTATATGTACAGATAGCACACCTCGAGGTGGATTATATTATTTATAGAAACTCATTGTTCTTTGGTATCCCTATGTTTGCCCTTGGGATATTTCTTCATGAGTACAAAAGTCAAATAGTACAGATAATAGAGGATTATCAACTTACATCTCCAAAACTATGGATAATAATTTTCTTTGGTGTCATTTTGAGTTTGATACAATGGTTTGGGATAGGAAAGGTTGAAATGCCTCTGGGGATGCTAATAGTAGCAATCACTCTATTTATACTAATTCAGACACAATTCAATTGTAATAATATGTCTAAAAACCTACAGGTGTTACTTCTGCTTTTAGAGAAGACCTCTATATTTGTCTATATATTTCATGTTTTGATAAAACAGATTATTGTTACTTATTCTGACTTAATACCTCTTTGCAGAACACTTTATTCTAACAAATTTTTATTTCCGCTTATTACGATATGCATATCTGTGTTTATAGGAATGATTATTGCAAACACTCAATTTCTCATCAATAAAGCCCGAAAAAAGGGAGGATAATTTGTAAATTGGAGACAATTTCAAAAGGATCGTAATATATTTCTTGAAAACAAGATTGTATGACGACTGACTGTAGAATATGAAATTATATCGACATTTTCCCGCATATAGGCACTTGGTGGATATGTTCCTTGCGAACAGGTACATCTATGAGTTAGTAATATCCTTGACTTGTGCCATATTGAGGCTGTCTGTTTACTGAGTACCGACAAACAGAAAATGAAAGAGGGGTCGTAGCACTGTTTTTTTCGCTACGACCCCTTCGATCTGTCTCGAATGAAGGATCACTGCGGATTGGATTCCAGGATCGGCCCGTAGGGCTGTTCGAAGACCAATGTCCCGTCGGAAGCAAATTCATTGGCCTGATAGCCATCTGTCTCGCAGACGATCCGTCCTTCCTTATCCGTTTCTTCCGTGTCTGACCAGCCGGAAAAGACTTCTATGTAGTTGTCCGGATTCTGCATGGTATAGAAAAAGGTGACAGTGCCATAACCATAATTGTCGCCAGTCTTCGGGTCATATTCGTAGAATTCTTCTCTGACTTCCACGACGGCGCTTCCTTCTTCATATGTGTAGTAGTTATAAAAAGCTACCGAGAACTCATAAGCTTCACTTGACTTGACGTCAGAGTATACTCTCTGGCGTCCTTTTTCGTCAAAGATCCTGGTTTCGACCCAGTCGACATCGCTGCCTTCTTCGGATGTTTCGACCGTTTTGGTCCAGCCTTCGGGAAGTTCTTCTTCGACGGCTTCTTCGGAAGATTCTTCTTCCGGTTCTTCCTCCTTTTCCGGCTCCTTGAACGGGACCGTGCTTCCGTCGACTACGACCTTATTGTCTTTATCATCGAGACTGTATACGATGACCTGGTCGGGAGCACTCTTGGTATCAAAGAGGAAAGAAAGTTCACCGCCGCCAAACGTGACACTGTTCCAGGAAATGGTCGACTCGCCGACAACAACATCCGTATAGAAGGGAACGACGAGAGAGTTGTTTTCAAACGGGATAACGCCGTTGAATACATAGCCGGTACCGGCCAGTACGACACGCAGGTTACCGTCTTCCTCCGAATCGAAATAATAGGAATCCACATACATGCTAGCGGTATTACCTTTATAGGAAAGAGAGAAGGTTTCGTGTTCCGGCTCGGGTTCTTCGACCGGCTCGGAGACTTCTTCAGAAGCTTCTTCACTTTCTTCGGAAGAAGGTTCTTCGGATGTTTCCTGTTTGGTTTCTTCTACGGACTCTTCTTTTTGTTCTGTAGAAGTTTGGGTGGTCTCTCCGCCGCCGTCCGTAATGTCGACCGTTACTCGTTCTTCCAGGCAGCCGGCACAGAAAGCCAGCACCAGAACCAGCAAAAGACTAAGGATGATTTTTTTCATCTGTATTTCCTCCCGTTTAGAATGAATCCATGCTTTCGGATTGGTTGCCTACATTTCCGTCTTCCGCATGAGACAGTGTCAGAATATAATCATGATTACTTTCCAGGGCGAACCTGTCACTGCCTGCATCGGTCGAAGTCAGACGGCTGTAGGTCGCGTTGTCACCGAACATTTGTTTCTGGCCGAACCAATCACCGTAGCTGCTGGCAGTCTTCAATATAAAGACGCCGCTGGGAAGGTCGATGGTAGCCGTCTCGCCGGAACGGATAAAGACGCAGGAGACCAGCGTCTCAGATGAACCTTCGACGATATAGACTTTGAAGTAAGTATAGCTTCCGTCATTCGTATTGGGATCGATCTCAAGAGTGACACTGGTACTGGTATATGACGGATTATGATAGATCTCACCGGTAGAAGGCGTCGTCTGAATACAGGAGGCCATGCGGCTTTGGGAATCACGGAAACTGCCGAGTTCTTCAAAGATCGTGTAGGCGGTATAATACAGTTCTTCTCTGTAGGCGGCGTCCGCCTCCATGTAGCGCAGGCCATTCTCACATTCCTGGATAAGGTCATACCGGTTTTCGATCTTCTGCGCGTATTCGGAATCGAGCAGGTCAAGCGCGGTTTCATATTCTTCAGCTTCGATCGCACCCAAGATCTCATCTTCTATCAGGAAGATATGACATTGTTCCTCGAGTTCGGCAGTGCCTTCATAGTCTTTTACATCCTTCAGGGCTTCCAGGGCGCCTTCGTAGTCACCGCTGTCAAAAAGCGCTTTTCCTTTTTCAAAGGCGATGGCTGTCTGGGCTTCCTTGATGAGTTCATCCGCGTTTTCGTAGCTTTCCGACTGTTCGAGCAACGAGATCGCTTCCTGGAACTGACCGCTCTGATATAAAGCGAGACCATCTTCATAAGCGATCGCCCGGCCGCATTCCTTCGCGAGCGCATCGGAATCCTTAAATCCGTTCAGAGATTCGAAAACTTCTTTTGCCTCCGCGTAGTTTTCACGGGCCATATCTTTCTTCGCGGCGGTATACCGGATCCCTTTTTCCGCGTAAGCGGCGATCTGTGGCGCGTCTTCATAATCACCCAGGGAACTGAAGACCTCATAGGCTTTCTTGTAGTCACCGGCTTCCAGATAGGCAGCACCCTGGTTGTAGGTCCGGATCGTATTCTGTTTGTTCATAAAGGTGATCAGGAAAAAGGCGCCAGCGCCGAGCAGAATAAGGACACCGACGATAATACCGATGATCAGTCCGGTCTTTTTCTTTTTCACCGGGGGTACCGGGGGCGTCATTGCAGGCATGGGTTGCTGCATGGGTTGGGTAAACTGCTGCATGGGTTGCTGCATGGGATCCTGTACAGGCTGCTGCATTGGATCTTGTACAGGCTGCTGCATGGGCGGTTCATAGGAAGGGGGGTTATTATTCGGATACATACTCATAATGAAATACCTCCGGCAGTAAAAGTCAGTGCTTTAAATCAGCATAGCACAGATCTGCACAGAATGCAATCTTTCTTGACATTTTGCACCTGCAGGATTAGCATAATAAAGAGAAAAATGAAAAGGAACAAACCATGAGCGTGATACTTGTACAGGCTGGAAGCGATGAGATCGAAACCATCTGGAGAATGCAGACGGAAGCATTCAGTGAATTGTTGGAAAAATATCAGGACTACGATACAAATCCGGCCGCGGAAAGTCTGGAAAAGATCAGCCGGAAATTCAGCCTTCCAGGCAGAACCTATTATTTCATTATGGCAGAGGAGGAGCGCGTCGGGGTGATCTGTGTGATCGATCATCAGGACGGCAGCCGGAAAAGGATCTCTCCGATCTGGATCATGCCGGTGTTTCGCGGCCGGGGATATGCGCAGCAGGCCATTCTTGAGGCGGAAAAAAAGCATGGATCGTATCACTGGAGCCTGGATACGATCCTGCAGGAAAAGGGAAATCTTCATTTGTACGAAAAACTGGGTTACCATCAGACGGGAGAGATCAGGAAGATCAACGACCGGATGGATATCGACTTCTACGAAAAAGACTGATCACGGGCGGTAATAGTCGTCGATGATCTCGTACTTTTTCGCTTCCATGGCTTTATCGAGCCAGCCGTAGTCTTTCTTGCCTTCTGCGGCACCAAGTGCCTTTTTCTGGTCATTGGCCATGAACTTCTGTGCGGCCTCGAGGATTTCAGGCGCGTCTTTTCTGGGAATGACGATCACCCCGTCCGGATCGGCCAGGATGATATCGCCCGGATAGACGGAGATACCTCCGCACGAGATAGGCACATTGATCTCAAAGGGACCTTCTTTATACGGACCGCCGGGATTGGTCCCGGTAGCATAGATGGGGAAATCCCATTTGCTTAATTCATCGATATCGCGGATAGAACCGTCAATGATGATCCCCGCGATTTTTTTGTATCGGTACAGGTAGGTCATCATCACTTCACCGATCAGTGAACGATAACCATCTTCTTCGTTTGAAATAACGAGATAGTCACCTTCCTCGACATAGCGCATCGCGGCGTGGATGCCCATGTTGTCGCCGGCCCGGCATTTGACGGTAAAGGCGGCGCCGCAGCTCATCTGGGCCTTGGGGCTGCTCATCAGTTTGATACGCGGATGCATGCCGCAGTTTCTTTCCATACAATCCGCCGTATTGGACGCGGGGATCTGTTTGAATGCCTCGATCAGCGCGGGATCGGGCAGTTCTCTTTTCAGGTAGATTCTTCTTCCGACAGCCATTTTATGCCTCCTTACCGGATTTGATATCGTTGATAATATCCTGCCAGACAGGTTTCTTTCCGGCATATTTGTCTGCGAAACCGTATTTCGCCAGATCCATATGCCGTTTTACCGTACTTTCGCTCATACAGGAATCGATACCCGCTTCCTGCAGCATTTCCACAGAGCCCTGGACTTCCGAGCCTCTTCGGACACAGTGGATCGCCATACCGGTGACGAGACGGTTCAGGATCACCTCAAACGGATCCTTATCCATCGATGCGCAGATCGAAGGGACCACATCATCCACTACGCCGTACGCGTCTGCTGCCTGGAGCATCTCGAGCAGCAGTGCTTCAATGCCTTTCATGTAGATGCTTCGGACCAGCTTGATCGCGGATGCCGTTCCTGGAGCACCGGGATTGTATTCGATATTCATGCCCCAGGGATCCATGATCTCCTTAAACTCCGCAGCACCAGGCCCACAGGCGATGATCTGGACTTTATGCTTGCTGGCAGGAAGAGAGCCGAGCATCGTCGCGTCGGTATATTTTGCGCCGGTCTTTTTGACCAGCTCCGCCATTTCCGCTTTGTTTTTCGGCGTAGAGGAGCTGAGATCCACAAAAAGCTTGTCCGGACCGAGCAGGTCCATAACGGATTCCAACGCTGCTTTGGCAAACTGTGCCGGAGTGATATTGCATATCATGTCCGCCCACTCGGCGATAGCCTGGTTGGACTCCATCAGTTCAACGCCTGCTTCAGCAGCTCTGTCCTTTACCAGAGAGCCTCTGACCGGATGATCCTGCATGGCGTCGCAGGCACGTATCCCGGTCAGTCCTTCCCCTTTGAGTCCCAGCGCAAGATAATAGGCGGCTTCTCCAAAACCGATAAAACCAATTTTCATCGTGATCCTCCAATCTTACTTGATTCCTGTCTTTCTTTAGAATAGAATAGTTATGTGGAGATTTCAAGTTAAAGTTGTGTTTCAAATGACCTGAGGAAAGGAGAAACTCTATGCCATTACCTGCCAGAGTCGTTTTATATGGAGGCCATGTGATCGATCCTTCACGGAATGTGGATGATGACCTGAATGTCGTCATAGAAAACGGAAAGATCAAAGAGCTGACCAAAGAAACCCAGGCGCCAGTGTTTTTTGAGAACGCGATCGACGTCAGCGGCTGTATCGTGACACCCGGACTGATCGATCATCACTGCCACATGTATCCGCTGGCGGAGAAGATCGGACTTCCCGCGGATTCCGTGATGTTCAGCAGCGGTGTCACGACGATCATCGACGCGGGAAGCTGCGGAGCGGCCAACTATCCTGACCACCGTTCTTTCAAGCCGCAAAGCCGGATGGATTATAAAGCCTATGTCCATATCAGTCCTCTGGGTCTGAATGCTCCGGAGGATCTGGATCCTTCACGGATGGACTATGCCGCGCTGAAAGAACTCTTTGATGAAGCCGGCGGGGAACTGATGGGTCTGAAGATCCGGATCAGCCGTGATATCGTAAAGGAATTCGGCTTTTCTTCCCTGAGGAAAACGGTTGAGATCGCGGAGAAGCTGGGTGTTCCGGTCATGGTACACCCGACGGATCCGCCTGGAGAGATGGAAGAGTTTTTGTCGTATCTTCGTCCGGGTGATGTATGCTCGCACATGTATATGAATATCGGTTCCACGATCGTCAATGGAAACGGACATGTCAAACCCTGTGTGATCACGGCGCGGGAGCGGGGAGTCCTTTTTGAGGCAGCCGATGCCCAGGCGCATTTCGGCTTTTCCACTGCCATTCCGGCCATCCGGGAAGGCTTCCTGCCGGACTTTATCGCGACAGACGGAACGATCAACAGCATGCTGAAAAGACCGACGACCTTTAGCCTGGCCATGCAGCTGGCCAAGTATGAAGCATTGGGCATGGACTTTAAGGACATCCTTCGCTGCTGTACGATCAATCCGGCAAAGGATATGAAGCTTCAAGACGGTGAAGGGACTTTGACACCGGGGATGAAAGCGGATGTGGCAGTCTTCAGGAAGCATGAGAGACATGTGGTCTTTGGTGACCGCCCGAACGGAGCGCCAGATCAGCAGACGATCACCGGTGAAATCGTATATGAGCCGGTCGTAACGGTGAAGAACGGCATGGTCGTATACCGTAATATTCTCTATTGACCGGAAGGTTAAAGAATGTAATAATAATAACAAGTAAGAGGTGGCTTATAAGCTGCAAAAAGATGACAGGAGGATATGATAATGATCAGAACGAACACAGTGACATTAAGTGTGATCCAGGGCATCGCCTACAGGCAGAAACTTCCGGCCGGTGGTTCCGGGATCGTGATCTACCGGGAGGATACGGCGCAGCCGGGGATCGCTTCGATCAGCAAGACTTCGGGTGAAGCCATCCTGACTGCCAATACTTCCAAAGAACTGTTTCCGAAAGAAGCCTTTGCGGAAGCGATCAAACTGACTACGGGACTTCCTTACAGGAAACAGGGAAAAGTACAGCTGAAGGCAGGAAGCCAGGCCGAGGAAGCAGTCGAAGCTGTACCGGATGAGCCGGTAGCGGAAGAAACGGTCGTCGACAGCGCGGAATATCAGAAGCTTATCGATAAATATACGGATAAGAGCGGAAAGTTCTCCTATGCGCTTTTGAACAAAGACCTGATCAAGTTCGCTCATTCCAGCAGTATCGCCCGGCAGATGGTGAAAGACAGAAAGCGGACGGATACGATCCGTAAATATGTGGTCGGATCCAAATTCAAAATGATCACCGGAAACAGCGGCCTGACAGACGCGCAGGTAGGTAAAATGGCTGACCTATTGGATGAAGTCAGCCCAAAGGGCGTCTTCAGGGAATTCAATGATGAGATCCGCCGTTCTCTGAAAGCAGCGAAAAAGTAAAAGTCTTTATCGCGGCACAGGAAAAGCCGATGAACAGCAAATATTTCTCGATCAATGAAGCCGGGTTCAGCATTCGTTGCAAACTATATGCCGATCATCCCTCTGAGATCCGCAAGGTCATTCTTTTCGGACATGGCTTCGGCGGGCATAAGGATAACCGCGCGGCGGAGCATTTCGCGGAACGGGTCCTTGGAAAAAACAAGCTGGTGGGTATCATCACATTTGACTGGCCCTGTCATGGCGCGGATGCCCGCAAGAGCCTTTCACTTGCGGACTGTGATCAGTACCTGACACAGGTGCTGGATTATGTTCAGACTGCGTATCATCCGGAACAGCTGGACGCTTACGCTACCAGTTTCGGCGGGTATCTGTTTCTGAAATATATCATGGAACACGGTGATCCTTTCCGCAAAATGGCACTGCGGGCTCCGGCAGTGGAGATGCTGGATTCCCTGACAGAAAAGATCCTTAGCAAGGATGAACTGGAAAAACTGCAGAAAGGAAAGAAAGTACAGGCCGGATTTGACCGGAAGGTAGAGATCTCGAAAGACTTTCTTGAAGATCTGGAGCGGAATGATCTACGACAGATGGATTTTATCGATGTTTCGGAAAGCATTGTGATCCTTCAGGGGACGAAAGATGAGATCGTTGATCCGGTAAAAGTCAGGGAGTTCGCGGATAACAACCTGATCGAGTATATCCCGATCGAGAACGCGGATCACCGGTTTATGGATCCCCATAAGATGGATATGGCAGTGACAGAGATCCTTCGATTCTTAGAATTGAGATGATCATACCGTTAAGTCAGTACCTGGCGCGGCTTTGTTTCATTGACAAGCCGCGCTCCTTTCATTATAATGGACATAGAAAATCTTTTTTGGAGGAACCTCAAATGCCTGCAAAGAAAACTGAAAAAGAAACGATCGAAAAGAAAGATGCTGTCGTGAAAGAAGAGACAGTTAAAGAACCTGAAACGGAAAAAACAACAGTCAAGAAACCTGCTGCTAAAAAACCTGCAGCAAAGAAACCTGCCGCGAAAAAACCATCAGCTAAGAAAGCAGCTGAAGTAAAGGCAGAGGAACCCGCCCAGGAAACTGCTCCGGCCATGCCTGAACCCCGCCGCAGTGTTGCTTTTATCGGATCCGAGTGCTATCCGTTCGTCAAGACCGGCGGACTGGGAGATGTCATGTACGCGCTTCCCAAGGCGCTGATCAAGCAAAACTGTGACGTCAAAGTGATTTTGCCCAGGTATAAATGCATTCCATGGAAATTCCAGGAAAAGATGGTCTACCGCGGAAGCTTTATGATGGATCTTTGCGCGGATGGCCGTTCATTCTATGTGGGGATCATGGAATATGTATGGGATGGCGTCGTCTATGATTTCATCGACAACGAGGAATTCTTCAGCGCGGGCAATCCCTATATCAATCTCATCGATGATATTCCGAAATACTGCTTCTTCGGGAAAGCGGCCCTCGCGGCGCTCAACTATATGAACTGGATCCCGGATATCATTCACTGCCATGACTGGCAGGCAGGACTGGTACCGGTCTATCTGCGCACACTCTTTGAGGGTACGCCGGTCGCCAGCGCGAAGACGATGATCACCATCCATAACCTGCGTTTCCAGGGCATTTATAATATCCCCACGATCCGCTACTGGTCCGGCCTTCCGGATTATGTGTTCAACAAAGACGCGCTGAAACAGGGCTATGAGGACGCGAACATGTTTAAGGGCGGTCTTGCCTACGCGAACATGATCACGACGGTCAGCGGGACGTATGCGTGGGAGATCCAGACGCCATTCTATGGCGAAGGACTGGATGCACATCTTAGGTACCATTCCGGAAAGCTTCGCGGGATCGTGAACGGTATCGACGTAGATATGTGGGACAGCAGCAAGGATGAAAGACTGGCCGCTCCTTACAGCAAAGCCGATGTCATCGAGAAGAAAAAAGCGAACAAGAAAGCGCTGCAGGAAGAACTCGGACTGGAAGTCGATGAATCCAAGTTCGTGATCGGACTGATCTCCAGACTGACGGATCAGAAAGGTCTTGACCTGGTCAATTCCATCATCCCGCAGCTGATCGACGGCAATACGCAGTTTATCGTACTGGGTACCGGTGACGCCAGATATGAAGATTCGTTCCGTTACTATGAGAGTGCATACAAGGGAAGCGTCTGCTCCAACATCATGTACGATGAAGGACGCGCACATAAGATCTACGCTGCTTCCGATGCGCTGCTCGTTCCGTCGCTTTTTGAGCCGTGCGGTCTGACACAGCTGATCGCGATGCACTATGGAACGATTCCGATCGTTCGTGAAACCGGCGGTCTGAAAGATACCGTTGATCCTTACAACATGTTTACCAACGAAGGCAACGGATTTACCTTTGACCGCTATGAGAACGGCCTGCTGCTGGATGCCATCAACCGCGCGAAGACGCTGTACTTTACCGCCAGAGAGTATTGGGATCAGATGGTCATCCGTGATATGGAAAAGGATGTTTCCTGGGATAATTCCGCGAAACAGTACCGCGATCTGTATCTGGAGCTGAAACCGTAAAACAGATATACGTAAAGAAAAAACAATAAAGCCTGAAGGAGATCCTTCAGGCTTTATCTCAAAAAACAGTTTTTGGAGGACATAGTATGCTGATCAAGAACGGAACCATTTATGACGCGGTTCATAAAGAACCATATGTTGGCGATCTGTTGATCAAAGAAGGAAAGATCAAAAAGATCGGGAAGAACATTCGGGCAAAAGGGGAAGAAGTGGTCGATGCGACCGGCCTGAGAGTTTACCCCGGGTTTATTGACGCGCACTGTCATCTCGGCCTGGATGGCTGGGGAATCGGCTTTGAAGGAGCGGATTATAATGAGATGGGCGATATCTGCACGCCGCAGATGAGGGCGATCGACAGTTTCAATCCGCTGGATCCGTCCGTTCACATGGCGGCGAGAGCCGGTGTGACCAGTGTTGCTACCGGACAGGGCAGTTCCAACGCGATCGGCGGTACCTGGATCGCGGTCAAGACAGTTGGTGTTTGTGTGGATGATATGATCATCAAAGACCCCGTTGCCATGAAAGGCGCCCTCGGTGAGAATCCCAAACGCTGCTACCGCGATAAAGGCAACTTTGCCCGTATGTCGACAGCTTCCGTGATCCGCAATATGCTGTTCAAGGCAAAAGAATACCTGGCAAAGAAAGAGGCTGCCGGCGACGATGTATCCAAAAAGCCGGGATTCGATTTCAAATGCGAGGCCATGATACCGGTCCTGAAGAAAGAGATCCCCCTGAAGATCCATGCGCATCAGGCGAATGATATTCTGACAGCGATCCGTCTGGCGAAAGAATTTGATGTTGATCTGACACTTGAACATGTGACAGAAGGACACCTGATCGCCGATAAACTGGCTGAAACGAATTATCCCATGGCCGTCGGACCTTCTCTGACGCACGCGAGCAAGTTTGAGCTCCAGAATAAATCCTGGACGACCCCAGGCATCCTGGCGGCGAAAGGATGTCAGGTCTCGATCATCACTGATTCGCCGGTCATCCCGCAGGAATATCTGGCTCTTTGCGCAGGCCTGGCAGTAAAAGCCGGGATGGATCCGTTCGAGGCACTGAAAGCGATCACGATCAACCCCGCGAAGCATGTAGGGATCGCAGACCGTGTCGGTTCACTGGAAGTCGGCAAGGATGCGGATATCGTTCTTTGCGATGGAGATCCGATGATCAGTGATACCCATGTGAAGGCAGTATATATCGACGGTAAGCTGGTAGAGTAAGGTGGCGCCAAGTTGAATCGGGAGATTTTTGGAAGGACCGCACTGCTGCTTGGTGAGGACGGGATCCGGCGGCTCAGCGAATGCCGCGTCGCTGTCTTCGGGCTTGGCGGTGTAGGCGGTTATGTGGTGGAGGCGCTGGCAATATCCGGGGTCGGTGCGCTGGACCTGATCGATTCGGATCGGGTCGCGCCAAGCAACCTGAACCGGCAGATCATCGCGCTTCATTCGACGATCGGACGACTGAAAACAGAAGTCTGTGAGGAAAGAGTACACGATATCAACCCGGACTGCATAGTAAAGGCTTATCCGATCTTTTATCTTCCGGAGACAGCCGGTCAGTTTGATTTATCTGTCTATGATTATGTGGTGGATGCGATCGACACGATCTCAGCCAAGCTGATGCTGGCAGAAGAATGCCAGAAACTGAACGTCCCGTTGATCTCCTCCATGGGGACAGGCAGAAAACTGGATCCGACGCAGTTTGAAGTAGCGGACATTTATCAGACCTCGGTCTGTCCGCTGGCGAAAGTCATGCGGTATGAGTGCCGTAAACGTGGGATCAGAGCTTTGAAAGTCGTCTATTCCAGAGAGCCGGCACGGGAAGCGATCGCTGTGGAAGACAGCAGTGAAAAACCGGCGCCGGGGAAAAAGTCTGTGACAAGTTCGGTCGCCTTTGTGCCATCGGTCGCCGGTCTGATCATTGCGGGAGAAGTCATTAAAGACCTTACCGGGATCCGGAATTAATTATACAGATAGGAGATCCTGACATGATACAGGAACAAAAATGTCCAAACTGTGGCGGTGCGCTGACATTTGATCCCGCGAGCGGGAAACTGCACTGCGAATACTGTGACAGCGTTTTTGATATAGAGCAGTTTCAGCAGCCGCAGCAGCCTCAGGTAAACAGGGTGGAAAGAGATCAGGCGATGCAGCAGATGGCACCGCTTCCGATCTCGATCTGTCGCTCCTGCGGTGCGGAAGTCGTTACACCTGCTCAGACGACCGGCGCCCTGACATGCCCGTATTGCGGCAACAATATCGTTCTGACCCAGCAGTTTACCGGTATGCTGAAACCGGACGGGATCGTACCGTTTTCCATTATGCCGGATCATCTGGCCGAGTCTGTACAAAAATACTATAAGGGTAGGAAATTCCTGCCGAAAGGCTTCTTCTCAAAGAACAAGATCGGTCCGGTGACGGGTGTTTATGTGCCGTTCTGGATCTTCGACTGTGATGTGTACGGAGAATTAACTTTCCGGGGAGAAAAAACCGGTAAATCCTACAGGGAAGGAAACTATGAGTGCACGGAATATGAACAGTACAGGATCCATCGAAATGTCAGCATGAGCTTTCAGGATCTGGCGCTGGATGCCAGCAAAAGAATGGAAAATGATCTGATGGATTCGATCCAGCCCTATGATCTGACGAAGATCGTACCCTTTGACGTGAGATATCTGGCCGGGTTTGTCGCGGATCGTTTTGATGAGGCTTCCAGTGAATCACGCCAAAGAAGCGATGCCCGGATGAAAACGACCGGCGCCAATGTCGCGATGCAAAAAGCGACGCAGGGCTATTACTCGGTCAGCATTTCCTCCAACCAGCTGCAGGTTAACATGAGGCGGGCCAGATATGTACTGCTTCCGGTCTATCTGCTCAACCTGAGCTTCGAAGGAACAAATTTCAAATTCGCCGTGAACGGTCAGACGGGAAAAGTCGAAGGCAAGCTTCCCTACAGCAAACTGGAAGAGAAGAAGTATTACTGGAAACGGTTTGCCGCCGGTGCCGGCGCGGTCGCGGCGATCATCGCCCTGATCGTGCTGCTGTAAGGAGGTGGGTATGATGAAAAAGAATCGAATGAAACGCATCCTCGCACTCCTTCTGGTGTGTCTGCTCGCACTTTTCATGCTCCCGACGGCAGCGCTCGCCGATGATGAGGAGCAATCGGAAGTGCAAAAACAGTGGAGATCGGATCTTTATCACGTCGGTGATTTCTATGATGTACTTGCAGAGGATCGCCTGATCGCCATCAATCATGAGAATGACGAATATATCGTAGAGACGATGTTCGATTATGTCGTACTCATTGTTGGACAAAGCAGCTATGGCGATTCGGTGCTCACCGATTATACAGACGAAATTTACCGGAAAAATGAGTTGGGATACGGCGTTAATCATGATGGGATCTGTCTGTGCCTTGACGGGGATCGCGTGAATCTGACGGTCCGGCTGTATGGAAGAGCCTGGGAGATCTTCTCAAAGGAAGATGTGGATCAACTGATCTCTGCTGTAAGGCAGGGTTATCGGGACGCGGGATATGAAGGCGCGGTTTCGGCTTTCCTTTCGGGCGCCCACGAAAAAGTCAAGGCTTCTGAAAGTGTTCCGACAAATGGGACGAAAAGCTATGTAGCTTCGTTCGACACAACGTATGTTTCTCTGAATGGTTCAGAGCCAGCTACGCTGCAGATCGTCGACGGTCAGGTACTTCCATCCTGGTATGTGACGGATCCTTCCACTTTCGTTGATTTCCATAATGATGAAAACGAACCGAGGCTGATCGACCTTGCGGATCTGCTCACACCGGCAGAGGAAACGAAAATCAAAGCGAAGCTTGCCAATATTCGTAAAGAGACAAATCAGGATGTCGTCATCTACACGGATATCACCTCCTATGGCATGGACAATGAACTGTTCGCGATGGATTTCTATGTCTACAAAGGATATGGCGTCGGATCTGAGTTCGACGGACTGGTACTTTTCATCAACATGGATCCGGATAACCGGGAAATGGTGTCCGCCTCTTTTGGTCTGACGAGAACTCTCTTTACTCAAACCATGTCTTCCAGACTGGATGATATCCTGTATGATCATCTGGTGAACAAGGATTACTATGGCGCTTTCGATGAGTGGACTGACGGCGTGGACAATCTGCTGAAATACGGCAGCGTGGATATTCCGGACTGGTACAAAGCTTACAGGTCTGGAGAAGATATGTCAGCCTACCGAAGCACCAAGCTTTTTGACGATATAGACGGGATCCGTGATGCGGATGCCGAAAGGATCGAAAAGGAGATCGCACGGCTCGCAGAAAAATATGATACGGATATCGTCGTGTATCTCAGTGACGAGGCTTACAGCCTGAAACCGTCCCAGGGTCTTTACGAAGATTATCCTTCGGATATGGATCCGGGTGAAGAAAGAATCAATCACTATCTGGATACCTTCTGGGAAGCCTGCGGGTACGGTTTCGGTGAGGACCACAGAGGGATACTGATCGGGATCTTTGTGGATGAATCTTCTTCATATAAGATCCAGGTGCGTGGATATGGGAACGCGACAGGCACATCCAGGGCCAAAAAGCTTTCGAAAAACGCGGAAGAGCGGCTGGAATCGGTCACCCTGCTGAACCTGGGCAGTGGAGATTATGATTACAATGTCAATCGGTATTTAAGCTTTCTCGGGAAATTCCTGAGATATGGTTTTGTTCCTCATTCCACGGGGACCCGCATATTCTGGGCGATCCTTTGCGCGATCGGCGGCCTGATCGTGGCGTCGACCACGACTTCCCGCGCGAAAGCAAAGAATCGGACTGTCAAGGAAGCGGTCGCGGCGGACGCGAACCTGGTCCAGCGCAGTTTTCAAATCATGGGCGGACTGGATACTCTGCTTGGGGTGAGAGTAGAACGCAAATACATTGAACCAAGGGAAAGCAGTTCGAGCAGCACCCGAAGTTCGTCCGGCAGCAGTCATTCCAGTTATTCGAGTCATTCTTCGTCCAGCTCCGGACGATCCAGTTCTACATCCAGAAGAAAGTTCTAGGCGGTAAATACAATGACGAAACGAAAAAACGTCCTGCTGATCCTTTCCGATCAGCAGCGGCCGGATACGATCGGAGCGATCCGTCAGGCCGGTATGCCCGGGTACGGACTTAGTCATCAGGCAGATATCTGCCGCACGCCGCATATCGATCAGCTGGCAGCGGAAGGGCTTGTGATGCGAAACGCCTATACCTGTTCGGCGATCTGCGCGCCTTCCAGGGCCAGCGTCATGACCGGGTTGTTTCCGCATAAGCACGGTGTGATCGACAATTTCACGGATATCAAAGAGGGAACGCCCCTGCTTTCTGAACTTATGAGGAACGCCGGGTATTACTGCG
>JAFZQZ010000078.1 GCA_017620135.1 Bacillota bacterium
ATGCAGTAAGCCTTGTTCTGCAAGGTGAATTTACCTAACAATATGATGCCGGTGGGCTTCCCGTCTGCCGGCAGATATTCCGGTTATTCGTGGTCAAATGACGTCGGTTATTTCTGGACAAAAGGCGCCGGCGGGAACAACGAAGGACAAACACAGTTCGTACAAGTACGTCAGCCAGATCCGGCTGGAGTCAGTGTCAGAATCCGACACGGCGATACCGTGATCGAGATTGATAATCAGGCGAGTGAGTCTCTGCTGAACTTTCTGAAAGAAGTGCTGATCCATGCTATCTGAGATTACAGGATTTAAAGAGATTTATATCGCCTGTGGACGCTCGGATCTTCGAAAAGGGATAGACGGATTGGCAACCCTGGTAAAGGAAAAGTTCAACCTGAGTCCTTTTCAGAAGGATGTGCTTTTCCTGTTTTGCGGTCATCACCAGGATCGATTCAAAGGTCTTTGCTGGGAGGGAGATGGCTTCGTCCTACTGTATAAACGCATCGAAGCCGGAAGGCTCAAATGGCCCCGAAACCGGGAAGAAGCAGCCAAGATCACTCTGGAAGATTATCAAAAGCTGCTGTCTGGCCTGACGATCCTTGAACGCTCGTCTGTTCGTGAGGTTAAGTGCGCGAAAATCCAGTAACAACCATTGTGCGAAACAGAGAATTTTCCAGGGATAAACCCATAGGAAAAACGATGTTTCTTCTTATAAGGACTCTTATAAGTTCTGGTCTGGGGCGTGTACTCCCCTTCACAGACGGTCGGGGCCATACGGTAATGAAGCCGATAAATCCTGCCAGAAACGAACTGCATCTTCAGCACGAACCATGGGAGCCTGGTTTTGATGTTCGTCATTTTGACGGACCTTTCCTCCTGACTGAACCCTCCTGAAGTGGCTAAGTCAAGCCATTTATGCTATACTACAAAACAGTAAAGCAAAGGAAGGAGGGCATAAAACGTGTCAGAAGGATTAAGCAAGAAAGACCTTGAGAACCTTGACAAACAAACATTGATCACACTGCTTATGGCAACACATGCCTCTCTGGAATCTTTGCAAAAGACCAGCGAAAGGCTGACCAGGCAGATCGATCTTCTGACAGAAGAAGTGAGAACTCTTCGGGCCGAACGCTTTGGCCGAAAAACAGAACAGGATCTGACAGAACTGGAAGATCAGCTTCACATAGCTTTTAATGAATCGGAAGTTATCGTTGATCTGAATCCTGGAATGGAAGAACCAGAATTCGAAGAGATCTGTCCGAAGCCTTATAAAAGGGGCAGGAAGACCAAGGGCAAACGGAAAGTAGATCTGAAAGATCTCACGATTCGCGTGGTTGAACACACGCTGAGTGAAGAAGAACTATTAGCTGCATTTCCAAACGGGAAACACAAGCGACTTCCTGATGAGGTGTATCAACGGCTGGAATTCCACCCTGCGAGCTTTGAGGTGATCGAACATCATGTAGCTGTTTATGCCGGAGAGGGAGAAAAGGTGATCGTCCGCGCAAACAGACCGGCAGATCTGTTGAGAAACAGTATTGCAACCCCATCTCTGTTGGCAGGCGTATACAACTACAAGTTCGTTAACTCCCAGCCGATTCATCGGATCGTAAAGGAGTTTGAGCAGCAGGAGGTATATATTCCTGAACAGAATGTCTGCCGATGGGTGAACGAATGCTCTGACCGGTATCTGAAACGAATGTATGAAAGACTAAGGGAGAAGCTCTTCACCTATCATGTCATCCATGCAGATGAAACACCGGTAGAAGTTCGAAAGGACGGACGTCCCGCGGGAGCCAAGAGTTACATGTGGGTATACCGGTCAGGTGCCTTGGAGACCAACCCCTTTGTTCTTTACGATTATCAGAAAACCAGGAAAAGCGATCATCCGCGAGAGTTCCTGAAGGGGTACAAGGGCTACTGTGTCACCGATGGATTTCAGGTCTATCATTCATTGGACAAAGAAAGAGATGACCTGACGGTGGCAGGATGCTGGGCACATGTACGGAGAGGCTTTGCGGATGTTATCAAAGCTTCCCTGAAGGATGATGCCAGGATCAGGGAGACTGTCTCGTACAAAGCGCTGCAGATTATACAGATGCTGTATCACTACGAGAAGCTTTGTTCGGAGAAATCTCCGGAAGAAAGACAATCTTTTCGGGAAAAAGAGTGTGCTCCTCTGGTGGACGCTTTCTTCGCATACCTGAAAGAACAACAGTCTTCCATAGCTCCGAAGTCCAGAACAGGGAAAGCGATTCAGTACGCACTGAATCAGGAGTCATATCTGAGAGTGTTCCTGGAAGATCCTTTTGTTCCGATCGACAATAACGCAGCGGAACGAGGAATCCGAACCTTTTGCCTGGGAAAGCATAACTGGTACCTGATCGATACGGTCAGCGGTGCACAGGCCAGTGCCATTGCATACAGCATAGCCGAGACAGCTCGGGCGAACAATCTTAAGCCTTATGAGTACTTCAAGTATCTGTTGGAAGAAATCCCCAAACATGGAGAGTTCGAAGATCCAGCATTTCTTGATGACCTTCTTCCATGGTCGGATACACTTCCGGAAGCTTGCAGAAAACAAAAAGCATGATCAATCAAGTTTGTTATATGCCGTTCTGTACATGAGCGGCATTATTTGTTACATAGTACTTATTATGGAGCATTTACTTTTCAAGTTTCTAAAGGAGGTGGTACAAGTTTAGTCTCTGCAGAGACCAGCTTCGTAAATGCTCCATAATGCGTACCTCGACCAGATAATTCTTCTGTGAGATAATAGTTACTTGAAAAACTTTAAAAACTGGAGTGAAATTTTTCAAATTTTACAGGAGTTACACAAGTTGAATGAAGTAATTCAAGTTCGTATGAACGGATGGGCTGTCATGGTTAAGGCCAGAATTGACAGTGGAATGACCATTCGTGAATGGTGTGCAGCCAACGGAGTTTCTCAGGATGCGCATTATTATCGTCTTCGTAAACTTCGGAAAGCCATGCTGGAAACTGTCCCCAAACAATCTAAAAACGATGGACAAACAAAGATTGTTCAGGTACAACAGGCGGATCAGATAGGCAACGGTTCCATATCCGCCATGGTGACACTGTGATCGAGATAGACAACCGTGCAAGCGATGTACTGCTTTGCTTTCTCAAAGATGTACTGAGCCATGCTGTCTGAGATCACAGGATTTGAAGAGATCTATATTGCCTGTGAGAAGTCTGACCTTAGCAAGAGCATTGACAGCCGGGCATTAATGGTTAGGAAGATTCCGATAGCCCAGATCAGTGGAAGAAGCTACCCCAATAACGGAAGAAGAATATTGCAAGCTCCGGTCATGCCTGACAATACCGTAATGGTCGTTCGGAATCTTCCTATAAACAGGTCCGATAAGGACCATTGTGCGAAATGGGAAAATTCCCAGAAGAAAACGATCGTTGGAGGAAATCATCTTCCGTTAATGACTTCTACGGAAGAGAAAATGAGCTGTGTATGGCCCTTTACAGGCAAAGGACAGATGCCGGTAATGAGACAGTCATAATTGAGATAGAAATGTCTTTTGGATTAGGGAAGAAAGAACAGAAGGCTTTTTTTGGTTCGTCATTTGACGGTTCCCGATCTATCTTCCAAGCCATTCTCAGTGGCTAAAACAAGCCGTTTATGATAAACTTTTATTCTGCATCAGACGCAGAAGCGAGGAATGGATCGTGTCGGGAATAATCAGAGATATGAATCTGCCCGAGAAGGGTGGTATGACTTTTCTGAAACTTAGAAAACGTTATTTTTCTGCACTTTTGTTTCATTTTCTTGATTTCTTCAGACGAAAATGGATGATTGAATAACAACCATACATTATTTCTTTATTTTTTTAGCAAGATTTCCTCAAAAAAATAAAATTTTAGTTGGCATTTTTGACTGTTATCGGTTATAATATAGATTGATATATTGAATATATTTTTAGGAACGATCTGGAAACTCAATGAAGAAAGTAAAGAAAGGCCCGAAGAGGCGTTCCGTATGGTCGACTGTGATACTTTTTTTGATTATGCTGACAGGCGTGGGTATCATGGCTTATCCTTCTGTAAGCGACTATTGGAACTCGCTGCACCAGTCACGGGCGATCGCCAGTTATTCTGCCAGTGTAGATTCCTTGAGTGAGGAGACTTACAAGAAAATCTGGGATGAAGCGGTGGCTTATAATCAGGAGTTTGCGGCTTCGCCGATTAGCTGGGAACCTTCGGAGGCGGAGCTGAAAGCCTATTATAAGGTGCTGGATGTGTCCGGTACCGGGATCATGGGATATATCGAGATCCCAAAGATTGGCTGTTCCCTGCCGATCTATCACAGCACAGATGAAGCTGTACTGCAGGTCGCGATAGGTCATTTAGTGGGATCATCACTTCCGGTCGGTGGTCAGACGAGCCACTGTGCGCTTTCCGGACACCGGGGGCTGCCTTCTGCCAAGCTGTTCACGGACCTGGATCGGATGGTCGTAGGCGATGTGTTCTATCTTCGTGTACTCAACGAGACTTTGACCTACGAGGTGGACGCGATCCATATTGTAGAGCCTTATGATCTGAGCTTTCTGCAATTGGAGCAGGGAAAAGATCTTTGTACACTGGTGACCTGTACTCCGTATGGGATCAATACCCACCGGCTTCTGGTGCGTGGGCACCGTATTGCGACCGTTATGGAAGAGGAAGTGACGGTCTCGATCACGTCCGACGCGCTGAGGATCCCCAACCGGATCACGATCCCGGCTTTCGGAATCCCGGCCCTGTTCATCTTTTTAATTATTATGCTGATCTCTTCAGGGAGACGTCCCGAACGGGACAAAGTCTTCGATCATGATAAAATAGGAGGGACCCATGAAACTACTGAGAAAGAGGATGACTCGAATGATGAACAAACCTAAGGTAATGGCCTTGATTGTTCTGTCAGCCCTTGTTTTATCGCTTTTTGCGGGAAGCTACTTCACGAAGGCAAAAGCGGTCGATCTGTCGAGCAAAATCTCGCTGACTGTCAAAATGCCTCAGAACTTTACCGCTTCCGATAAAGACAGGGTGCTGATCGACATCTACAAGATTGCCGACGCGGAACCGGTCAGTGGCTATGACACTTATTCGCTGACGCTTCTGGACGCCTATAAGAGTCTGGATCTGACGAAGACCAATAAAACGGGTTCCACGGACTGGGAGACCATTTCGGCGGACGCGGCGAATATCGCTCTGAAGAAAGGTGCGCTGCAGACGCCGGATGTGAAGGGTGTTGCTTTGGAAACAGCGGAAGATTTGACCACAGTCGGCCCGGGGCTGTTCCTTGTCGTCGCACATGGAACCGATTCGGATTATATCCGTTATCCTGAAAAGGAAGGTGATCTGATCGAGACCATCGCTTCCGGAGAGAAAGTGTATTATCACTTCAATCCGCAGTTGATTTGTATTCCGGACAGGTTTGACGAGGCAACAGGCACCAGCAATACAGCGAACAACAATATTCCCTGGCAGTATGACGCGGTGCTGAATCTGAAGGCCTCTGTGGAGCAGAAGCTCGGGGATGTACAGATCGTGAAGAAGCTGATCGCTCCGGAAGGTGTCCAGGTGAAACCCTGTACGGTCATCTTCAATGTCGTTGGAGTATTCAATGGACAGACGGTCTACGAGAAAGAGCATGCTATCAACTTCAATGGCAACTCCTCTGACTCGATCCTGATCAAAGATCTTCCGTGCGATACCATAGTGACAGTGACCGAGGTCTATCCTGGAGCAGGCTACGCACCGACCAATCCTTCTACGGGAGTACTGGTCGGGACGATCGGCCCGGAGACAACGATTACCCTGTCTTTCGAGAACACGCTGAAAACCAGGATCTTCGGAGTGGGCATCATCAACCACTTCGAGTACAAGAACAGCGAGTGGCAACTTACGACCCCTGATAAAGACTGATAGGAGGTGAGCAAATGAAAACCAAATGGAAAGTACTGGCGATCATCGCAGCCGTCGCAGTCTTAATAGCTTCCATCGGCTCAGCGATCGCGTATTTCAGTACTTCTGCAAAGACACTTGGTGAGCAGCCCGTAAGCCTTGGCACATCGATCGAGGAGACCGTCTCCGACTGGACGAAACACGTGGTCGTTTCAGCGGATGAGGATTCTTTCCCGGTCTATGTCAGAGCCAGAGCCTTTACGGATTCACGCTTTACACTCACCTACAGCTGGAATGGCGATGAGTGGAAAGACGGGGGCGACGGGTTCTATTATTACTACAAAGTCGTAAATGCTTCAGAGTCCACAACAGAGCTGAATGTAAAGATCAACAATCTTCCTGCGGATCTGAAAGAAGGTTTCGACTTCAACGTGATCGTCATTTACGAATGCACGAGAGCGACCGATGAAGACGGACAGCCGATCGCAGCCAACTGGAATGATGTGATCGATCTGAATGGGGGTGACAAGTAATGGATAAAACCAGAAAAACAAATCGCTCCACCAGAACGGTCTTCATTCTGTTCGCTGTAGCCGCGGTCCTGATCCTGACTTCCGTCATCGGCGGTGCCCGCGCGATGATCAAGACACAGTCCAAGACCTATACCCTTGGAGCCAAATTATATTCGATCGGCGTCTCTCTGATGGAGAACAATGATGCTGATCCTGTGGCTTACAGCAATTATCACGTAAAAGACGACGGTACCGCTGACGGTACCTGGGATACCGGTTCCAGAAAACTCTTCTCGAAAATGCTGGCTGAGGGAGAGAACTACAACTTCGGAAAGTATTATACAGAAGAACTGTACGCGAAGAATACCGGTAAGATCGATGAATACGTCCGGATCATCCTTAACCGTTACTGGGTAAAGGACGGTGAGAGAGATGACAGCATTTCTCCCGAGCTGATACAACTGGATCTGGATGATTCTGCGTGGATCCTTGACCAGAAAGAATCGACGGATGATACGATCATCCTGTATTACAATAAGATCCTTCCGGTAGGAGAAAAAACATCAGCTCCTGTGCTGAAAGGCATTCTGGTGAACGGTGACATTTTGTTCATGAATGCATCCGTGGCGACTGATACCTGGAAAGATAGCGATGGCCTGACCCATACCCGCCGGACTTATTCCTACGATTATGACGGTGTGACCTTCCGTCTGGAAGTAGAAGTGGATGCTGTACAGACGCATAACGCGGCAGACGCCATCGATTTCGTATGGGGAAGAGCTGTAGCAATTGACGAGGCGACAGGCGCTCTGAGCCTTACAGAAGAAAAAGCCGAGCAGACCAAAGCTGCCAAGAAAGATCCGGATAAAGTCTGGACCGTCACCTATACCGCTGACAGCAAGATGGATGACGCGAAGCTTTCCGCGGAAGAGCTGTATCATGAGATCCTCGGACTTGAACCCGGTGATGACCTGAGCTGCAGGATCAATCTGAAGAACAATAACGCGAAGGCTGTCGACTGGTATATGAGTACAAAGATCCTTCAGTATCTCGAAGACCAGAATGTCGATGCGGACGGCAACAAGGTAGCCAGCGGCGGAAAATATATTTTCCAACTGACCTATACCGACGGAAACGGCAAACAGACCGTGCTTTTCGACAGCTCTGATGCAGATCAGCCGGCGATCAAGAAGGCGATCGATCCGCTGAAGGACTATTTCCTGATGTTTACCTTACAACCGGGTAAAGAAGGACATGTCGACCTGTATGTGAAGTTTGACGGACCGACCCTGGACAACTCCTACCAGTCTACACTTGGAAAGATCCAGTTCCAGTTCCTGGTACAGGAACCTGATGATGCACCGAATACAGGTGATACGATGAATGCGCTTCCGTATTTCATCGCGATCGGTATCGGAGGTCTTGCGATCCTTGGACTTGCGATCGCGCTGGTCGTTCGTCGCAGACGCGAAACTGGTGAAGTGAAATCCGAATGAGCATAAAAAACTCGAATACTCCAAAAGCAAAGGGCAGGAAGTTCATTCCTGCCCTCTGCAACGTTTTAGGGGTAGCTATTCTGTTGTTTACGATCGTGATCTCACTGCCTCTTGCGCTTCCGAGGTTTTTGGGTTACGATGTGTATAATGTGGTTTCCGGCAGTATGCAGCCGGCGATACCGATCGGCAGTGTGATCTATGTGCAGCCTTACGATCCGGTAAAGATAAAAACGGATGACGTGATCGCATTTTATGTCGAGAACACGGTGATCGTACACAGAGTGATGGAAAATAAACACCTGGAAGGTGTTTTTATTACGAAAGGGGATGCGAATCCGGTAGAGGATCTTTCGGATGTTCCCTATCATGACGTGATCGGGAAAGTGGTTTTCCATGTTCCCTATGTTGGTGATTTCCTGTCGATCTTCAGTACGACGACGGGAAAAGTATATGTGTTATTGTTCGCCATGTGCGGCATCCTGTTCAATATCCTGGCAGGCAGACTGCGCAACAGGTCAAGGTAAAGGTGTAACGAATGAGTGAAGAAAAAGGATCTCCCTCCACAGAAGAAGTCGTAAATGAAGAGAAAAGATTCCCTTCTACGGCTGCGATCAGAAAGGAACTGGCGGCGGAGCGCTATAAGATGACATTTTTCCGTGTTCTCAGGAGCACGATCGTCGCGATACTGATCACGGCCGCCATCACGGTACTGTTTGCTGTGATCTTTATGCCGGTCCTTCAGGTGGTCGGCGGATCGATGGGCGAAACAGTAGAGGATGGCGATATCGTCCTGACCTTTGCGGACGCGCCGATCTCCCGCGGCGATATCCTGGCTTTCTATACCAGCAACCATCTGCTGATCCGGCGGGTCATCGCTGTGGGCGGGGATATGGTAGAAATCGACGAAGAAGGAACAGTCAAGGTAAACGGTGAAGTCATCGATGAGCCGTATCTTTATACCAAAGCCCTGGGACAGTGCAATATCGAATTTCCTTTCACGGTTCCACAGGACCAGTTCTTCGTCATGGGAGATGACCGGGAACGAAGTGTCGACAGCCGAAATAAAGCAGTCGGGTGTTTTGACAGGGAGACCGTACTGGGACGAGTCCTGGTACGGATATGGCCACTGAACAGATTTACATTCTTTTTCTAGCAGGAGGAACGTCTGATGAAATATGAGCAGGAGATCAAAGCGTATTTTGACCAGCACTGGTTTGAGGTGATGCGGGATGTAGCACGTATCTGCAGCATCAATTCCGAGAAGATGCCTACAAAGGAAGGAATGCCTTTTGGCGAGGGGCCTTACCAGGCGCTTTGTGAATTCGGCAAGATGGCAGAGGAAAAGGGATTCTCCATGAAGACCTACGGAAACGCGGTAGGTTCGGTGGATCTTTCCGATGCTCCGAGACAGATCGATATCCTGGCGCATCTGGATGTAGTTCCGGCCGGTGAAGGCTGGACGGTCACGCAGCCCTTTGATGTGATCATGAAAGACGGAAAGATCTACGGCCGTGGAACCGCCGACGATAAAGGACCGGCAGTAGTGGCTCTGTGGGCACTCAAATGCGTGAAGGATCTGGGAATTCCGTTAAGCAAATCTGCACGTGTGGTCGTTGGTACAGATGAAGAATGCGGAAGCGGAGACTTGCCGTATTATTACGCGGAACAAGCCGAAGCTCCGATGACGTTCTCACCGGATGCGGAGTATCCGGTCATCAATACGGAAAAAGGCGCGTTCCGTCCTGAGTTTTTTGCTTCATGGGAAGATGATCTGGCTCTTCCGAGAGTCATTTCCATGTCCGGTTCACTGAAGATGAATGTTCTTCCTGGTAAAGCCTATGCTACTGTCGAAGGAGTGTCGATCGAAGAGATGAAAAAGGTGGCAGATGAAGTCACGGAGAAGACCGGTGTCAGATATCTGCTGGAAGAAGCGGAAGGTGCAGTTAAGATCACTGCGGTAGGAGAAGGCGCTCATGCAGCGTCCCCCGAGAAAGGGAATAACGCGCTGACTGCTCTGATCGAGTATCTTTGCGCTCTGCCGCTCGCGGCATCTGTGGCGACCTCCAAACTCTTTGCTTTGAAAAAACTGTTCCCGCACGGTGATTCCTGGGGCAAGGGGATCGGTGTGGCTATGCAGGATGATCTGTCCGGGATCCTGACACTTACGTTCAGTATGATGAACTGGACCAGGACAGGTTTTACCGGCCAGTTTGATTCTCGTGTTCCTGTCTGCGCCAATGACGAGAACATGAAAGAAGTCGTTCGAAAGAATCTGGCCGCGGAGGGGATCGCGATCGATGATAGCGAGATGATCCCGCCGCATCATGTATCCGGAGAGTCTCCTTTTGTAAAAGAATTACTGGCTGTCTATGAAGAATATACAGGACAGAAGGGTGAATGTATGGCTATCGGCGGCGGCACCTATGTGCACCATCTGGAAAACGGTGTGGCCTTTGGTTGTGCGATGCCCGGAACAGATAACCGGATGCACGGGGCGGATGAATTTGCGGTGATCGAGGAACTGATCATTTCCGCAAAGATGTTCGCCCAGATCATCGCAGATCTTTGTGAGTAAACGAGTTTCATCAGAAGGGAATAAGATGGTTACTTTAGGTATTGACCGGATCCGGGATTACGGCTTTTTGCTGAAGGGTAAGCGGATCGGTCTGATCACCAACTATTCAGGGGTGAATTCTCAGCTGACCGATGATATGACGGCCTTTTATGACGCCGGCTATTCGGTGGTCAAGGTATTTACCCCGGAACACGGGCTTTATGGCGCGATGGATGGAGCAAAGGTAGGGGACGATATCCATCCGAAATACCATGTCCCGATGATCTCCCTCTATGGAGCAAAGCTGAAACCGTCTCCGGAAGACCTGGAAGGGCTGGATCTGCTGGTCTATGATATCCAGGATGTGGGACTGCGTTACTATACGTATATCTATACCCTGGCAAATTGTATGCGGGCAGCGGATGAGGCAGGCCTTCCTCTGGTCGTTCTGGATCGGCCGGATCCGCTGGGTGATACGATCAGCGGCAACCGGACAGATCCGAAGTATGACTGTTTTGTCGGAGCACACCGACTGGCGACCAGGTATGGTCTGACGGCCGGAGAACTCGGATACTACTTTAAACAGTATTTTGGGCTCAAACTGGATTACCAGGTCATACCGATGGATGGATATCTTCCTTCCATGAAGTGGCCTGAGACAGGGCAGCTCTGGAACCTGCCTTCGCCTTCGATCCATACGTTCCACAGCGCGCTTTGCTATGTCGGCGGATGCTTCTTTGAAGCGACCAATATCTCGGAAGGACGCGGAACATTCGCGCCGTTCCAGGTTTACGGCGCTCCGTTCGTAGATATGGATCAGCTGGTAAAAGTATTGCATGAGCGCGTCCAGGATCCAAACCTGGCTTTCCGGACCAGGGCATTCACGCCTTTCTGGTCGAAGCATGAAGGAAAGACCTGCTTTGGAGTAGAGTTCATTCCTCTGTCTTCTTTGCTTGATTTTATGCCGACCGCGCTGATCCTGATGAAGACTTTGATGGAACTCTATCCGAATGATTTTGAATTCCGCTCCTATGCGGATGTTTCCAGGCTGACATCACTTTCCGGTGATCACAGCGTGGATGATTATCTGGCGGGAAAAAGAACATTAGAGGATCTGCTTTCCGACTGGCAGCGTCAGTCGGATGCGTTCGCCGAAGAAGTGAAAGGATGTCGGATCTATGGCTAAACTGATCCTTGGGTTCGACTGCGGAGGGACGAAAACACAGGTGGATGTGGTCCTTTCCGAGAATGGCCGAAGAGAAGTCATCGATACTTTTTCTGTCGGCGGAATGAATGTGAACAGCTTCGGGAAAGAAGAGGTCATTTCCCACTTGATGGATGCCTTCGCGAAAGTCGGCGCGAAGCGGCTTTTTGAGGTAAAAGCGATCGGTTTCGGCGCTGCGGGGATCAGTAATCCGCTGACACAGGAAGTCTACCTTCAAGGGATCCGGCAGGCAGGATGCGGTGTCGATCCTTTGTTCATCGGCGATCATCAGGCAGCTCTCTGGGGCGCGCATGCCGGCGGGGACGGGATGATCCTGATCGCCGGGACCGGTTCAGTCTGCTGCGGGCATATTCGTCGTCAGGATGAAATGATCGAAGCCAGGTGCGGCGGATATGGGCATCTGATCGATGACGAAGGTTCCGCCTATGCCTTGGGCAGGGATGTACTTTCCGCTGTCGTTCAGTCGGTCGATGGCAGGATCCCACCTACCGTGATGAAGCAGGCCGTATTCGAGCAGCTGAAGATCAGCACGATTCAGGAGCTGATCGGGTTTGTTTACGGCAAAGATACCGGAAAGAAGGACATCGCCGCGCTGGCACCAGTGCTGGATTTAGGGTTAGAGGCGGAAGAAGAAGCGGCTTTTCATATCCTTGAGAAAGCAGCCGGGAATCTCGCGAAGTTAGTCGTTCCGGTAGCGGATAAGCTGGCACTTCACGAAGGTCCGCTGAGTTTCTGCGGAAGCGTTCTGACAAAGAATGAAAAGATCCGCGGACTGACCGAACAGAAAATTCGTGAAATCTATCCTGAAATGAAGATCTGTCCGCCGCAGTATGACGCGGCATACGGAGCGGCACTGGCGACAGGAGTCTGAGTATAATAAGAGGTGTTCTAACATGGTACTGGGTACAACGGAACAGAGAAATCCGAAAACAGTGAATATCGATCTGATGAGTTCATACGACATCGTCCGGGTGATCAATGAAGAGGACCACCGCGTAGCGGAAGCGATCAAGGAAGCACTGCCGCAGATCGCGGAGGCGGTCGATGCGATCGTAGAGAAGCTCCGCGAAGGCGGACGACTTGTCTATGTCGGCGCCGGGACTTCCGGACGTCTGGGCGTTCTGGATGCCGCGGAATGCATCCCTACCTACAGCTCCGATCAGGTGATCGGTGTCATGGCCGGCGGTGAGTCCGCGATGTTCGTCGCGAAAGAGGGCGCGGAAGACAGCCGGGAACTGGCGGTGGAGCAGCTGAAAGAAGTGGATTTCTCCTCGAAGGATATCGTCTGCGGCATCGCGGCCAGCGGCCGTACGCCTTTCGTGCTGGGAGCTTTTGACTATGCCCATTCTCTGGGAACGAAAGCCATCGCGGTGGTGAACAACCGCGGTTCGAAAGTCGCGGAAGAAGCGGATATCGCAATCGAAGCGGTGGTCGGTCCGGAGGTCGTGACCGGTTCCACCAGGATGAAAGCTGGTACCGCGGATAAGATGATCCTGAACATTCTTTCTACCGCGTCCATGATCCGCCTTGGCAAGGTTTATTCCAACTGGATGGTAGACCTGAAGGTTTCGAATATCAAATTGGTGGACCGCGCAGAGCGGATCGTCTCACAGATCGCGGAAGTGCCGCAGGAAGAAGCGGCAAAAGTGCTGAAAGAGTGCGGTGATGTCAAAACTGCGATCATCATGATCAAAGCCGGTGTGGATGAGGATATGGCACGGCAGCTGCTCGCAAAGAACGAAGGCATCGTCGGAAAAGTATTCCAGGCACTGGGGATCGAAGGGATCCGGTAAGTTATAGATAATTCCGGACGGAGAAAAAGACTTATAAATGGGGGACGGCCATGAAAGACGAAAAGGTGAAGAGAAAACCGTGGGTCAGAAAACGGCACAACATCATTATTTTTCTGGTTTACTGGGCTGGGTGGATCATGGTCAAACTCATGTATGGCATCCGCTATGACAAACAGAAAGACGGACGCCAGTACCTGATCCTCTTCAATCATCAGACGCCTTTTGATCAGTTTTTCCCGAGCCTGATGTTCCATGGACATATCTACTATGTGGCATCGGAGGATATCATCTCCAAGGGCTGGGTCTCGAGACTGCTGGATTTCCTGGTGGCGCCGATCCCTATCAAGAAGCAGATGACGGATCTGAAAGCAGTCCGGAACATTCTTCAGGTAGCCAAGGAAGGCGGTACGATCGGCATGGCGCCGGAAGGGAACCGCACCTACAGCGGTCTTACCTGCGATATCAATCCGGCCTGTGTCAAGCTCGCGAAGAAGATGGGACTTCCCATCGCGCTGGTGCGTTTTGAAGGCGGTTACGCCTTTCAGCCTCGCTGGAGCAATGAACGGCGCCGCGCGAAGAAATGGCCCTGGATGGAAGCGAAGATCGCACGGATCATCGAGCCGGATGAGCTGAAGGCGATGAGTGAAGACGAGCTGTTCTCAGCGATCAAAGAAGGCCTCTATCAGGATGACGCGGAGTACGTCAGAAGGACAGGGCAGCGGTATTATCATAAGAGAAATGCCGAATACCTGGAACGTGTCCTGTATATCTGTCCGAACTGCGGACTCAGCAACTTCGTCAGTGAAAAGAATGAAGTGAAATGTCAGAAATGCGGCCTGACTTATACACTGCTGCCGGATCTGACATTGGAAAAGACGGCCGAGAGCAGTACAGCAGGTGATGAAGCTGTGGCCGGAGCAGGCCGGGACTTCGCAACCATCGGTGAATGGTTTGAATGGCAGCAGGATTATATCCGGCAGCTGGATCTGAATACGCTGGATAAAGATAAACCACTCTACGAAGATCACGGGCAGTTCTCTCATGTGATCCTTGAGAGCCATAAGGAAACACTGGTCGAAGACGCGAAGATCAGGCTGTATCCGGACCGGATAGAAGTGGCAGAAGGGAAAGATGCCCAGAGGGCGGTCGATTATCCGACGGTCTTTCCGTTTTCCGAGGTCCTGGCCGCGTCCGCGCTGGGACGCAACAAACTCAATCTATATCTGGGAAAAGAATTATATCAGATCAAGAGCGATGTCCGCTTCAACGCGGTCAAATATGTCAATCTGTTCTATCGCTACAAGAACATAGAAAAAGGAGATCATTCTCATGAGCAATTTCTGGGACTTTAATGTATGGGGGTTTTCCAACCTGCTGGCGATCCTGCTTCTCAGCCTTCTGGCTGCCAATATGCTGAAGAAATGGATCCCGATCCTTCAGAAATCGCTTATTCCGACTTCCGTGCTCGGCGGCGCGATCCTGCTGATCATTGCGGGGATCTACAAAGCCGTTACCAAAACGGAGATGTTCGACACGAAATTCTTCGGCGGAAACGGGACCGCTCTTCTGGAAGTCATTACCTATCATACCCTGGCGCTTGGCTTTATCGCTTCGACCTTCAAATCGACCGGAGGCAAGATGACGAAAAAGCGGACCGGCGAGATATTCGATACCGGCGTGACCACGGTTTCCAACTACCTGCTGCAGGGTATCTTCGGTCTGGCGCTTTCGATCATCGTTGCGCTGATCATTCCCGGCTTCTTCAAGGCGGCCGGTGTGCTGCTTCCCTTCGGGTACGGGCAGGGAACTGGCCAGGCCATGAACTACGGCAACATCTATGAGACACAATTTGGCTTCGAAGGAGGCAAAAGCTTTGGCCTTTCGATCGCGGCACTGGGCTTCATCAGTGCGGCGCTCGGCGGAGTCATTCACCTGAATATTCTGAAAAAACGCGGAAAGATCGACTGGAGCCGGTCCGTGGAATCCAGGCTCCGCGGGGAAGATATCGAGACAGCGAATGAGATCCCCATGCAGGAAAGTATCGATAAGCTGACCGTGCAGGTAGCGCTGGTGCTGGCCGCATATCTTTTGTCCTACCTGATCATGATGGGGCTAGGCAACCTGCTGCCCGGTATGCGAGCCGTGGTCTACGGGTTCAACTTTCTTCTGGGCGTTCTGGCGGCGACACTGATCAAACTTGTGATCTCGGTCCTGACGAAGAAAAAGGTGATCAGAAAGACATACACCAACAACTTCCTTCTGACCCGTGTGAGCAACTTCTTCTTTGACATCATGGTAGTGGCAGGGATGGCGGCGATCCGTCTGCAGGTACTGGCCAGGTACTGGGCGATCCTGCTGATTATGGGTATCGTGGGTATGGTGGTCACGTATATCTACAACCGGATCGTTGTCAAATATATTTTCCCGGAATATCCGGAAGAGCAGTTTCTGATGATGTATGGCATGTATACCGGTACCGCGAGTACCGGCACGATCCTCCTGCGTGAGCTGGACGGTGAATTCAAGACCCCGGCAGCGGAGAATATGGTCTACCAGAACTTCCCGGCTATCGTCTTTGGGTTCCCGATCATGCTGCTCGCGACCTTCGCGCCGAAGCAGCCGCTGGTGACCCTGCTGATCCTGATCCCATTCTTTATCATCATGAACGTGATCCTGTTCAGACGCCAGATTTTTCGGAAGAAATCTTGACAATTAAGGCAAAAAAGAGTATAGTTCATCTGTTAAGTATATTTTTAATATGATTTTTGAAAATATTCCGAACCATGAAAACTGAATAAGGAGGTGTTATGTCTTGGGACAAGTATCTGTTGTTGTTCTGATCATTGTGATCGTGCTGATGCTTGGTCTTGCGGCGCTGGCTTTCGTACTGGGCATCCAGTACAGGAAAAAAGTCGGTGAAGCGCAGATCGGTACGGCCGAATCCAAAGCCAGAGAGATCATCGACGATGCGCTTAAGTCTGCTGACAGCAAGAAGCGTGAGATCCTGCTGGAAGCCAAAGAAGATGCTTTGAAGACGAAAAACGAGATCGATCGGGAAGTCAAAGAGCGAAGAGCAGAAGCAACAAAAACTGAAAAGAGACTCGTCCAGAAAGAAGAAGCGCTTGATCGCAAGAGTGAATCACTTGAGAAAAAAGAAGCTCAGATTCAGAAACGCTCTGAAGATCTGGATCGTAAAACGAAGGATATCGAAAAGATCCAGGAGGCAAAACTGGCGGAACTGGAAAAGATCGCCGGCATGACCTCAGATCAGGCGAAACAAGTGCTGCTGACCTCAGTTGAGGCGGATGTACAGCACGAAATGGCTGTTATCCTGAAGGAAAATGAAGCCAGGACAAAAGAAGAAGCAGTAGGCAAAGCAAAAGAGATCATTACCACGGCTATTCAGCGTTGTGCCGCTGATCATGTGGCAGAGACCACCGTCTCTGTCGTTCCCCTGCCCAGTGATGAGATGAAAGGTCGCATCATTGGCCGTGAGGGTCGTAACATTCGTGCGCTGGAGACTCTGACCGGTATCGACCTGATCATCGATGATACACCGGAAGCGGTGATCCTCTCCGGATTCAATCCGGTACGTCGTGAGATCGCCAGGATCGCACTGGAAAAACTGATCGTGGATGGACGTATCCATCCGGCACGTATTGAAGAAATGGTAAATAAGGCTACCAAGGAAGTCGAGACAAAAATCCGTGAAGAAGGTGAAGCCGCGACGTTCGAGACGAACGTTCATGGGCTGAACCCCGAACTGATTCGGCTTCTGGGTATGCTGAGATATCGAACCAGCTATGGTCAGAATGTACTGAAACACTCTGTGGAAGTTTCCCATCTGGCAGGCCTGATGGCCGGCGAACTCGGATTGGATGTCCGTGTAGCCAAGCGCGCGGGTCTTCTGCATGATATCGGCAAGGCTGTCGATCATGAGATGGAAGGCTCCCATGTACAACTGGGTGTTCAGCTGCTGAAAAAGTACAAAGAATCAAAGATCATCATCAACGCGCTGGAAGCGCACCACGGCGATGTGGAACCCGAGAGTCTGATCGCTGTTCTGGTGCAGGCGGCTGATTCCATTTCAGCGGCCCGTCCCGGAGCCAGACGTGAAACACTGGAGAACTATATCAGCCGTCTGGATAAGCTGGAATCCATTGCCAATGAGTTTCCGGGCGTATCCAAGAGCTATGCCATTCAGGCAGGCAGAGAGATCCGTATGGTCGTTCAGCCGGATGTCATCAATGATGATCAGATGCGGATCCTGGCCAGAGATGTGGCCAAGAGGATCGAACAGGAGATGGAATATCCCGGTCAGATCAAAGTCAATGTCATTCGTGAGACCCGCGTAGTCGATTACGCAAAATAAGCAAAAGGTATATCATGGAAGTTACTGTAATCAAAGCTTCCGCTCATTCCAACGTTGCTTCGGTCGCCGGTGCGATCGCCGCAGCAGTCAGGGAAAAGGGGAGCGCGGAGATTCAGGTCATCGGTGCCGGTGCTCTGAATCAGGCCATGAAGGCCGTGATCGTATCCCGTGGTTTTCTGGCGCCGGAAGGGATCGAGATCTGTTTGATCCCGTCCTTCGCGGAAACTGAGATCAGCGGAGAGTCGCGTACTGCGATCAGGCTTTTGGTAGAGTCCAGATGACACACTGATAGGCGGACTTTCTAAAGCTTGGAAAGTCCGCTTTTTCATTGGATCTTATCCAAATCGTTAAGGAGGCAGACCTTTTATGCATGATACATATGAAACTCCCTTTGGTTCCCGGTATGCCAGTAAGGAGATGCAGTATTTATTCTCGGAAGAGAAGAAATTCAGGACCTGGAGAAAGCTGTGGATCGCTCTGGCTGAAAGTGAGCAGGAACTGGGTCTTCCGATCACGGACGAACAGATCGAAGAACTGAAGAAATACGCGGAAGACATCAACTATGACGTTGCGAAAGCACGTGAGAAAGTCGTCCGGCATGATGTCATGAGCCATGTCTATGCCTACGGCGAACAGGCGAAATCGGCCAAACCAATCATTCATCTTGGCGCGACGAGCTGCTATGTGGGTGACAATACCGATCTGATGATCCTGTATGAAGCGCTGGAGCTCGTTCTGACCAAGCTCGTGAACGTCATGAGCAATCTGGCCTCCTTTGCAAGGAACTATAAAGATATGCCTACGCTTGGCTTTACGCATTATCAGCCGGCACAGCTCACGACGGTAGGCAAACGTGCCTGTCTGTGGCTGCAGGAACTGTGGATGGATTATGAACAGCTGCAGAATATCCTGAGAGTGAAGAGGCTGCGCGGCGCCAAAGGTACGACCGGCACACAGGCGAGCTTCATGGAGCTGTTTGAAGGCGATGAGGAAAAAGTCAAGGAGCTGGATCGTCTGGTCGCGGAGAAGATGGGATACGCGAATACATATCCTGTCACCGGACAGACTTACCCGAGAAAATTCGACTCGATCTGTCTGAACGAACTGAGCCTGATCGCGCAGTCCTGCTATAAATTCGCGAACGATCTTCGTCTTCTGCAGAACCTGAAGGAGATCGAAGAGCCTTTCGAAAGTACACAGATCGGATCCTCCGCTATGGCGTATAAACGCAACCCCATGCGTTCGGAACGGATCTGTTCGCTGTCACGCTATGTGATGGCGAACGCGCTCAATCCGGCCATGACAGCCTCCACACAGTGGTTTGAGCGGACGCTGGATGATTCCGCCAACAAACGGATCGTCATCTCAGAAAGCTTTCTGGCGATCGACGGCATCCTGCAGGTCATGATCAACGTGACGAGCGGCATGGTCGTGTATCCGAAAGTGATCCGTGCGCACGTCATGGCAGAGCTTCCCTTCATGGCAACGGAAATGATCCTGAGGGAAGAAGTCAAACGCGGCGGCGACAGACAGGAGCTGCATGAACGGGTGAGGATCCACTCGATGGCGGCCGCGGCCAGAGTGAAACAGGAAGGAAAGTCCAATGATCTTCTGGAAAGGATCCTGGAAGACGAGACTTTCAAGATGAGCAGAGAAGAACTGATGGGAGCGGTGAAGCCGGAGAATTTCGTGGGAAGAGCGCCTTCCCAGGTGGAAGAATTCCTGGAAAACTATATCGATCCCATTCTGGAGGCACATAAGGATGAGCTTGGCCTTGCCGCCGAGTTAAATGTCTGATCAAAGGAGATCTTTTTATGGCAGAAATCAATATCGCTGTACCTTCTGAGTACATCAGCGGTATTTTCGGCAATTTCGATGAGAATATCAAAGCCCTCGAAAAGGAGACCGGCACCGTCATCCTGAATCGCGGTGACGGGATCCGTGTCAGCGGGGATGAAGCATCCTTAGCAAAAGCCAGAAAGGTGCTGGACAGTCTGATGAAGATCGCCCGAAAAGGCGAGACTATCACCACGCAGCACGTCCATTATCTTCTGTCCCTTCCGGAAGAAGAACAGGATAAGGATGTCGGAGATCTTCTGTCAGACGTTGTCTGCTTTACGAAAGCCGGAAAGCCGATCCGGCCGAAAACATTCGGGCAGAAACGGTACGTCAACCTGATCCGGAACAATATGCTGACATTCGGGATCGGCCCTGCCGGCACCGGAAAAACATATCTGGCGATGGCCATGGCGATCGAAAAATTCAAGAAGGGCGAAGTCAGCAGGCTGATCCTGACGAGACCGGCGATCGAAGCCGGTGAAAGGCTGGGATATCTTCCCGGCGATCTGCAGAGCAAGATCGATCCGTACCTCAGGCCGCTGTATGACGCGCTCTATGAGATCATGGGAGCCGATTCCTTCCAGCATAATATGGAAAAAGGGACCATCGAGGTCGCTCCTCTCGCGTATATGCGCGGAAGAACGCTGGACAACGCGTTTATCGTGCTGGATGAGGCGCAGAATACCACACAGGCGCAGATGAAGATGTTCCTGACCCGTCTGGGATTCGGTTCCAAGGCAGTCATTACGGGCGATCTGACACAGATCGACCTGCCGAAAGATCAGAAGTCCGGACTTCGTCAGGCGACGGAGCTTCTGAAAGATATCGAAGGGATCGGCATTTGCCGCCTGACGAACCAGGATGTGGTCCGCCACCCACTGGTACAGAAAATCGTAGAAGCCTATGAAAAAAACGGGAGAACAGGCAATGAGTCTATGGATCGAATGGGAAATCATACCGCCCACCGAAGCAATTTCAAGAGAAAGTTTAGATGAAACGATAGAAAACAGTGTGAAAGCAGTTCTTTCCCATGAACAGATCGATACACCGGTGGAAGTCTCGGTCTCGGTCGTTTCGAAAGAAGAGATCCATCAGCTTAACCGGGACATGCGGCAGGTAGACAGAGAGACGGATGTACTGTCCTTTCCGCTTTTGACCTTTGAGGAAAGTCCACGGATGCAGGCGCCGGCCGCGCCGGATCTGGCCGATGCCTTTCTCGAGGAAGAAAACATCGATCCGGATCTTCATGAGCTGATGCTGGGCGATATCGTGCTTTGTCTGGACGTCGCGATACGTCAGGCGGAGGAATACGGACACAGCCTGGAACGCGAGATGGCTTTTCTGACGGTCCACAGTATGCTGCATCTTCTGGGATATGATCATATGTCTCCCGAGGAAGAAGCTGTCATGTTTCCCAGACAGAGCGCCATCCTGGACGGGATGGGACTGACAAGGTAAAGCATATGGCAGATTCCTCGACCAAAAACCTGATCCGTCAGGGAAGCTTTCTGGTAGCTTCACAGTTTATCGTTCGTCTGATCAATCTTTTATACCGGATCCCGGTGACCAATCTCTGGGGGGATAAAGGTCTCGGGATCTATTCGGATGCCTATCAGGTATACGGATTCTTCCTGGTCTTCGCGTCTATCAGTATTCCGACCGTCATTTCCAAGATGGTGGGAGAGAGGATCGCGACCGGCCGGTACGCCGATGTGAAAAAAGTACTTTCTCTCGCGACGCTGCTGGTGGGCGGGATCGGCTTCGTCAGTATGCTGATCATGCTGCTGGGCGGTCATTTTATCGCGATCACGTTCTTCTCTAATCCGGAAGCCACCCGGCCGATGCAGTATCTGGGACCGACCGTTCTGATCTGCTCGTTGATGAGTGTGCTGAGAGGCTATTTCCAGGGGCTGAACGATATGAAGCCCACGGCGGTTTCGGAAGTCATCGAAGGACTGCTGCACGCGGTCTTCGCTGTGGTGCTTGCTTTTCTGCTGAATCCTTTCGGGATGGAATGGTCGGTGACCGGCGGCATTATAGGAACAGGTATCGGCGCGATCGGCGCGATCCTCTTCCTCGCGTTCGTTTATGCCAGGTGTTCAGCCCGAAAACTTCAGAAAAACCCGGAATCTGTTCCGGAGGAGTCGTCTTCCGGGATCTACCGGCAGATGCTTTCGCTGATGGTACCGATCGTGATTTCCTCTACGATCTTTTCGATCAAAGGGATCATCGACGCGTGGATCTTCGGTGAGCTGATGATCCGGACCGGTACCGAAGCCGGCCAGATGATCGCCATGCGCGGGATCTACAGCGGGAAATTCATCGTTCTCTTAAATCTTCCTGTGGCGATCGGAGAATCTCTCGGAGCTGCCGCTGTACCGAGTATCGCGGTATCCAAAGCGCTGAATGATCAGAAAGCGCTTCGTTCGCACTTTAATTCGATGATCAAGACCGTCCTGCTGATCACGGTCCCCTGCGCGATCGGTATGGCGATCATGGGCAAACCCGTGCTTCGGCTGATGTTCCCCGCCGCGCCGCAGGGAGGAGAACTGTTCTGGATCGGTTCCATGGCGGTCGTATTCTATTCGCTGAGCTATATCGCGGGCGGCGTCCTCAACGGTCTTGGGAAATCCCATATCTCGATGATCCATGCCGGGATCGGTGTCGCGGTGACCAGTCTCTGGAACGTGTTCGGTATTCTGGTCCTTCACTGGGGGATCTATACACTCGCGGTCAACGCGATCCTGTTCAGTGCGCTGATCATGATCCTGAACCTTCGTTCGGCAATGAAGTTCTGTGGGGTTAAGATCAATTATCTGAAGCTGTTCTTCGGTCCGCTGATCTGTTCGCTGATCATGGGAGTCGGATGTATCGTTTGTTATCTTTTGTTTTTCGCGATCACAGGATCGAACGCGGCTGCCAGTGTCATCTCCGTCCTCTTTGGGATCGTTCTGTATTTCGTTCTGGCGGTAAACCTGAAGGTGATCGGAAAGAAGGATATGGAGAACCTGCCGGGAGGCAAATATCTGAATTATCTGAAACTATAAGGATCCGGATATGGAAGAAGAATGGATGAAAGAAGCGCTGAAACTGGCCGAAAAAGCAGCTTCGGAGGATGAAACTCCGATCGGGTGCGTGATCGAGTATCAGGGACAGATCATCGGAAAAGGCTATAACAAACGCAATCAAATGGGCAATCCGCTGGCTCACGCGGAGATCGAGGCGATCAATGAAGCGGCCCATTTTATGGGCGACTGGCGCCTGGAGGACTGTACGCTCTATGTGACGCTGGAACCATGTCCCATGTGCGCCGGAGCGATCGTACAGGCGAGGATCCCGAGAGTGGTCATGGGCGCCATGAATCCCAAAGCCGGCTGCGCGGGTTCGATCATCGATCTGTTTCATCAGGAAAGGTTTAATCATAAAGTCGAATCTGTGAGCGGCGTCATGGAAGAAGAGAGCCGTTTGCTGCTGCAGGATTTCTTCGGAAAGATGCGGAAAAGGGACGAAAACCCGCCCCAACCCGCGCGCCTTGACACCAAAGGTTGATTTTCCGAACCTTTTGTGATATAATGAAACGACAATTTTGAAAAATTCAGAAAGGTGGTGAAGACATGCGCTATAAAGCTTATAAGCCGTCCGGGAAAAGTCCCGCGGTCGGTATTATTTTACTCGCGCTCTTAAGTTTCCTCGGCGCCTTTCTCATTGAAGTCTGCTATGTCTATTTACTGGGATTCGTTTCCAACCTCTTTCTTCGTTTCCTGACAGTGGCGGGCGCGGTCGCGCTCCTTTGCCTCTGGATCCTCGCGGTGACCAGATGGGCCAAGATCCGCAGCGTAAGGATCGTACGGATCGTTTCTCTGATCGGACTGATCCTGGCTTTCTATGCCAGCCGGTGTGTATATGTCGATCTGGTCAACGAGATGTGGAGCCGGGGAGCGAGTGAAGTACTTCAGAACCGTTCTTCCGTATCGCAGCTGCTGGGCCGTTGGGGCAGTCTGTTCGTCTCGCCGGGCACAGTCTTTTCATCTCTTTACCGTATCCTTCCGAACGGTGTGACCAGTGTGAACGGACGGATGATCGCAGGTGTTCCGCTGCTTCTGATCTGGCTGATCGAAGTCATGCTTCTGATCGTGATCCCCTGTTATACGGCTGTCGCGACTGCTTCTTACCCCTATGACGAAACTGCGGATTGCTGGCTTTCCAAACGGGAAGAATGGCCCGTGGTCTATGTCGAGAATTACCGTGAAGTCCGTTCACAGCTGAAGGTGAAGAATGATTCTCCGCTCCTGGAAGCGATCCAGAACGTTCATTATTACCACAGGGAAGGGCAGGAATCCTACGCGATCCTTGAGTTCTTCCGCCATCGGGATCATACAGGTCCTTATGTTTCTCTGGTAAATGTAAAAGCCATTCAGTCCGGGCCCAAGAAACTTTCTCATAAAATGATCACCCTGTGCCGGTTCTGTGATATCGGTCAGGAAGAAGCCGCTGAACTGTATGAGAGGCTGAGTCATGAGAAGGGTGAAGTCGGAGAGCGTTCTGTTTCCGTCTCTGAATGGGTGAATGATCTGAATGAGAAGATGGGACGTGGCGGAAAGACGATGAGTCAGATGAGCGAGCTTTCTTCAAATGATTCCGATACGCAGGAGATCGTCCTTCCGGATGAAGAGGCTCAGGATGAGGAAGAAGTCACAGTTCATGTTCCCAAAGTAACGCCAGAAATGGAAAAAGAATACCTGAACAAAAAAAACAGTTGACAATTACGTCCTGAGGTCTTATAATACATGATGCGCTCGCAAGGAGCACATCATCATTGGGCATTCGCCAAGCGGTAAGGCACTGGACTCTGACTCCAGCATTCGTAGGTTCGAATCCTTCATGCCCAGCTATGTCAGGACGTTACAGATCTGTAACGTCCTTTTTTATTTTTCCCAGCAGAGGTAGCCATGTTCGATTACGAAGATTTTTATAAGCTTTACAATGATCGTGTAGAGAAGAAGTATCAGGAGCTGAAAGATTTCCTGAGGCAGTTTGTGATGGAAGGCTCCCGCGGAGGCAGCGCCAAAGGCGGAGAAAAAGGATTTCGGGACCGGATGATGAATTTTTCCCGTCAGCAGGCGACCTTTCTTTTCTCTTTGACACAGATCGAAGAGAAATATACCTATTCGTATCTGCGTACCTGTCCGCTCGCTGTACTCAGGGAAGATCAGGAAAAGATGTTCGGCGATCTGTATCCGGCTTCTTATTCCGGCAGTACGCTCAATCCCTCCTATTTGATCTCGCAGGGAGGAAAAGAGATCGGTCTGGTCCTGACGGATTTCGCCTGCGCCTTCAAGGAAGGAGCGAGAGACGCGTTCTGTCATTGTCGTTTCCGGCTCGTCAAACTGATCGAACTCTACTTTGAGATGCATAAACTTTTGTCCAGAGGACAGGTACGGGCAGACCAGCTTCAGGAACTGATCAGCGGCTACCGGCAGAGCGAATCCAGGATCCTGAGCGAACTGAAATTTCATTCACAATATGATCCTTCAGACAGGATGTTCCATTCGATCGTAATGGAGGAAGACCTTTACGATCCGGATTATCTTTATTTATTTGGACTCCCGGTAAACCAGGATACGCTGAAACTGCAGCAGCAGGTTTCTTCCCTCCCGAAAGAGATCATCAGGGAAGCCGCGTCTCATCTGGCCCAGAGGATCAAAGCCAATCAGGTATCGCGTTATAAGGACTTCCCGGACAAAAGGATCCTCGTTTCCATCTCGATCCCGCTGGGAACAGAGATCCTGGGCAAAGCCATCGTAGAAGAACTGGAAAAAGTCTCTCTGACCGGGTTCATCGGCGAGATCATACCGCAGGGATTTGCACCAAAGTATAGAAAAGACCACCGATTTGATCTGATCCGGGGAATGGATGATGAAAAGATCCGCGTCCTGGAGGATCAGTATCGTCAGATCTGTGAAGAAAATGCCGGTCTTTTGCAGGGATATCTCGGCCAGATCAGGATCGAAATACAGAGCGAGAGCGATCGGCCTTCCGTAAAGGATGAGGTTTATCCGAGAGATCTTGTATTAAAAGAAAAATACTCGGCGCTTGACAGGAAGCGTGAAGCGATCCGTCTGGAAGTGATACAGCAAAAGCACATTCCCTGTCTTTCTCTGATCATCCCGTCTCAGAAGGAGAATTCGGATACATATATCGCTGCGTTCGATGAACTGATGGATGTTCAGATCCGGAGCGAACTCCAGACAGAAAGAGCCAATCAGGTCGTTGCCGATACGATCGGTTCGGGATACGCGCTCTATATCAGTGGAGTAGAAGGAAACGAAACAGATCTGACGATCGGTCTTTCCGGGTCATTGCTTCTTCGCAATTCCGGTTATCTTCCGTGCGGAGAAGTCGTTGTTCAGACTGAAAACTCCGGAACGAACGGTGTTCTGCATCTTGCCGAGATCCGGCTGGGGGGAAAGGAATACCGAAATCTTCATCTTTCTTTTGAAGACGGCGTCCTTTCACAGGCGACCTGCGATGAAGAGGCAAACGAAGAGCCAAAGAACATTTCGGAACAGATCAAAGCTTTGTCGATCTCTTCTCTATGTTTTGGACTGAATATGAGCCTGCTGGAGAAGCTGTCAGATCTGGCGGCGGAGAGAAAGATCCCGGAAGAGATCTTCAGCAAAACGTGCCTGAAGATCGAATTCGGAGCGGATGGGTCGGCCTGTTTTCCCTATGAGAAGCTTCGGTCGATCTGCAGTATCAAAACCAATGGTCTCAAATCAGATATCATTCGGGAAGGTCTGTTTATGCCCGTCGGATCCGATGCCATGAATATGCCTCTGCTCAGAATCAGAAGAAAAGGATGATATATGGAAACGATTTTCGATACGGTCATCATCGGCGGAGGGCCTGCCGGATGCGCGGCCGCGATATACGCGGGCAGGGCACAGCTTAACGCACTTAGGATCGAAATGGGTTTTCCCGGCGGACAGGTGCTGAATACCAGTGAAGTCGACAACTATCCGGGGATCCCTGCGAGAAACGGAATGGATCTGGCGAATGATCTGTATGAGCACAGCGCCAGATATGGCCTGGAAGAAAGGATGGAGCAGGCGCTTCAGATCGAAGATCCGGAAGGACCGGTGAAAACGGTCGTGACAGATACGGGCTCTTACAGGACCCGGAGCGTGATCGTCTGCAGCGGAGCCCATCACCGTGTCCTGGGCGTGCCGGGCGAGGCACAGTATACCGGACGGGGCGTCAGTTACTGCGCGACCTGTGACGGAGGTTTCTACAAGGATAAAGTATGTATGGTCGTCGGTGGAGGAGATACCGCCGTTTCCGACGCGCTGTATCTGTCCAAGATCTGCCGGAAAGTCTATCTGGCCGTCCGGAGGGGAGAACTGCGCGCGGCCGGTATCAGTGCGCAGGCGGCTCTTCACACAGAGAACCTGGAGATCCTGTGGCATACCGAACTGCTGGAAGTACTTGGTGAAATGAAAGTAAGCCGCGTCCGGCTGATCCAGAACCAGACGAAAGAAGAAACCGAAATGCCGGTAGACGGAGTGTTTATCGCGGTAGGGATCCGGCCGGCGAATGAACTGCTTTCAGGCATCGTCCGGACGGACGAGAACGGATTCGTCTATACGGACGAGGATATGCAGACAAATATCCCCGGGATCTTCGCTGCCGGCGACATTCGTGTAAAACCGCTCAGGCAGATCATTACTGCCGCTTCGGACGGAGCGGTGGCCGTAAGCGGGGTCATGAAATACCTTCGCTGATACGTTGTTCATATTGACTGAAAAAGGATAAAGGACGATCGACTTTTTTAGGATTTACCAAAGTTGATTTGTCCTTTTCTTTTTGCTAAGATGGTACTGTATTTTTTTATTCTTTCATTAGAAGGGGGAACTTCTATGTCAGACTTTTTTAAACTGAAGGAACGTAATACCGATGTCAAGACCGAGTTTCTTGCCGGCTTAACTACCTTCATGACAATGGCCTATATTCTGGCCGTTAACCCGAGTATCCTTTCCGCTTCCGGTATGCCTCAGGCTGAGATCTTCACCGCTACCGTTATCGCCTCTGTCGTCGGTACGCTGGCCATGGCTTTCCTGGCGAACCTGCCTTTCGCGCTGGCTCCCGGTATGGGCCTGAACGCTTTCATGGCATACTCTGTGTGTATCGGAATGGGTTACACCTGGCAGCTGGCTCTGCTTGCTGTATTTGTGGAAGGTATTATCTTTATTATCCTTTCCGTTACCCCTGTCCGTGAGGCTATGATGGATGCGATCCCGCAGAACCTGAAATACGGTATTGCGGCCGGTATCGGTCTGTTCATCGCTCTGATCGGTCTGGAAAACGCCGCTGTCGTTATCCCCAGCAGCTCTACCGCTGTGGACCTTGGCAGCATTACTTCCGCAGGTCCCTGCCTGGCGCTGGTTGGCCTTCTGATCATCGGCATCCTTCATCACAAAAAAGTCAAAGGTGCGATCCTGATCGGTATCTTCGCTACCTGGATCCTTGGCATGCTGGCTCAGCTGATCGGCTGGTACAAAGTCGATGTCGAAGCCGGTGTTTATTCTCTGATCCCCAGCGGCATCATTTCTCTTCCCGCATGGATCAGCACCATCGGCGGCGGCTGCTTCGATTTCAAGACCATTACCTCTACTTTTGCTACCACCGGCGATTTCCTGCTGAACCTGTTCGTCATCATGTTCTCCTTCATGTTCGTGGATATCTTCGATACCATGGGAACCCTGATCGGTGTCGCTACCAAATCCAACATGCTGGATGAGAACGGCAAACTACCCAAGACCAAAGAAGCGCTGCTGGCTGACGCTATCGCGACTTCCGTCGGTGCTGTGGCCGGTACTTCCACCACCACGACCTTCGTCGAGTCTTCCGCCGGTGTTGCCCAGGGCGGACGCACGGGTCTTACCTCCATCTTTGTTGCCGCGTTCTTCGTGCTGGCTCTGTTCTTCAGCCCGATCTTCCTCGCGATCCCGAGCTTTGCTACCGCTCCCGCGCTGATCTTCGTCGGTTTCCTGATGCTGGAATCCCTTCTGAAAATCGACTACGAAGATATCACCGAAGCTCTGCCGGCTTTCATCGCCTGCATCTCGATGCCTTTCTGCTACAGCATTTCCACAGGTATCTCCTTCGGTATCATCAGCTACGCGATCATCAATGCGATCTGCGGCAAAGCCAAGAAGGTCAATGTCGTTATGTGGATCCTGACCGTGATCTTCATTGCGTACTATATCTTCCTGAAATAATCAACGATCATCAAGTCGTCTGCACGGCCTCAAACTTTTTGGTTTGGGGCCGTGTTTTTTTATGACTCCTGTGGTATAATTTCATTTATGGATAAATATGAATCACTCAATGAAATGCAGCAGCGCGCCGTCTATCAGACCGAAGGACCGGTCCTGATCCTGGCAGGCGCAGGCAGCGGAAAGACCAGGGTCCTGACACACCGGATCAGCTATCTGATCGAAGAGATGAAAGTACCGGCGTACCGGATCCTGGCCATCACATTCACCAATAAAGCAGCGAAAGAAATGAGAGAAAGAGCCTCTTCCCTGATCGGAGAGGCTGTTTCTGATGCCTGGATCTCGACTTTCCACAGTGCCTGTATCCGGATCCTGAAACGGTACGCGGACCGGATCGGGTATGAACACAACTTTACGATCTACGATCCGGAAGACCAGAAAGCGGTCATCCGCCGGATCCTCAAGGAGCTGAATATCTCCGATAAAATGTTTACGCCCAAAGCGATCCTGGCGGCCATCAGCAACGCGAAGGATGAGATGCAGGGACCGAAGGCTTACGCGGAAACAGCCAGAAGCGGAGATCTGTTCAAAAAGAAGACAGCGATCGTCTATGAGCAGTATCAGAAAGTCCTTTTTGAAAACCATGCCATGGATTTCGATGATATCATTTCGAATACGGTCCGCCTTTTCCAGACCAACGCGGATGTACTTGACTATTATCAGGAGAAATTCCGTTATATCATGGTGGATGAGTATCAGGATACGAATACGGCGCAGTATCTGCTGATCCGTCTGCTGGCGGACAAATACCGAAATCTGTGCGTGGTCGGCGATGACGATCAGTCGATCTACCGGTTTCGCGGCGCGAATATCAATAACATCCTGGATTTCGAGAAAGATTTCAAAGACGCACTGGTGGTGAGGCTGGAACAGAACTACCGTTCCACCAAAACGATCCTGGACGCGGCCAACCATGTGATCCGCAATAACGAAAGCCGGAAAGAGAAAAAGCTCTGGACGCAGAATGAACAGGGCGAGAAGATCCAGGTCCGGGAGACCATGACAGAAAATGACGAAGCGCATTTCGTGGCTTCGACGATCCGGGATCTCGTACAGGACGGAGGATATCGCTATTCGGATACCGCGCTTTTATACCGCACGAACGCGCAGTCCCGCGCACTGGAGGAACAGCTGGTGCTCGCGGCCATTCCCTATCGGCTGTATGGCGGTACGCCTTTCTATCAGCGAAAAGAGATCAAGGATCTTCTTTGCTATCTGCGGCTGACGGCGAATGACCATGATTATGTCGCGGCGGAGAGGATCATCAATGTACCGGCCAGGGGGATCGGGGCCGTGACCAGTGAGAAGGTACGCAGTTTCGCGGTAGAAGGCGGCTGGGGCATCAGTGAGGTCTGTGATATGTCACCCGAGATCCCGGACCTTAGAAGAAGCGCCGGGAAACTCGCGGCTTTCTCTGAACTTCTCGGTAAGTTCCGCGGCGCCAACGAGAGTGGGATCAGG
>JAFZQZ010000079.1 GCA_017620135.1 Bacillota bacterium
CTGGAAGTGACCAAGTCTTCCGAAGACGGGATCCTGGCCGGATTCAGGTTCCATCTTTACGGGACGGCGGCCAGCGGTGTCATTGTCGATGCTTACGCGGAGACGGATGAGGAAGGCAAGGCTGTTTTCGAGCAGATCCCCTGGGGTATCTGCACTCTTGAGGAAGTCCTGAATGAAGATCAGGCTTTTGTATACAAGGTGAATGCTTCCGAACAGATCGAACTACTCTATACGGAAAAGGAAAGTACGGAATTCCACAACGAGCTGATCCGCCAGAGGTTACAGGTCATCAAGACCTCTGAGAACGATGAGGTCGAAGGGATCACCTTCCATCTGCATGGCGAGACGGTAAACGGCATGGAGGTAGACGAGTATGCTACCACTGACGCGGATGGCATCGCGGAATTCGCTGCTGAAAAAGGCGGCATCCCGCGCGGCAGTTACACGGTCGAAGAGGTAGATACAAAGTTTTATTTCATCGATCCGGAAGTTCAGACCGTCGGACTCAGTGAGGAAGATGCAGTAATTGCATTTTACAATGAACTGCAGAAAGCAGATCTGGAAGTGATCAAGTCCTCTGAGGACGGGATCCTGGCAGGATTCAGGTTCCACCTTTACGGTACCGCTTACAGCGGCGTGGAAGTTGATACCTATGCGGAAACGGACGAAGACGGAAAGGCTGTCTTTGAACAGATCCCCTGGGGTGAGTTCACTCTGGAGGAAGTGCTGAACGAGGGACAGGCCTATGTCTATAAGGTGAATGGGCCGCAGGTGGTCACGCTGATCGATACGGATCATGAACGGACAGAATTCCTGAATGAACTGATCCGCCAGAAGGTGGAGGTCTCCAAACTTTCCGAAGATGGCCAGCTTGCTGGTTTCACCTTCCGCCTGGTTGGAACGACCGTGAATGGACTGGCTGTCGAAGAATTTGCGACCACCAATGAAGAAGGCATCGCCGAGTTTGCTGCCGAAAAGGGCGGCATCCCGCACGGCAGTTACACCATCGAGGAGGTGAAGACACCGGAATACTTCGAGCAGCCGGAGAATCAGGAAGCGATCGTCGGAACCGATGACATTTCTCTCAGCTTTTTCAACCGAAATAAGCGCGGCGAAATCGAACTCGTCAAGAAGGATGCGGACTCTGAAGAGCTGCTTGCCGGATCCATCTTCAGCATTTATGAATGGGACGGCGAAGGATTTGTCTTCCTGAAAGACATGACGGACAACGGCGACGGCAGCTATATCGCCACAGAGCTCATCTGGACGAAGCAGAACGAAGGCCGCTTTGAGGTTCGTGAAGCGAAGGCTCCGGAAGGATATTTCCTGGAAAGAAACGACGGTGCGAATGTCTTTACGGTCAGCTTCTCCGAGGACGGAATTCATCCGATCCTGGCTGCAACCAACATGAAACCGGAGATCTCGACCGAGGTCCGGATCCCGATGATCCCTGCCACCGAGAAAGCAGTCATCACGGACACCGTCAATTACCGAAACCTGCTGATCGGCAGGACCTATACCGTGCAGGGCATCCTGATGGACAAGGAAACGGGTGAGCCGCTGCTGATCGACGGGAAAGAAGTGATCGCCGAGACAGTCTTTACCGCCGAAACAGCCGACGGCAGTGTGGATGTGGTCTTTGAACTGGACGCTTCCGGGCTGGCCGGCAAGACTCTGGTCGTCTTCGAATCTCTGCTGATGGATAACGAGGATGAGGTCGGCACCTTCCCGGAGGTGGAAGGCGAGGTCGTCCTCGTCGCGGTTCACAGAAACATCGAAAATGAAGCGCAGACTGTCTATATCCCGAAGGTCTGGACCGAAGCCTCCGACCGGAACAGCTCTGAACAGAAGCTGTACGGGACGGAGCATGCGGGCGTCAAGGACAGTGTGAATTACGAAAACCTGATTCCCGGCTGGACCTACACGGTCAAGGGTGAGCTGATGGACAAAGAGACTGGTGAAGCGACCGGTATCCTGGCTGAGATCAGCTTTACGGCTGAAGAGGCAGACGGCTCCATCGTGATCGTTTTCAGCTTTGACGGCACGGGTTACATCGGGAAAGAGCTGGTCGTTTTCGAGCGGATCTACGATGAAGCCGGCAACCTGATCGGCATCCACGAGGATCTGGAGGATCCGGCTCAGACCGTAAAGGTCATCGAGCCCGAACTTCCGCCAAAGACCGGGGATGATTCTCACCTGGCTGTTTGGGCAGCGGTTGCTGTTGGCGCATTGGTTGCACTTATCTTTGTCTCGCGTCATTTCATCAAGGATGACGACGAGAAGAGAAAATAAGATAGCCTGGGGGGAGGCGGCATCTGAAAAATGGTGCCGCCTTTTTGATTGGAGGTGACAAAAATGGAATTATCAATCAGACCAATGACGGAGGCGGAGAAAATGTACTGCTACTCACAAAGCAGTCAGATCCGCTGCCAAACGGGAAACATTGGATATCTGCGTGCTGATATGGATTCAAATGGGCAAGGCTTCTTTTCAACTTGGAACGGTTTTCAAGATGATCTGAAAACGGAAGCTTTTAAGCAAGAATTTGATGAAGTGATCAATAAGCTGCGCAGTGGTGAGACTCCTGATGCATTCCTACACAACCGAACAGTACTTGGTAAGTATTGTTGGTTGCATCCGGAAGCAGTAATAAATTGCGATCGCAACGAATTTGGATTTCGGGTGGATACAGATGAATACAGCTATATGATGCGTTTGAACCCGAATAAAGGTGAGTACAGTCTATACTGTTACTGTTATCGGAAAGACTGGCTGAACGACCATATGAAAGAAGCAGAGAGAGGAATCAGATTCATTGATATTCACTACAATAATTTGTTCCGATTGAAGGATGGCGGGGTTATCCGCATTACCTGGCCGAACGGAGAACAAGAAAACAGGGTATGCAGATACATCGATAGTACCCATCTGGAAGTTGGACATGGTCCGCTAAGTATTTACCACATCTGTGAACTGGCCGAAACCATAGCGAGAGGGAAAGGAAAGATTGAACCAGTGGTTGGTCTTATGCAAGAGCGTGATGTAAGAAGAAGGGAGGAAGTCCGGTGAAAAAGAACGATCGGCTGCTTTGGACAAATTGCCCGGATATCAATGCTCTTTGCAGGAAGTATGAAAAAGAACTTGTAGGGTTATCCGATTCAGAAAAACGGCATACTGTTCTGGAAATGAATGCGGATGCGCTGACAGATATTCGAAAGGCATTGGATATCTGGCTGGATCGACCGATTCTACTGATCGCAAAATATGGATTATGGGATGGAACCAGGAGCAGCATTTCCGAAATCGGAAGCAACAATATCAAAGATTGTCTTTACTCAAATTGTGATGTCATAACGTGGTTCCTTGACAGTCAAGGGGATCTTCGGGCTGATGGAAAACATGAGATGGGTATAAATCATTATTTGTACCGAACCTGGAAGGATGATGTGACCCCCAGACAGAAACAAATGATGATGCAGCGCGTTTCTGATGGAATGCCTGTGGAAAGAGACATAGCAAGCCTTACCCGACCACTGGGGAAGGAAATAAGTAGAGTATATGGTTGGAAACTTCCGACCAAACCAAGCCATAATAAACGGAGGATGAAATGAGAACGAACGAAATCTATGAGTATCTGAAAAAGAATCACACCGGGATTGAGAACGCTGTGTTCAGCAAGGAGCTGGAGCAGCGTTTCTCTTTATCAGACCGTTCACTGCGCAGGGTGATCAGCGCTCTGCGTAAAGAAGGCTGCCCTATCTGCAGCGGATGTAAGGGATACTATTTTGGAAAATCCAAAAAGGATGCGGGAAAAACGGCGGCCTGGCTGAATGATATGGCTGACGGCATCGCCGATTCCGGTAAAGCGATGGAACTGGCAGCTCAGAAGCCGGAAGAGATCAAAATCATTATCTATGTGGAAGGGATGGAGAACATGGAAGATCTTGAAGAACTGTTCGGGAGCAAGTCAGAACTGGCAGATCGCCTGATCCGCTTTTTTGAAGAAAACGATACTCACGTGCAGGAAAGAGCCAAGGAAGAAAACAGTCGGGAAGTGGCAATGCAGGAAACTATGCGGATGCTGGATTCCGGTCTGTTGATGAAGGCTCTCCTGGAAGTCCTTGATCGTGTGCAGAAAGAAGAATGCAATTTCCTTAAAAAGAGCAATTATCTGAAGCTGCATGATGATCTGCAGGATTTTTATAACCGGCAGGCCAGTATCAATGCCTATGAGGAGGTAAGAAGACGTGCGCAGAGAAATCATCTTTGTCGATGAGGAGACTCTGACCAAGGAGGAATGGGAGGCGATCGCCGATGAGCAAACCGAAGAACAAGGACGAATACCGGAAAGAAATGGCTGAGGCTTTCGCCCGTGTCCTGGAGGAAAAGGGTTTGTCCTGGAAGAAGGAGTGGCGAGGTTCCGGAGGCGGTGCCCCGCACAACGCCATCACCAAAGCCAATTATCGCGGCAGCAACGCTTTCTGGCTGAAGCTTGTCTCTGCCATGAAGGGTTATAATGACCCCAGATGGGTGACAATGGTCCAGATCATGGACAACGACGCTAAGTATCATCCAAAACAGAAATGGCATCTGAAGGCCGGATCCAAGGCAACATATGTGGAGTACTGGTATCCGTTCGATCTGAAAGAAAAGAAAGCCCTGACCTGGGATCAGTACAAACAGGAAATACAGAGTGGCCGCCGAGAAGACGAGTTCAGACTTTCTACGCGCTATACGCCGGTCTTCAACGCCTGCGATGTGGAAGGCATGCCGGAACTTTCAATCCCGGATCAGACGCCAGGAATTGAGATAGATGAACTGGTCGCGAAGCTTTCCGAAGGCATGGGGGTTCCGATTTATCTGGATGGCGGGGATGAGGCCTACTATTCTCCTTACAAGGATGAGATCCATCTGCCGACACCGGGCTCTTTCAAAAACCAATATGCCTTCAACGCCACTGCGCTGCATGAGCTTTCCCATTCGACTGGGCATCCATCCAGACTGAACCGCATTCAGGGAGGCTTCTTCGGTTCGAGTCAGTACGCCTATGAAGAATTGGTCGCGGAAATGTGTTCCTGTTTTATGGGCTATGGTCTGGAGGCGGAAGCTTCATCTGAACACCTGGACAATCACAAGGCTTACGTTCAGTCCTGGATTCAGGCGATCCGTGAGAAGCCGGAAACGCTGATTAAAGCGATCCGTGATGCACAGGGAGCTGCCAGTTTCATGGATTGGAAGGCAGGCCTGATCTCGGAGAAAGAATACGAAGCAGAGAAGGATAAGACCTTTGAGGTTAAGATCAAAGACTCTCGTAGTCGGGACGATGCCAGATAAGACTCGGTTTATCTTGAAATTGGTCGCAAAAATCGCTATAGTATGCAGCGAGCCAAACGGCCATTATCAAAAAATCTGTAAGGAGGACGCCTATGGACAGATTTGTGCCGCTCGACAAAAAGAGCAAGAAAGAACAGAAAAAGTTCCACGCCAGACAGCGGAAAACCTGGGAAGGCATCAGTCCGGTAACCAGAACGGTTCCGAATGGCAAGGCCTACAACAGGAAAAAGCAGAAAGCGAATGAACGACGAAGCAGAGATTTCGGAAACGGAAAATCTGCTTTTTTATTGTTTCTGAAATGAATGCACATTTTACAGTGTCCGTACATGTCGGTATGATGCTTTCCGGGAGGTGAAGACCATGTTCAAGAATAAAAAAGACCTGGTACATCTGGAACTCACGCATCAGGAGAAGAGATACCTGCTGCAGATAATGGTTTGGTTCAGAAACAAGGTCCTCTCTGAAGGTGGACCAACGGAAGACATTGATGGCGTCATCCTGAAGCTGGCAAGATAGGAGGAAACAATGGATTATCATAACATCACTGCGGAACCAGTGAAAACCGGTTCTGAAGAGAAAAGGTGCTATACAGTTTCCGAACTCCAAAAGATACTTAAGTGCGGGAAGGCGACAGTCTACGATCTTCTGAAGAAGAATGAGTTTCGATATATCAAGCTCGGAGGAAGCGGTTACAGAATATCAAAACCAAGTTTTGATGCCTGGCTTGACGGAATGGAACAAGAATAGAAGGCACTTTGGTGCCCCCTGACCGCAGAATGCTCTGCGGTTTTTCGATTAAGGAGGAAATATGAATACTTCAGAACAGGTGAAACACACCATGCAAACGCTAAAGGACAAAATGGATGATATGGCAGAGGACGCTATCATTACTGTTCCATTGAATGAAGAAGAGGAGGATTCGCATGCAGTACGAACTCGAAAACGTCTCTATTCGTATGGTGAAAGAGCCGCCGCTCTTAAGCGATAAGCCGGTGAATTCTCCTGGCAGAGCCGTTGAGGTCCTTTATGATCTGCTGCATGACTATGATCGCGAGATGCTGATTGTGGTGAATCTGAAAGCAGACATGACGCCAATCAATATGAATATCGCCAGTATCGGCACCGTCAACACCTCCCTTGGATCTCCAAGGGAGCTTTTAAAATCCGCGATCCTGTCCAATGCAGCTGCGGTCATGATTCTGCACAATCATCCGAGCGGGAATCTGTCGCCGTCTCAGGCAGACATCAACCTGACGGACAAGATGATAAAGTCTTTCGCGATGATGGACATTCCTATCATGGATCATATCATTCTGGGACCTAAGCGGCAGTATTACTCGATGCGGGAGAACGGAACATTTCGGATTCCGGCTCCGGAGGAATCAATTCGGGTCGAGGATCTGAATTTCAATCTGAAAGCGAAGCCGAAACGTGCACGGGCTAAACCCAGAGAGGATGTCAGATGAGATGGTATCATGGTATAGCGATGATCAGATCAAGGAAGCTAAACTAATCGATCTTTACTCATATCTGAGCAAGAATCGCCCCTCAGAACTGATCCCGGTGACGAGCAAAGTGTTCTGCACAGCGCGGCATGATTCTCTGCAGATCAGTAATGGAAAATGGTACTGGTTTTCGGGAGATATCGGCGGTGCTTCGGCAATCGATTACTTGGTCAAAGTTGAGGGACTTTCTTTCATGAAGGCAGTTGAAGAAGTGCTTGGGACAGCGCCGAATCAGCTGTCTTCTTTAGTATCACCCCCGAAGAGGAAAAAGCTGATACTGCCGGAGAAGAACAAATCATCTGAAAAAGTGGTGCGATATCTGGCCAGGAGAGGAATCCATCCGGAACTGATCATCTTCTGCCTGGAACAGGGGATACTTTACGAGTCAAAAGATTATTCAAACGCGGTTTTCATCGGAATGGACAAAGGCGAGATTCCCCGATATGCAGCCCTTCGGAGTACAGTGAACGCTTATAAGGGTGAAGCAGCCGGGAGCGATAAGCACTGGCCATTCAAGTTGACGAACTCTTCGAACAACAGTCATCTGCACATCTTTGAATCAGCAATCGATCTCTTGAGCTATGCAACACTGATGCTTCAGTATGGATCTGATTGGAGAAGAGAAGCGCTGCTTTCTCTGGCGGGTGTTTTCGCATATAAGCGGAACAGTGTCCTTCCGGTTGCGCTTGAACAGTTCTTAGAGGATTACCCCAAAGAATGGAAGATTCATCTGCACCTGGACAATGACGAGACAGGCCAGACGGCAGCACAGAGCATCATGAATGCTCTTGCGGGCAAGTACAACGGTTGGAATCAGCCGCCTCCCTTCGGGAAGGATGTGAACGAATACCTAATAAGACAAACAAAACAAGGAGGAGAATAATGGCAGTACAGGAATACATTGTCCATTTAGCAAATGGAGACAAGGTCTCAGTATATGAAGACTATGATTTAGAAGGCCCCAAAACACTGATTAGTCAGTACAGAAAACATATAAACGATCCCACCAAATGCTTCTGCGTTGGGGATGATTTTATTGGTTTTGACTATATTCCGTGGCGAAATGTTACCCATATCAGCACGGGAGACGTATACGCCGGAGATGAATGGAGAAAGGACAATGAAAAAAGAAAACAGAACAATCAGTAACATGAAGGAAGTGCTGCAGGGTTATAAGGAACAGTTTGGAGAGGATTTTACGATCCATGATCTGTTGCTGCTGCGTGATGTCCAGGCTAAAGAGAAACTGGTTGATGCGATTTACCAGTTTCCGAAGAGACTTCAAAAGCAGCTCGATTGCTCGGGTATCTGTGTCGGTCTCAGTGAAATTGCGGAATCGATCGATGATATCTGGGTGACGATCGAGTTGTATCTGGAAGATCTGGAACGAGAAAAAGCCGCTTTGGCGAAAGGGAAGGATGACGATGCAGGAGAGAAACAGTGATACCATCCGGGTAGTCTACTGCGAGCCGGGAAGGCTTGCCAGGGTGAAGGAAATTGGAACGGAGCTAGTGGATCTCCAGCGGGCTGTAGGAGGAGGTCTCATCGAGACCTTCTATCCATTTGAGGACGAAATGAATGCGGTAGTCGTCTGCAACGACGAAGGCAAGTTCAACGGCATGCGTCCCTGCAGGGCGTTCTACGGAGAGGACGGAAAGATGATGGATATCGTCTTCGGCCCTTTTTTCATTTGCGACTGCAGTGGAGAAAACTTCGCCAGTCTGTCCGACGAAAAGCTGCAGCATTTTGTCGAGCAGTTCCGCTATCCAGAGCACTACGCACGGATCAATGGAGAGATCAAAGCCGTGAAGTATGACCCGACCAGAGGCCGGGACGAATCAAGATGAGCCGGGCCCAGGGGGCATGGCATTGTCATAGCAAGCAACGTAAGTGTACGGCTCCCGCCTTCCACTCACAGCTTGTTATGGGCTGCCAGCCCCTAAAACCCCGGAGGAAGGAGAAAGATAATGGCAGTTAGAAACTGCAGATTTGAGATGCGGCTCACGAAAGATGAGTATTATGACCTGACGAAAAAAGCACGCAAGGCAGGCATGACGACAGCGTCTTTTGTACGGATGGCAGTTGCCGGGAAAGATGTGATGGAAGCCCCTTCAGCTGATGTTCCGCTTCTCATCAGAGAGGTGCGCAGAGTCGGCAGCAACATCAACCAGATTCTAAAGATCGCCAGCTCCAGGGGAGTCATGGATGTAACGGAACTGCGCAAGGCATTGGCTGACAACCGGGCGGTAGAAAAGATGATCAGCGAGGCTTACGGAACAGAATGGCTGTAACATCCATCTGGCCGATCAAGGGGCGGATCGATCAAGTTCTCAACTACGCCAAGAATCCGGAGAAAGTTACGGAGCAGGCCGCCAAGGATCAGGCGGGGCTCCACATGATTCAGGACGTGATGGAGTATGCAGCCAATGACTTAAAGACTGAAAAACGTAGTTATGTCACTTGCCTCAACTGTCGGGAGGAAGAGGCAGCCAAACAGTTTATGGAAACAAAGAGACACTGGTCACGCGTCAGCGGAAAAGACAAAACCGGTGGTCGGATTTGTTTCCACGGATATCAGTCTTTTGCGGCAGGAGAAGTCACGGCAGAGCAGGCGCACCAGATTGGTGTTGAACTGGCACAGCGGCTTTGGGGCGATGAATTTGAGGTGCTAATCGCCACACACTGTAATACCGGTCATTATCATAATCACTTTGTCATAAACTCTGTTTCCTGGCGCGACGGACACAAGTTCGATAATCTTCGGAGCGACTACCTGGCTATGCGGGATATGTCTGATAGGCTGTGCCTGAAATACGGCTTGTCTCTGGTCGAAGAAAAGCAGGACGCCAGAGGAAAGAACCGTTCGGAATTTGAAGCGGAGCGGAATGGAAAGCCTACTGTTCGCGGACTGATCCGGCAGGATATCGAGCAGGCTATTTCCGCGTCCGTTACCTCAGAAGAGTTCTTTTCCCGGATGAAGGAAAAAGGCTATGAGTTCAAAATACAGTCTGAAGGCGGCAAACTGCTTAAGTATCCGGCGATCCGTCCGCCTGGCGCAAAAGGTTATTTTCGCTTTCACAAGTTAGGGGATGGTTTCGCGCTGGAAGATATCCTGGGAAGAGTTGCGAACAACTTCCGCAGAAAGCTTCCTTTCCCGGAAGACGAACAGGAGGAAGTAAAACGTTATCGGGAAAGGACACAGCCGAAAGAAAAGTTGAAAGGCTTCCATGCTCTGTATATCCGTTACTGTTATGAACTGCATATCCTGACCAGTTATCCGGCATCCGTTAAACGGGTGTCTTTTTTAATGCGTGAGGATCTGGCTCGTATGGATAAGCTGGACGAACAGACGAGATTTCTGGCGGAGAACCGGATAGAAACAAAGAACGATCTGGATTCTTTTCGGATGAAGGCTGCCAGTGAGATCGAATCTCAAAGCAAGCTTAGAACAAATCTTCGAAATGAACTGAAGCGTGCGCAACGTAGAGAAGATAAGGAAGCAATCGCTGATATCAAAGCCCGGATCAGCAATACTTCTGACGCGATCAAGAAGAAAAAGGGAGAACTGTTTCTCTGCGACTGTATCGAAGCCCGCTCAATCCCGATGGAGCAGGCATTAGAGGAGCTGGTAGAGGAACAGGAAAAAACAGAGAGAAGGGAGGAAAAAGACAATGAGCAGTTACTCGGGAGAAGCAGCCGAACAGGTCGTTCGGATGTCCCTGGAAGGGGCTGAGGTCGCGGTGCGGCTTGCCGGTTCTGGTGCGAAGCATCTTGCAATCCTGCTATATTCGATCCTGAAAGATCAGAAGAAAACGCGGGGAAAGATCCGCCTGACCAATATGCTCCGCAGCGGAAAGGAACTAAAGGTATTTGCTGTTATGGACAGTGACCTTAAGACGTTCTGCGAGGAGGCAAAAAAGTACGGTGTTCTCTACACCGTACTGAAAGACCGGGACAGCACAGATGGTCTGACTGATGTAATGGTCCGTGCAGAGGATGCCAGTAAGATCAATCGGATCTTTGAACGGTTCCATCTGACTACGGTAGACATGGGCTCTGTAAAAGCCATGGTTGAGCAGGCAAGGGAAGAACACGTGCAGGAACCGGAGGATGACCTTCCGCCTAAACCTCTGACAGAGCAGGAAAAGAAAGAGGAGTTCATTAAAGAAATATTCTCCGAAAAGGAGGCGGCGGAACAGGAGGCGGACCCAAACCGAGAGGAAGGAAACGAGACGAAGTCCCCTCCGTCAGAGCCTTCCTCAAACAGGAATCCATCTACCGAAAAAAAACAGGACTCTAAAGACGAAGCGGAAAGGCGCCCTTCCGTCAAAAAAGAACTGGAACAGATCCGTAAGGAAATGGACAAAGAAAAGGCGGGGAAAGATCACGAGGTCCAGAAATCTCCGCAGCACAAAGCACCGAAAAAGAAAAGAAAGAAGGTAAAAACAAGATGACGAATTTTATCGATGAAACGAATCTCATCGCTGAAGAAGAGAGTACGCTCCCGCCGTTTAATCGGGACGAATGGATCCAGCAGAAAAAGGCTGAAAGAGAAAAGGCATTTGAAATGGTCCGCAATGTGTCTGATATGCTCCCGCATGACGCGGAACGGTTCAAGAACTGTCTGGACCTGATAAGCCGATTTGGCCGCTATTCGGTCAGTAACATCCTGTTGCTTGAAGCACAGAAACCGGATGCTAAAGAGCTGGCAGATTTCCAGACCTGGAAGGATAAGGGGGAATCGATCAAAAAGGGCGAGACCGGAATCATGATTCTGGAACCCGGGAAAGAGTACACCCGCAGGGATGGCAAGACGGCCGTTTCCTACAATGTGAAGCGCGTCTTCGACATCTCGCAGACTTCACTGCCATTTGGCTTTACCCCTTATACCAAACGGGATGGCAGGCTGCTGATCCGTTCGCTGGTTCAGCATGCACCTTGCCGGTTTGAAAGTGTGGATGCCAGCCAGATATCGAACGGAAGATCTGCCTATTACGATGCGGAGAAGAATACCATCTATGCGGTCCCGGGAACTGAGACTTCGCAGTTGTTCCGTGATATGGCTGCAGTGCTGTCTGAAGCGCATCTGGAATTGGGCGAATACAGCACCGATCACAGATTTGGCAAAATGACCTGTGTGTCTTATATCCTGTGTGTACGCAATCAGATCGACACTTCCGATTTCGATTTCAGCAAACTGCCGCCGTACGTTCAGGAAATGAATGGCCAGCAGATGCGGGAGTATCTGGGAGATATCCGGGATGTGGCAAATGCAATCACCCGTGATATGGACCGCTTTTTTGAAAAGATGAAAGGTGCACCGGAAAGAGACGACGCCAGATAAGGAGGTCTAAATGAATACGGACTGTGTATCACTGGATCTTAACGGACGAGAGCAACGCCTGATGGTCAACAGCCTGGTTGGTTTCCGAAACGGCCTTATCATTGCCAGAAAGCCGACAGAGGATGTCGATGAGCTTCTTCTCAAGGTTATTGATGCTCCTCCAAAGAAGAAAAGCCGTTGGCGGGATCGGGACGCGAGGTGATGGCTTATGGGGCGGGATAAGCAAAAAGAAAAGCTGGTCACCCTGCTGGTTGGGATCATCCCAGTCATGTGGTTTGCGCTTCTGATTGCGCCGTGTGTTTCAGGTGGTATTCCCGAAATCGTCAGAAACTTCGGAAGTATCATGGAACAGCCGTTTAGAATCGAATTGTGCGGGGACAGTTTAAAGACTGTCCTCGCATTTTTAATGATCTACGGAGTGGCTGCTGCGGTGATTCTTTCGTCTGACCGGAACTATCGTAAAAGAGAGGAACACGGCTCCGCCAGATGGGGCAGCGCTAAAAGCATCAATCAGAAGTACGCAAATCCGGAGAAGGAAGCCAATAAGATCCTGACGCAGCACGTCTCGATCGGTCTGGACGGCCGTAAGCACAGGAGAAACCTGAACGTCATGGTTTGCGGCGGATCTGGCTCGGGCAAAACACGGTTTTACGCCAAGCCGAACCTGCTGCAAGCCGCTGACTGTTCATACGTTGTCCTGGATCCGAAAGGAGAGCTTCTGCGCGATACCGGAAGACTCCTGGAGCAGCGTGGGTACAACATCAAAGTAATGGACCTGGTCAACATGGATCGGAGCCATTGCTACAATCCGTTCGTCTACTTGCGGAACGATAACGATATCCAGCGGCTGGTCACGAACCTGTTCCAGAACACGACACCGAAGGATTCTCAGAATAAGGATCCCTTCTGGGATCAGGCGGCCATGATGCTGCTTCTGGCGCTGGTGTTTTATCTTTTCTATGAAGCTCCGCCGGAAGAGCAGAACTTTCCGATGGTCATGGATATGATCCGTGCTGGGGAAGTAAAGGAGGATAATGAGGATTATCTTTCAGAGCTGGACGTGCTTTTCAACAAGCTGGAAAACCGGAATCCGGAGCATGTGGCACTAAAGTACTATCGCAGCTATCGGTCTGGCAGCGGCAAAACGCTGAAGTCAATCCAGATCACGCTGCTTTCCAGGCTGGAGAAGTTTAATCTGGAATCGCTGGCGGGTATCACACAGACAGACGAGATGGAACTGTCGCTTCTCGGGGAGGAAAAACGGGCTATTTTCGCCGTAATCCCCGACAACGACAGTTCTTTCAATTTCATCATCGGAATGCTCTATACGCAGCTGTTTCAGCAGCTTTATTACCAGGCGGACATCATGCATGGAGGACGCCTTCCGGTCCACGTTCACTTTGTGATGGACGAGTTCGCGAACGTTGCGCTGCCGGAACAGTTTGACAAACTTCTTTCCACGATGCGTTCCCGGGAGATCTCGGTCTCCATCATAATCCAGAATATGGCGCAACTGAAGGCTCTTTACCAGAAAGAATGGGAAAGCATCACCGGCAACTGCGACGAGTTCTTGTATCTGGGAGGCAATGAGCAGTCCACGCATGAATACGTTTCCAAGCTGCTGGGCAAGGAAACGGTTGACATGAATACCTACGGTCAGTCCAAGGGACGGAATGGAAGCTACTCCACCAACTGGCAGCTGACCGGACGGGAACTCATGACGCCGGACGAAGTGCGTCTCTTGGACAACCGGTACGCGATCCTGTTCATTCGTGGAGAAAGACCGGTGATGGATCTCAAATATGACATCCTGCATCACCCGAACATCGCGCAGACTGTTGATGGCGGCGCACAGCCTTACCGGCACGGCGAGGATCTTATCAGCATCGCTTCGGTCTCTCTTGAGAACATCGATCCGAAGAGCGCGGAGGTTCTGGCGGCCGAAAAACGAGACTTCCTGATCTTTACCGAAGAAGAGATGGAAGAAATGATCAAAGAAAAAATGGAGGAAAATCAACATGAAGAACAAAAGAAAAGATAACCGGGCGATGCTCTCGCCCAAGGGGAAGAAGGCATTCAGAGCCTTCGCCATCGTCACGCTCGCGGTCTGCATGATTATGAGTATGACGGTGCCGGTACTGGCGGACGGGGAAGGCGGTGATCCTATCTCTGTCGTCAACAACCTCAGCACGTTCATTTTTGGCCTGATTCGGGCGGTCGGTATTATCCTGCTCGGTTGGGGAATCGTCCAAGTGGGTATGTCTTTTTCGTCTCACGATCCGAGTCAGAGATCGAACGGTTTTCTGACGCTCGCTGGCGGTGTCGTCATCACCTTTGCCAAGGAGATCTTGAATCTGATCATGGGAACCTGAACGGACCACATCCGATGCCATCGGGGCGGGGTGATCCCGCCCCGGAAGGGAGGTGATGAGACATGGAGTCGGATAACTGGATCGTCCAGAACCTGTACAACGCGCTGAAACTATGGAATTCAAAGCTGAAGGAAATCTGGCAGCTGATCTCGCAGACTCCGGACACCTTCAAGGACGGAGCGATCTGGGGTGTGATTCAGAATATCCACGGAGCGCTGCAGGCCATTGCCTACGCGCTGCTGGTGCTCTTTTTTGTTGTTGGAGTAATGAAGACCTGCGGCTCCTTTGCAGAAGTAAAGAAACCGGAGCACGCAATAAAACTGTTTGTGCGATTTGTCCTGTCAAAGGCGGTGATCACGCATGGCCTTGAACTGATGCTCGTTTTCCTTACGATCATCCAGGGAGTCATGAACACCATCATGGATACAGCGGGGCTGGAGGCCATGACCAAAACAAAGCTTCCTGATGAGATCGTTACTGCCATCGAGGAAACCGGCTTCTTTGCTTCGATTCCCCTGTGGGCTGTTACACTGATTGGAGGACTGGTCATTTGGGTACTGACCTTTGTTATGATCCTGACGGTGTACGGGCGGTTTTTCAAGCTCTATATGTATACCGCCATTGCGCCGGTGCCGCTGTCGTCTTTTGCCGGTGAGCCCACGCAGAATATCGGAAAGAGTTTTCTAAAGAGCTACGCAGCGGTTTGCTTGGAGGGAGCGGTTATTGTGCTGGCTTGTATTATCTTCTCTGTGATTGCCAAAGCCAATCCAAGTTTCGATGAAGATCTGCCGGCAGCAACCATGGTCTGGCAGTACATCGGCCAGGTGGTTTTCAATATGCTGATCCTTGTGGGGACCATCAAGATGTCAGATAGGATCGTGAGGGAAATGATGGGGCTGTAGCATCTTCCGAAAAGGTGTGTTTTATGCTATGATTCAAGTTGTCGGGAGGCGAAAGATCTCGACAACCAGGAATTTGTAATGGAGGGGGATGCTCATGAGTAATTCAGATAATCCGACAAACGGAGCGATCTTCCAACAGCAGGTGATGGAGTGGTTCAAAAATCATTATCAGTTGGAGTTCGAATTAGAGAAGAAACTTCTGATTGGTAATCCGCCAAAGGATCACAAGTTCGATATAGTAGATGTAGGAGACACTATCGCCATCGAATGCAAACGGTACACATGGACTGAGACCGGAAATGTACCGAGCGCAAAGATGGGATTTACAAATGAGGCAGCATTCTATCTTTCTTTTCTGCCTGATACCTACCAGAAATATATCGTGATGCTTTATTCATTCCACCAGAAGAGGCAGGAAACGCTGGCAGAATACTACTACCGAACAAACCGGCACTTGCTGGGCAACATAAAAATTGCGGAATATGATCCAGAGCTTGATGATTTACGGATCATTGAATAAGACGCTTAAATTGCAAATCAAATGAATTAGGCCACTTCCGATTTGACTAATAACTGAATACCACTCTATTTGCCGGTGGCGAATACTTCCGGCTTTTTTCATGCCTTCTTTCCACTCGGAGAGGGGGCTTTTTCATACAACCACCTTTATATCCGGGACTGCCCGGTATCCATATAACAAAACCCAAGGAGGAAAACACAATGAACAAGGAACAATTCATCAACCTGGTCACTTCGCACATCCTGGAGTATCTGCCGGAAGAATACCGGGATGCCCGGGTCGAGGTGATGGAACGCACGAAGAACAATGACACCCTGCTGCACGGACTTATTATCCACAGCGGCGAAAAGAAGGACATGGAGGCGGCGCCGATCTTTTACCTGGAACCGTATTTCAAGGCTTATCAGTTCGGAGAGAAAGATATGGAGGACGTGATGCACGAACTCGCGCGGGATTATCTGCAGGTCATCCGGAACATGCCGCAGTTCGACCTGCCAGACATGACGAAGGAGGGGGTCAGGGACAGAGTTTACGTCAAGCTGGTCAATACCCGCTCAAACCAGGACCATCTGAAAGATCTGGTCAGTCTTCCGGTGGACGGAGGCTTTTCGCTGACCGTCTATATCGACATGGACACGCCGAAAAGGGATGCGATGATCCAGGTCACGAAAGAACTGGCGTCCCGGATAGACTTTGACGAGCGGGAACTTATGCAGACCGCGATGCGCAATACTGTCCAGGCGCATCCCGCCGAGCTTACGGAGATGGCGAAGGTCATGATGGATATGTCCGGCCTTCGAAAGCTTGAGCCGGGAGACAACCTACTTCAGGACAACTGCTCTCCGGCAGGGGACCTGTCTATGCTGATCCTTTCGAACTCAGACAAGTTTTTCGGCGCAGCAGCGCTGTTTTATCCGGAAGTCCAGGTGCGGATCGCCGACGTGACCGGCGGCAGCTACTACATTCTGCCCAGCTCCGTGCATGAGCTGATCGTCCTACCGGATAACGGAAGCCTTGACGAGAGGGAACTCGCCCGCATGGTGCAGTCGGTCAATTCCTACGAAGTCAGCCCAGAGGAGCAGCTTGGAAACAAGGTGCTCTATTATAATGCGGCGGCGGACCGTCTTATGGTCGCAGTTGATCTGGACAAGGAAAAGGCAAGGGGGCATGAGCGATAAATGGAAGTCAAGATCAACCGGGAGATTCGGCAATATACAGAATCCATGTTTTTCGGACTGTCTATGCGGCAGTTCTTTTTTTCGCTCGCGGCGGCAGCGGTAGCTGTGATCCTGTACTTTGTACTGAAGCCGTATCTCGGCACGGAGACCGTCTCGTGGGTCTGCATCCTCGGGGCTGTTCCCTTTGCAGCAATGGGTTTTGTGACCTATCACGGAATGACGGCGGAGCAGTTTCTCTGGGCATGGATCCGCTCGGAGCTCTTGGAACCGAAAGAGCTGCATTTCGAATCATTTAATACGTATAAAGTTTTGCTTGATACGGCGGTAAATAGGAGTTCAAAGAAGGAGGTGAAGACGAATGATGAAATCGATCCGGGCACTCTTGAAGCGGGATAAGGAACGCTACAAAGTGCCCAGACGGGTACAGGACGTTATCCCGATCAGCAGGATCTGGACAGACGGGATATTCCTGGTCGGAGGGAACTACTCAAAGACCTGGAGATTTTCGGATATCAATTACCTGGTCGCGAGCCGGGAGGATAAGGAAAGTATGTTCCTGACCTATTCCGAACTCCTGAACAGCCTCGACAGCGGATCCTCGGTCAAGATCACAATCAATAACCGGAAGATGCAGCGCTCGGACTTTGAAAACAGCATCCTGATGCCGCTGACCGGAGACAAGTGGGACTATCTGCGAAAGGAATACAACAAGATGCTATTGGACAAGGCGCTGAACGCAAATGGGATCCTGCAGGAACGGTATATCACCGTCACGGTTGCCAAAAAGAATATTGAGGAGGCGAGATCCTATTTCGCAAGGACGGAAGCTGAGCTTACCGGACATTTTGCGGCTCTCGGATCCAAGTGCGTGCCGCTTGACGCGTCAGATAAGCTGAAGGTTCTGCATGACTTCTACCGTCCCGGCGAGGAAAGCAGCTATATGTTCGACGTGAGAGAAGCGGCAAGGCGGGGACACGACTTCAAGGACTTCATCTGTCCGGATTACATAGAGAAGCACAGCGACTATCTGATCCTTGGAGGCAAGTACATGCGGGTGATGTACCTGAAGGACTATGCCAGCTATATCAAGGACAGCTTCGTGGCGGAGCTTACAGAATTGTCCCGGAATATGATGCTTTCGATCGACATTCTGCCGGTGCCGACGGAGGAAGCGGTCCGCGAGGTGGAAAATCGCCTGCTCGGGGTGGAGACCAATATCACCAACTGGCAGCGCCGTCAAAACAAGAACAACAACTTCTCTGCAATCGTTCCCTATGACATGGAACTGCAGCGCAAGGAATCCAAGGAGTTTCTGGATGATCTTACGACCCGTGACCAACGGATGATGCTAGGTGTGATCACGATGGTCATTACGGCGGATTCGCTGGAGGAAATGGAGCAGGATACGGAGTCCGTGCTGACGACCGCGCAGAAGCACATGTGCCAGGTGGCGGTCTTAAAGTACCAGCAGTTCGACGGACTGAATACTGTTCTGCCGATCGGTACGAGAAAGATCAATGCCTTTCGTACGCTGACGACGGAAAGCCTGGCGGTCTTCATGCCGTTCAAGGTTCAGGAGATCATGGAGAAGGGCGGCATCTACATGGGTGAGAACGCCATCTCCCATAACCTGATCATGTGCAACCGGGCCAATCTGATGAACCAGTCCAGTATCATCCTGGGCGTTCCCGGTTCCGGCAAGTCGTTTTTCGTGAAGCAGCTAATCTGGTTCCTGATCCTCAACTCGGATGACGATCTGATGCTGTGTGATCCGGAAGGCGAGTACGCCCGCATGCTGAAAGGCATGGAGGATATCGTGACCGTGGTGCACGTCGCGGCCGGCGGAAAGGACCGCCTGAACGCTATGTATATGGTGGACAGCTACGGTGAAAACAATCCGACCGTGACCAAGTCGGAGTTCATCATGTCGCTGATCGAGCAGATCGACAAGAAGGGCGTCGGTCCGCAGCACAAGTCCATTATCGACCGCTGCATCGCCGCCGTTTACCGGGAATCCAAGGAAATGGGCACCGTTCCGACTCTCTCCACGCTGCGTGAGAAGCTTCTGTCCCAGCCGGAACGCGAGGCGAAGCAGATCGCACTGGCGCTTGAACTGTACACGACCGGATCTCTGGATATTTTCGGACGCCAGAGCAATGTGGATCTGAATAAACGGGTCATCGTCTTCGATATTCACGAACTGGGCTCGCAGCTGAAGCCAACCGGGCTTTTGGTCATCACCGATACGATCCTGAACAGGGTGTCCGTCAACTGGAAGAACGGCAAGCGTACGCACGTCTTTCTGGATGAGTTCCATGTGGTCTATGAGAACGAGTATTCCGCTCAGTTCTTCAATTCCGCATGGCGGCAGTTCCGGAAGCGCAACGCTTATCCGACGGCCATCACCCAGAACGTGGAATATCTGCTGGATTCTGTGCAGGCGAGCACTATGCTCTCGAACTCTGAGTTTATCGTAATGCTGAACCAGGCGGCGTCCGATCGAGAACAGCTGGCCAAGCTGCTGAACATTTCAGGCGAGCAGATGAGCTATATCACCAATGCCGATCCAGGTTGCGGTCTGATTCGGTACGGCGGTTCACTCGTTCCGTTCGTTAACCGGTTCCCGAAGGACACCAGACTGTATCAGCTGATGACGACGAAACCGGAAGACATGGCAAACAGGGAGGCGGGATAACCCGTCTCCCGTTTTGAATTTTCAATGTGTAGTTAGTTTAAGGGGTGTTTTCTGCCTCGACGATAACCTCGTCTTTCAGCGTGATGCGGATCTCGCCGCCCAAGACTTCCACAATGATCGGTTTACCAAGTTCGAATCCGGCTTCCTTGAGCCATTGGCCCTGAAGACGGATCTGCGGAGTTCTACCATCGTGCGTCGGGGCAGTATACACCTTTAGCATACGTGTCATAACAGTCTCCTTATGTTTTTGAGTTATAGGGGATTAAAAAGAATCTGGATGAGATGTCTTTATTATGTCGTTTAGTCAAAGCGATGTCAATATGTTCCCTTGTTTCTTGTGAAATATGGTAATCAAAACCATAGCTTACCATTCAGATCAACAATTATGGAGGTGAAAATGAAATCAAAAGTCAAACTCGGGCTGATCATCGTATCAGCCCTTATCTTTTCTGCCTCATTTGGCTTTGTTGTGGGGCGGATAATCAAAGATCGAGAGGCAGAAAAGGCCTTTCTAAACCTGTCCGAAGAGCTTACGGAAACTCAGCCAGAGAGCAGTTTAGATGAAACAGAAGTAACGGAATCTTGTTTTTCGGAAGAAACATCGGAAATCTTCTCAAGTGAGACAGAAGAAGTTTTTCTGATTCCGGTTATTCAAAAGCCGTACAGGACGACAAACAAGACACAGCCAGAACCAGTAGAAGAGAGTGAACCTGCCGCATCAGAAGAGACAACGACTAATTCCCCCTCTTCAGGGGGAACGGAACCGGAGTCGACAGTGCCGACAGAGATTCTGAAAGCTTCTCAACCTACGAGAGAAACCCTGGCTACACCGACCGCAGCGTCTTCCTCATATTACAAGGGGATCCGAAATTGTGTTGGCTGGCTGCGGATCGACGGAACGGCAATCAACTATCCGGTCATGCAGTCAAAGGATGATCCTGAGTTCTATCTTCATCACGCGATATCCGGAGAATACAGCTATCCCGGCGTTCCTTTTCTCGATGCCAGATGTGATATCGGAGTTAGCAATCAGCTGATCATCTACGGTCACAATATGAGAAACGGAACTATGTTTCATGATCTCAGATACTATAGTTCCTATTCCTACTGGCAGAGCCATCGATATATTTGTCTGGACACGGTGTGCGGACCTAGCAAATACGAGGTTATGGCGGTCATTCAGTACGACGTTGATCATGATTCGTTCCGTTTTAACGCTTTTACGGAGATGGATGCGGATACCTTCGTCTGGTTCGTTCAGCAGGTCCATGTCAGGCACGTATACGAGACTAATGTCACGGCATCATTTGGAGATGAACTACTTACTCTTTCCACCTGCGACTGGACGTATACGAATGGCCGGTTGTTGGTCATCGCAAGGAGGATTCCGTCATGAGCGATATCAAGACAAAGAAAAACGTGAAAGACATTAAAGTGCTCGATAAATCAGCAATGGCCCTTCGAAAAATGAAGAGGGCAACCGTCAGGACAAAAGATCAGATTGAAAACCTGATTGACGACGGGCAGGTCACGCCATCTGAATATGCCGAGGATCAGATCAAATATGCGGCGGAAGATACCGCAGAAAAAGTCTATGACGACACCTCCAGAAAAGTTAAACAAGGACGTGACCGGGTACAAGAACAGCTGCGGGAAAGAAGAGCCGAGAAAAAACTTGAAAAGGCAGAGCAAAACAAACTGTCTGGGGAAAGGAAGTCGCCGGATCATTTGACAATGCGTAGGTATGGACATACCGAAAGTTTTGATTACGCGCAGGTTAAACGAAAGAATAGTCGCCAAAAAGAACCTGAGAGGGGAGCTTCTACAGCAAATAGAACTGTCCGACGGGCAAGACGTGTAAAAAAGGCTACTATCAAGACCGGGAGAACTGTTGCAAAAAGTGCAAAAGCTCATAACCCCAGCCGACAGATACAGACTTCTATTCGACCTAAGAACACCAGCATCAGGACGGCTCAGACAGCAGAACGGAGCATTAAACAGACGGCGAAATCCACTGGAAAAGCGACAGTCAAGACTGCGAGTCACAGCGCAAAAACAGCTCAGCGAACCGTAAAAACAGCGGAGCAGACTTCAAAAGCTGCTATCAAAACGACGAAGACTGTAGCCGAGACCGCTCCGAAAGCGGCCGAAGCTACGGCCAAGGCTGCGAAAGCCGCTGCAATCGCGGCGAAGAAAACAGCGATTGCTGTCGGAAAGGCTGTTGTTGCCGCTGCTAAAGTTGTTGCTAAGGCTGCCGTCGCTGTAGGAAAGGCAATCGCCTCCGGATTCAGCGCGCTCGCAGCCGTTCTCGGGACGGGTGGCGCGATTGCTGTTGTGGTTATCGCTGTCCTTTGCGGTATTGCTGCTGCGCTCGGATCAGCTTTTGGAGTTTTTTTCTCCAGTGAGGATGGGACCGGAAAGAGCATGGAAAGCGTCGTGCGGGAAATCAATACTGAGTATAACGAGCGTCTTTCGCTGATCAAGGAAGTGAATACTTACGATGAGGTTGAGATGTCCGGATCCTCTGCTGTCTGGCGGGAGGTCATCGCCTATTATGCTGTCAAGACCAGTATGGCAGAAGAGGACGGGCAGGAAGTCGTCACGATGGATGAAGAGAAGGAAGAATTGCTGCGGGATATCTTCTGGGAGATGAATACTATCTCTTCTGAGGTCAAGAAAGAAACGAAAATCGTGATTGAGGAGGTGCTCGACGATGACGGGGAAGTTACGGAAGTTGAGGTCGAGAAAGAAGTTACGACATTGTATATCACGGTCTCGCATCTGACGGCCGATCAAATGGCTGAAAAACGTGGCTTGTCCAGTGATCAGATCGAGACCATGCACCAGCTTCTGTCCGACGAGTACCGCTCGGAATGGTCCGCAGTCCTATACGGGATCAAGTCCGGCGAGACAGCTATCATCGCAGTTGCAGCATCTCAGATCGGCAATGAGGGCGGGGAGCCGTACTGGTCTCACTTCGGATTCACTTCCCGGATTCCCTGGTGTGCCTGCTTTGTGACCTGGTGCGGGAATGAGTGCGGCTATATTGAGAACGGTGTCATGCCTAATGCCATAGGCTGCGTGGTCAGTATGAACTGGTATAAGGAACGAGGTCAGTGGATCGATGGGAATGAGGAACCGGTTCCTGGAATGATAATCTTTTACGACTGGGATGACCCGGACGGAGAGTTCGGTTCGCAGGATGGAAAGCCTGATCATACCGGGATTGTTGAGAAGGTGGTTGACGGTGTGGTTTGGACAATAGAGGGGAACTCTGCAGATAGCTGCAGAAGGAATCAGCATCCGGTTGGGGAATATGTGATATTGGGATATGGAAGTCCGCAGTATTAGAGAGATTATTGACCTGAGAGCAAAATGATGGTTTGGGAGATGATAATGGTATTATTATACTTGTTGTGTTGATGAATATAAGCATCAATAAAACAGCATTTTTTATGGTTTTTCCATTGAACAGAGTTAAATAGAATGTTATACTATCCTTAATACTTGTGTCTGTGTGGCTTGTAGGCTTCTTGTATAGGGAAAGCTCAGTCAGATCAGGTAAAAAGACTAAATAGGCTGTTGATTAGGAGCATTTGTTGTATTAGCAATGGCTTTGCGAATAGAGTGGGATAAATATGAAGTCGCATTGCTTATCGAAGCATGCGAAAAAGTGTTATACAAGGGACATCCAAAACAAGAAGTTGTCTCTGGTCTTTCTTCTGCTTTAAGAACCCGGGCATTATTATCTGGATTAGAAATTGATGACATCTTCAGAAATGAAAATGGTATCTTCCTTCAGATGACAAAGATGGCCTATTTGTTAACGGACGGGAAGGTCGGTTTACCCGGAGCAAGCAAATTATATGTTGAAATAGCAGAACTTAGAAAGACAAACCCTGCCGAATACAATAAGTTATTGGAAAACGCCCGAAATCAATTGAGAAAAAAGGAAGCCAAAGTTGAGATAAACAATAAAGAGAGTTTCAGCCGATGGCTTCCTCCCCATCTTCCAAAAACGTACACAATAGAGGTTATCATTTCTGCTCTTCAAGAGGGCTCAGATTATTGTCGCGCCCATGGAATCAGTAAAGAAGATTTTTGGACAATTTCAGAAAAGAGTAAGTTTACGGCTGTTTCCTCTAGACTCCTTAGTATGAGGTTATTCCGTTTGACCCATAGAAAAACCGCCGCAGTTTTAGATAAAGCGGTTCTGCTATATGCAGAGTTCTTAAAAACATATGTAGCAGATAAACAAAATTCAGATGCAATAAAACAACCGGATGAATCCATGATTCCCAATCTGGATAGTTTTGGTCAGGACACAAAAAGTCTTGTCGAATTGTTTTATTCTTTAGATGACAGTGACGAGATGCTGAGGGTGAAGCTTGATATTGTCACTTCAATCTTAAAGCAACGCTATTCTACTGTACGCGCAAAAACATTGAAAGAAGTAGTGGATAACAACAAAGACTTGCCAGTTTATCATATTAATGCACTGGCTCAAAAGTTGGATCATTTAACGGCGTTGCAGTATCTTGTTGCTAATGGGATTATACAAAAGCCAATTGATGCTATGAGCGAAGAAGAAAGGCTAAATGTAAAAAGAGATAGTTTAGATAGAATTACACAAGTCCTTCTTACTCGCATAAAAGAGAGGCCAATATCAAGTTTGAAGGAACTTGCCGAACAAAACCCAGATGTTTCAGTGGCCTCCGTAAACGGTTTGGCAAAAGAACTCTACGGATTAACAGCAAGCGAATACTTACTTAAAGTGGGAGTCCTTCAGTCTGCTCCAGAAAAAACAGAAGAAGAAAAAGCGCGAGAGGCCCAGGAAGCCCGAGAAGAAAAGGCAAAGAAGCTGCAGCAGTTTACGGATATTCTTGTCTCTCGCTACTCAACACAACCTGCTCATAGTTTAAAGGAACTTATTGAGCAAAACCTGGACGTGTCGTTCGCGTCCATTAATAGTTGGGCGAGAGAATTGTATGGATTAACGGCAAGCGATTATTTGCTAAAGAAAGGAGTCCTTCAGCCTGCTCCAGAAAAAACAGAAGAAGAAAAAGCGCGAGAGGCCCAGGAAGCCCGAGAAGAAAGGGCAAAGAAG
>JAFZQZ010000080.1 GCA_017620135.1 Bacillota bacterium
CTCCCGGCAGGACGCCGGAAGAGTGCGGCTTTCACGGGAAAGCCTTCATGGGCTACGGCTTCCCCGGCAGCCGTGTATTCCCGTCGCTGATCTTCGACCAACCGCCGGACAATCAGCCGAACTATTATGAAGAATACCTGAAGGAAAAGGGTTACGAGGGGATCGATGTATCTCACGGATTTCTCGGAGCCAATCCGGCTCTGCAGATCCAGGAGATGTACTGCAAACATGAAGGACCCGTAGAGAGTACGATCGAATACTTTGTCGCGCAGGAAGCTATCCATCAGCTGGACGAGGCTGCGTCATCCGATAAGCCTTTCTTCATCTGGGCCAATTTCTGGGGCCCGCATTCTCCGTCCATCGTCCCGGAACCATATTTCAGCATGTATGATCCGAAGGATATCCCGGAGCATCCAAGCTATCAGGAGACCTTCGAGGATAAGCCTTACGGATATTATCTGTCTGAGAAAATGTGGGGCAACGGACCTTACGGGTGGGAAGGCATGGCGGATATCAGCGCCAAATACTTCGGTCACTGTACGTTTATCGATGATATGGTAGGTCTGATCGTCGACAGACTGAAACAGCTCGGTATGTATGAGGATACCGTCATCATCTACGGAGCGGATCACGGTGACTGTCTCGGCGCTCACAAGCTGATCGAAAAAGGCTGTTTCGCGTTTCAGGAGATCTACCGCGTTCCGATGATCATCAAACCCGCAAGAGGCCAGAGTGATCCGGGAAGAACAAACGACGGAATGGTCTACCTGCATGAAGTGATGCCAACGATCCTGGATATCGCGGGGATCGTGCCGCCCAGACCGGTAGACGGACAAAGTCTTCTGCCGGTGATCGAAGACACCGGTGAAGCGGGACACAAGGAGATCTACGGAGAATTCCATGATCATTTCTATCATACGAGACAGAGAATGGTCACGGATGGTAAATACTGGTTTACTTTCAATGAATCGGAACGGGGCGAACTGTATGATCTCGAAAAGGATCCCTGGCAGCTTCAAAACAAATGTTATGATCCGGCTTATCAGGAAGTGAAGAAAGACCTGATGGACAGGCTGGGAAACTGGATGAATGAAACCAGCGATCCTGACAGGATCTGGTATCACCGGATCAAAGAATACTATTAGGGGAGGATCGGAAAATGGTCAAGACGAAGGACGGCATGATCAGCGGGATCGACTGTGGCAGTTATATCAAATATCTGGGAATTCCCTTCGCGAAAGCGCCGGTCGGAGAACTCAGGTGGAAAGCGCCAGTGAAAAATGAACCATGGGATGGTGTATATGAAGCTGTCTCTGTCCGGAATAAAGCAGTCCAGACCGAAGGATCGGTTCCTCCGTGGGATAAGGACTTTTATGATGATCCTTCCTTCAATCCGCCTACCAGCGAAGACTGTCTGTTCCTGCATATCTGGGCGCCAAAAGAAGCGAAGAAAGCAGCGGTCGCTATGTGGATCCACGGCGGCGGCTTCGGACATGGTTGGGGTACGGAGAAAGAGTTTGATGGCGCTGGCTATGCCGAGCGGGGCGTGATCCTGGTGAGCATCGAATACCGGATGGGGGTTCTGGGCTTTCTGGCACATCCGGAACTGACAAAGGAAGCAGGTGTCTCTGGAAACTATGGAATACTCGATCAGATCGCGGCGCTTGACTGGATCTGTGAAAACATCGAGGCTTTCGGCGGAGATCCTGAGAATATCACGATCTTCGGACAAAGTGCCGGCGCAATGAGCGTACAGACCCTTGTATCCAGTCCTTTGACAAAAGGAAAGATCGCCCGCGCGATCCTGCAGAGCGGCGGTTCCTACGGGATCGGCCTGCATGGTGACGCGTATATGAAGGATCAGGAGAAATATGGCCTGATGCTGCAGGAGATGCTCGGAGCGGATAGTCTGGAAGAGATGCGGAAAGTCCCCGCGGATGTGATCCTTGAGACAGAAGAGAGACTGTATGCCCGGATCCGGGAAGAAGAGGGCCGGATGCTGCTTCCCATGGCACCGATCATCGACGGATATGTCCTTCCGGAAAGCTACTATCGTCTGATGGATGAAGGGAAGATCGCCGATGTCCCATATATGGTCGGCAGCACGAAGGATGATATAGGCGCGATGCCGGATCTGCAGGATAAGCGCGAAGCGATGCTTTATAAAGGCAGTATGCTGTTCAGCCAGAAGCTGGAAGAGATCGGGCGAAAACCTGCGTATGTCTACTGGTTTACCCGCGACCTGCCCGGAGACCTTCAGGGAGCCTGGCATTCGTCGGAACTGTGGTATACCATGGATACACTGGATCGATGCTGGCGTCCCTGGGAAGAAGGAGACTATCAGCTGAGAGACCGGATCATGGGATATTGGACGAACTTTATGAAGACAGGAGATCCGAATGGGGAAGGACTGCCGGAGTGGAAGCCCTGCGGTAAGGAAGATCCCTTTGTACAGGAGCTGAACGTCTGATGGCGGACAAATACGGAATCACCGCAGCGCTGCATCACTGGCTGGATGACGCCGCGATCAGGTATCTGGATGAAGTGGATATCGAAAAGCTGAAGATCGCCAGTCCGAATCTTCGACTTTCCGGACTGCAGAATGCCGGGATCACGACCGTAGGCAAAGCGTATAACTACAGTCCGCGTTCCATGGAACGGCTTCCGGGCGTTGGCGCGGATACAGTCCGCCAGGTCAAGGCAGCGGCCAGAGCCTATATTGCGGAGGCAAAAAAGGAAGTTCCGATCCGTCTCGATCCGGAAGGAAGACCGCCGCTCGATACCAGACTGATCCAGGCGCTTTATGCCGAACGAAAAGATTCCAGAGGCAGCGCGGAAGAAGCATGGAATGATTTTCTGATCCACGGAGCGGAATACTATACGCTGATCGAGCAGTACGACCCTTATCGGAACGAGCGGCAGACGCAGGTGGATCTTCCGGCGGAGATCGTAAAGGCCGTCCTTGAGACTCCGGCGGATCTTCGCTATTTTACCGGCACACCAAGAAGCTACCAGCTATTTGGCATTCAGTACAGCATCTATGAAAAACGCTCGCTTCTTGGGGACGAAATGGGCCTTGGTAAGACCATCCAGGCGCTGGGACTGATCGCTCACCTTTACGCTCAGGGACGGAACAAGTTTCTTGTCATCTGTCCTGCCAGCGTTCTGATCAACTGGCAGCGGGAAGCGGAAAAGTTCTGCCAGATCCCTGCGTATATCTTTCATGGTCAGGATATGGAACAGGATATCGCTCCCTGGATGGAAAAGGGCGGGATCGGCGTCACGAATTTCGAGTCACTGGGAAAACTGTCGGCACTGTGGCATATGGAGGAAGTGTCTCCCGAAGAAGAGCAGCCGGATAAACTGTTTGATCTTTGCGTGATCGATGAAGCGCATTATATCAAGAACCCGGCAGCGACACGTACCATCCTTGCGGGACGGATACTGAAACGGGCGGAGTACGCGCTGATGATGACCGGAACACCGCTGGAAAACAAAGTGGATGAGATGTGCCAGCTCGTCGAGCTGATCCGGCCGGAATTCGCCGATGAACTCAGAAAGATGGCCGCTTATGATAAGGCGACGCAGTTTTCCGAGAAGGCCGCTCCGGTCTATCTGAGACGGACAAGGGACGATGTGCTTACGGAACTGCCGGATCTGATCGAGGAAGACGCCTGGGTCGAACTGACGAAAGAGGAGCGAAATGAGTACCGGAAATCCGTCATGGCCGGCAATTTCATGGCTATGCGGCAGGTATCCTGGGAACAGAAAGATCCGAAAGAATCGGTGAAAGCGCTGCGGCTCAGGGAGATCGTGGAAGAGGCAGGAGCGAATAAGCGGAAGGTCATCGTATTCTCATTCTTTAGGAATACGCTGGAGAAAGTACGGGAGATCCTCGGGGAAGCCGCGATGGAACCCATCAACGGCTCGGTGCCGCCGGCAAAACGACAGGCTATTCTGGATGCCTTCGCGGCCGGTACGTTCCCGGAAGAAGATCCGAAGAACTCACCGGATGGAGAAGATCAGTCCATTCCCTATGTGCTGCCCTGTCAGGTCATCTCCGGAGGGATGGGGCTGAATATTCAAAGCGCCAGTGTCGTTATTTTCTGTGAACCGCAGATAAAGCCGTCTTTGGAGACACAGGCGATCTCCCGCGCTTATCGAATGGGGCAGGTACAGAAAGTGCTTGTTTTCAGACTGTACGCAAAGGACACGGTCGATGAGAAGATCCGAGAGATCCTCATGGAGAAGCAATCGGTTTTCGATGAGTACGCGGATCCTTCATCCGTCGGGGAAGAGTCCCTTTCCGGGAATCTTGCGGCCAGGATCATTGAGGAAGAAAGAAAGAATCTATAGGAAAAAAACCGGACGGTCCAAAACGGATCGCCCGGTTTTTCTTCGATCAAAAGAATGATCATTATTTCCTTATGGAGTTCAGGATGGCCGCGAAGTCAGCGGAATACTCCATCGTATCGTCAGAAGGACTCATGACAGCCATGTATACGACGACGACAGACTTGGTGCTGTCATCAAAGATGAGGGCAAGGGTACCCTGTTCCTCAGGATAATTGGTGTTACCCACGACCTTTACCCGCGCGATGTCCATACGGACACCATTCGGATTGGTAACTTCCTGGTATTGATAGATATCAAACGAGATGCCATCACCGCCGGTGAGGGACTCGATCGCCCAATCACGGATCTCAGAGTGCCTGTCCGCGATCGTATCCAGATTGAAGGAAACATAGGACATACCAAAGAGTACCATATCATCCCAATAAAACAAAACATCGTCATCCGTGTTGGTGAAAACTTCCGCCGGGGGAGTCAGCGCAACTGTCGGATAGGTGATCGTATAACCATGGAAAGCCTGATTCGCGGTGCCTGCAGAGAAGTACGTGGAATCCGGAAGAGCTGTGTTCACAGAAGGAAGCGTGATGGTGGCTGCAGCCGGAGGGATCGTAGGAAGAGTCGAAAAGTAATCGATATCGTCCGGCAGGGAGAAGTCATAGGCATCAGTGGAAGTAGCATCCACAACAGCTCCTGTCACGAGATCGACAGTCCGGTAGCTCGGGTTGGGACCGGTTATGCACTGAAGAAGGGTCTCTTCGTTTTCGGTACCGGTGCAGACATATCCTATGGAGAAGAAGATGTCCGGACTGGAATAACCGGTAATGGATTTTACCGGGACATCCAGACTGCCATTGGTCACAGTCAGATTATGGATATAAACGGGGTAATACAAACGATACCGATAGATCAAAGGACCGGCAGAATAAGTTCCCTGGTAATCCGAATGAACATAAGGCGTGTGTTCTGTTGACAAAACCACTTCATAGAAAGCGACCAGCACGTTGTTGACGGAGATAGAAGAAATGAAGGCAGGATCTCCCGCATAGGTCATCAGATAGGCGCTGGAGCGCGCGAAGGAATCTACATCGAAATTCGTCAGAGAAATGCTCGTAAGGTACTCGCGAAAATAGGCTTCAGCGGCGATATCCAGCGAAGCATAATCCAGACCGGAAAGTTCTGAAGCATCCGTGACATAGGAAGAGGGGACATCGACAACATACTCTTTGGTGGTCGTGGAAAGGATCTTTCCATAGGCAGCCTTCATCGCTTCTTCATCGTAGTCTTCGATGGTGACGGTGATGATGTCACCGTTTTTGAGGTTGGTCGTTTTGTCCGGGTGATAGACAGTTTTCTTCAAGGCTTCATCGACACCGGAAAGATCGAAGGAAGCCGTTACATTGGGAGAAATACCTTCAAAAGTCACGATAACTTTTTCAAAGGGATCGATCGCGATGATCGAGCTCAGTCCCTCGACGGTAAAGACCGTATCGGAAGAGACCAGACGAATATTGTATTTTTCTTCCAGCTCTTTCGGTTTACAATTCCAGGTGACCGTTACGGTATCGGAATTCTTCAGATCCGTCAGCGGAGACGCCTCAAAAGATATCTCCTTCAGGAGAGCTTTGACCCATTTCTCCTCCGGAGCCTTGCTTTCTTCCGCATCCTTCGACTTATTGGCCTTCCATTCTTCCAGATATTCTTCGGTATTGACGATCTTTCCGGCAAAATCTTTCACAAAAGATTCCTCATCAAAGGTGACAGCGCATGTTCCCTGACCATCAAAACCGGTAAAATCAGCAGAGAGATAGTTGTTCAGATTCACCCGAACGGTTTCGATCTCGGGAGCTTTCTGCAGAAAACTGAAAAGGTCGATCTTGCCTGTAAGGGAAAGGACGGCCAGGACGATCGCGGCGACCAGAATGACGCCGCCAATAGAAAGACCGACGATCAGACCGGTCTTTTTCTTTTTGGGAGGTTCCGGATCGACGATCATGGGAGGGGGGAGTTCATTGCCGCAGCGACTGCAGAATCTGAACTCATCCGGTACATCATTACCACAGTATGGACATCTCATAGGACAAGGACTCCTTGAATTTTAGAAAATATGAGAACGGACACGGTTTTCGATCATTTCCATGGCGACCAGATTGTGACCGCCTACGGGAATGATGATATCCGCGTATTTTTTCGACGGTTCCACATACATTTCATGCATGGGTTTGACTGTTGAAAGATATTGGGAAATAACAGAGTCAAGGGTACGGCCCCGTTCATTGACGTCACGCTGGATCCTGCGAAGGATACGAATATCCGCGTCCGTATCGACGAAGATCTTGATATCCATAAAGTCGCGAAGCTTCGGTTCGGCAAGAACCAGGATCCCGTCAATAATGAGCACCTTGGACGGCTCGATCCGGATGGTCCTGTCGCTGCGGTCATGCTGGGTATAGTCGTAGACGGGACAGTCGATCGCAAAACCCTGTCTTAAAAGCTCCAGATGTTCTGCCAGAAGATCCGTATCAAAAGCGTCCGGCGCGTCATAGTTCTGCTTTGTCCGCTCTTCATAGGATTTATCGTGCTGGGCTTTATAGTAATTATCGTGATTGATCACTGTGACGTCATCACCGAATTTCTTTTTCAGGATTTCGGTGATCGTACTTTTACCGGACCCGGAACCGCCGGCGATCCCGATGATCAAAGTGTTTTCCATCAGCGGATCACCTCGTAGATCAAAGGCTTTTCAAGCGGTTTTTCATCGCCGAAGGTCAGCGCGGAGAGATATTTCTTCTCGGCGGATCCCAGCGCGTTTTCGCGATCGGTATAGAACAGACAGAGCTGTTCGCCGCCGCGGACATAATCACCGACCTTCTTGCAAAGGACGATACCGGCCGCGTAATCGATCGGATCTTCCTTTCTTTCACGTCCAGCGCCGAGCATGACACTGGCAAGACCGATCGATTCCGCATCCATGGCTTCGATATAGCCATCTCTGGGAGAAAGGACCTGATAGCAGATCTTTGAATCAGGGAAGAGAGAGGGATCATCGATGTAGCGAACATCACCGCCCTGAGCCTTGATCCATTCACGCATTTTCTGATAGGCAGCGCCGGAGTCGATCGCGTCTTTTACTCGAATTTCAGCTTCTTCCAGCGAAATATCCAAAACCATTGAGATCAGGTTGGAAGCAAGGACTTCGCAGACTTCGCGAAGGTCATTATGGATCTCGCCGCGAAGAACACCGAGCGCTTCTTTGACCTCCAGCGCATTGCCGATATGGGTCCCGAGCGGAACATCCATGTTGGAAAGGACGGCAGCCATGTTCCTTCCGCACAGTTTACCGATGGTGACCATCTTGACTGCCAGCTCCCTGGCCTGCTCCGGTGTTTTCATAAAGGCACCGGAACCTACCTTGACATCCAGGACGATGTTATGCGCGCCGGCGGCCAGTTTCTTGGACATGATACTGGAAGTGATCAGCGGGATCGAATCCACCGTAGCCGTCACATCACGCAGTGCGTAAAGCTTCTTGTCCGCTGGCGTAAGATTGCCGGACTGACCGACGATCGCCAGGCCGACATCCTCGACCTGACGCATGAACGTATCGCCGTCCATGGCTGTTTCATAGCCGGGAATGGATTCGAGCTTATCGACCGTACCGCCGGTATGACCGAGGCCGCGGCCGCTCATCTTGGCGAGTTTGGCACCAAGGGAAGCCACGACAGGGATAACGATCAGGGAAGTTTTATCCCCGACGCCGCCGGTAGAGTGCTTGTCCGCGGACAGATTGCCAAAGCGGGACAGATCTACGGTATCGCCGGAATGGGCCATGGCATCCGTCAGGATGGAGATCTCCTGATCGTCCATGCCACGGAAATAGATGGCCATACAGAGTGCCGAAGCCTGATAGTCAGGAATAGACCCGTCCGTATAACCTTTGATGAAAAAGCGGATCTCTTCTTCCGAAAGAGGATAGCCATTCCGCTTCTTCTCGATAATATCGTACATTCTCACAGAAGATCACCTCCGTCATAGGGATAAGATAAGAGCCGCGTCCCGAAAGAAGCGGCTCTTTTCTTCTAAAACAGTTTTTACCTCTGGCCGGGATCGTACGGGATACCCTCGGCCTTGGGAGCCTTGGAATTCTTGGATGTAAAGGCCAGAACGATCAGCGAAATGATGTACGGGAACATATTGTAGACCGTACTGGGAATGTTCAGCGCTGCCAGGAAGTCGATTCCGATATAAACGTTCGACAGAGCACGGAACATACCGAAAAGGAGAGCGGCGAGCGCGATCCTCGTGGGTTTCCACTGACCGAAGATCATAACAGCCAGGGCAAGGAAACCGAAACCGGCAACACCGTTTTCGAACTTCCACTCGGAAACACCTGCCAGAATGTAGCAGATACCGCCGAGAGAACCGAAGATACCGGAGATCAGGACACCGGACCAGCGCATCTTGTAAACATTGATACCGACAGAAGCAGCTGCCTGTGGATGTTCGCCGCAGGCCATCATCCGAAGACCGAATTTAGTCTTGTAAAGGACGACGTAAGCGACGACCAGCGCGAGGATCGCGATGACCATGAACCAGTTGAACTGGAAAGAGCCTATATAAGCGATGAAACTCTGCTTGGGGGTAACATACTGGATGGTGGAAGAAACATCATCCGGATTGATGTGCATATTGATGGCCTTCACAAGCACGGTCGCGAGTGCGGTTCCCAATATGTTCAGTGCTGTACCGACGATCGTCTGATCCGCCTTAAAGTTGATACAGGCAACAGCCAGAAGAGCGGAGTAGGCAACACCGAACAGAACAGCGCCGCCGATCGTCAGGAGAACGACCAGGATACCGGGTGTGCCCGATGGAAGGAAACGCATGACCAGCGCACCGCCAAGGGCACCGATGACCATGATACCTTCCAGACCCAGGTTGATGACGCCCGAATGTTCGGAATAACAGCCGCCCAACGCGACCAGCATCAGGACGGAGGAGAAAATCAGGGTATATTGCAGAAGCAGTAACATTATTCTTTACCTCCTTCCTCAGACTTGGTATCAAGGTCTGTCGGAGCTTCTTCCTCTTCAGGAGCCTTGGGTTCCGGTTCCGCGTTGACATTGTCGATCTGGCCGGATTTGGCTGCTTTGGCCGCACTGTACTTTTTCATCGCCAGCTTCATAAAGCCTACGAAGCCGCACAGATAAATGATCAGCGCGGAGATCAGATCGGAGATCTGAGAGGAATAAAGAGTCTTATCCACATATGCGCCACCGGAGGTGATATGCTGGATAAAGTAGGAAGCGAAAATCGTTCCGACCGGATTCAGACCGCCCAGGAAAGCGGCCGCGATACCGTTGAAGCCCATGCCGGGCACGGAAGAAGTGGTGACTTCCCAGAGCTCGTAATCCGTCAGGTACAGGAAAGCACCGCCGCAGGCTGCCAGCGCACCACCGATCGCGAGAGTGATGATGATGTTCTGTTTTTCCGCCATACCGGCGTATTTTGCCGCGTTTTTGTTGCAGCCTGTCGCTTTGAGTTCATATCCGAATTTCGTCTTATCCAGAATGATCTTGATCGCGACAGCGATGATGATGGCCAGCGGAATCGCGATGGACATATATTCGTTGCCGGCGAAAAGTTTGGAGAAGCCGATGTTCGGAAGAACGGACTGCGGAGAATAGTCGCGGATATGCAGGGTATAGGGACTGGTGGATTCTTTCACGCTCGAGAGGATCATGTTTGTGGTGTAAAGGCCGATCCAGTTGAGCATGATACCGGAGATGACCTCGTTGACATTGCAGTACGCTTTCAGAACACCAACGATCGCGCCGTAAATGGCGCCGACGATGATCGCCAGAAGCAGGCACAGCCACCAGGGAAGACCCCAGGCCAGCGCGGCATAAATACTGATGCAGGCGCCGACGACATATTGACCGGCTACACCGATGTTGAACAGACCGACCTTATAGCAGAACAGGACGGACAGGGAACACATCAGCAGGGGAGCCATTTTGACCAGCGTGTTGCCGAAGTTTTTGATCTGCAGAGACGCACGGGAATAGTTCAGGAAGTTTTTGATAACGGCCGTGATGGCACCGCCCGCGCCGCTCGGATTGATGAACAGAAGGACGATGAAGCCGATCAGCATACCCAGAACGATACAGATCAGGGAAGCAAGCAACGCCTGAAAGCCGTCGTTCTGGAACAGGCTTTTCTTTTCTTTAGGTTTACTCATGCTTTCACCTCATCTCTCTTGGCACCGGCCATATAAAGACCCAGTTCTTCGACGGTGGTATTCTTGGGATCGACTTCGCCGACGATCTCACCTTCATACATGACCAGAATACGGTCGGAAACATCCATGACCTCATCCAGTTCAAGCGAGACGAGCAGGACAGCTTTATCTGCGTCACGCAAGCCTACCAGTTCTTTATGGATTCCTTCGATCGCGCCGACGTCCAGACCACGGGTGGGCTGAACAGCGATCAGAAGATCCGGGTTCTTATCGATCTCACGGCCGACGATCGCTTTCTGCTGGTTACCACCGGACATGGAACGGGCGATCGTGATGGGGCCCTGTCCGGAACGAACGTCATACTGATCTATGATCTTCTCGGCATACGCACGAATATTGTCACGGCGAAGAAGACCGGCTTTTGATGTGAATTCCGGCTCGAAATAACGCTGCAGGACGATATTGTCTTCCAGTGTATAGTCGAGGACAAGGCCGTGTTTGTGACGGTCTTCCGGAATATGAGACATACCGCTGGTACTTCTCTTGCGGATCGACATATGGGTGATATCGGTCCCGTTCAGGAAAATGCTGCCGCTCTTGACAGGTTCCAGACCGGACAGGCCATAGACGAGTTCCGTCTGACCATTGCCGTCGATACCGGCAATACATACGATCTCACCCTTACGGACTTTGAAGGAGACATTTTTGACCGCATCGGCGGGATGGGTCTTGGAAGCGACTGACATATCTCTGACTTCCAGAACGACATCCGTCGGATGTGCCGGGCCTTTTTCTACATGGAAGTTAACGTTACGGCCGACCATCATGGCGGACAGACCTTCAGCGGTGGTGTCAGCAATATTGACGGTACCGATGTATTTTCCTTTACGAAGGACCGAGCAGCGATCCGCGACGGACATGATCTCGTTCAGTTTGTGGGAAATGAAAAGGATCGATTTGCCTTCAGCCGCGAGGTTTCTCATGATCTGCATGAGTTCTTCGATCTCCTGCGGTGTCAGAACAGCCGTTGGTTCGTCGAAGATCAGAATCTCATTGTCACGGTAAAGCATCTTGAGGATTTCAGTTCTCTGCTGCATACCGACCGTGATGTCTTCGATCACGGCGTCCGGATCGACTTTCAATCCGTATTTTTCGGACAGAGCAAGAACTTTTTCACGGGCTTCCGCTTTTTGCAGAAATCCCGCCTTATTGGGTTCTACGCCCAGAATAATATTGTCAAGTACTGTAAAGCATTCGACCAGTTTGAAGTGCTGATGCACCATACCGATCCCCAGATCGTTGGCGTCGTTGGGATCGTGGATCTCAACTTTCTGACCGTTTTTGCGGATCTCGCCTTCCTCCGGCTGATACAGTCCGAACAGAACGGACATAAGGGTGGATTTTCCGGCGCCGTTCTCTCCGAGCAGCGCGTGGATCTCGCCTTTTCTCAGCTGAAGAGAAATGTCGTCATTCGCAATGATTCCCGGGAACCGTTTGGTAATATGCAGCATCTCTATAGCATAGGGTTCCTGCTGGACCTGTGCCGTGTTTTCTGCCGACATGGGTGGTTCCTCCCTTCTTCCTCTTGGGTAGGTTTGATTGGAAAAAGGAGAGAGCATTAACTCTCTCCTTTTTGTCTATACAGGAGCAATATTATTTGATGTTGCCCTGATCGTTGACTTTCGCGACTTTCGCGTTGTCAGCGGCAGAGATAGTGATATCGTTGTTGACTTTAACGGTACCGGCGTTCATCGCTTTGACCAGCGCATTGTAGTCATCCTCAGTAAAGCCAGCGCCGAACTGGGTGGAAGGAGCCAGCTGGACATAGTTCTCGGAAGGAGTATCGGAAACAAGACCAAGGTTGTCGATCTTTCCGCCTTCAAACTTGCCTTCTTTGACAGCTGTCAGCATGGTGTTAACAGTAGCGCCAAGACCCTTCATAGCGGAGGTAACGGTCATGCCAGCACCATAGGTGCCATCGATTGTAGCAGCCTGGTCGACGTCAACGCCGATCACTTTGCCGCCGACTTTCTGAGCAGCTTCAGCCGCGGAGGAGTAGATGCCGCCGCCGCAGGCGAATACGATCTCAGTGCCAGCCGCGTACCAGGTATCCATGGCAGCGGTGATATCCGCATCACCATAGAACTGGTTGCCGTATGCATAGTTGATCTCGACATCAGCGCCGATCTCAGCAGCAGCAGCGTCAGCGCCCTGAACAAATCCGTAGCCATAACGGACAACAGCGGGAACAGCCATACCGCCAAGGAAGCCGAGCTTGGTGTAACCAAGCTTGACAGCAGCGTAGCCAGCCATGTAACCGCAGAGCTCTTCCTGGTATACAGCAGAGTAGAGGTTGGAAGGAAGCTTGTAATCCGCGGAGAAGTCGCCGGAGGAAACGTCCAGCGCGATAAAGGTGACATCCGGATATTCACCGGCGGTCTTTTCGATCGCGGGAGCGAACGCATAACCGGGCATAACGACGACGGTATAGCCTTCGTCAACAGCCTTCTCGATCATGGAAACACGGTCCTCATCGGAGTTGGACTGGGGCTTGAAGTAGGTGAAGTCAACCTTGTTGGCTTCTGCCCAGGCCTTGCAGGCTTCATAAGTGGTCTGGTTGAAGGACTGGTCGGTGATGTCACCGTAGTCGGTAACCATGGCGACTTTCATGTTGGCAGCGTCGCCGCCAGCACCGTTGCCGGAGCATCCAGCCAGGACCATCACACACATAGCCAGGCTGAGCATCAGAGCAAGAATCTTTTTCATGTGTTTTCTCTCCTTATAAGAGTAGTATTTGATTAAAGCGAGGGTGAGTCGCTCTATATCCACTATATTTTAATAGAAAACTGCCGAAGAATCAACCCTTGTTTTCAAGATAATCCGGTGAAAAACGAAATGGCAGAAGTTCAGGGAGCCGGCATGTTTCATACCGCACGGGATCGGCCGACGTGATCATCAGGATCTCAAAACTGTCTGTACAGAACTCGCTCATGACCTGCCGGCACACCCCGCAGGGAGGAAAAGCACCGGTGATCTTCCCGCCTTCACCTCCGCATACCGCGATCCGGACAAATTCCGGCAGAGATTGTTCTTTTCGTTCGCTGATGGCTTTGAAAAAAGCGGTGCGTTCCGCGCAGATGGTCGGTGTAAAGGAGGAGTTTTCGATGTTGCATCCGGTATAGACTTTCCCGTCCGCCAAAAGAAGCGCCGCTCCTACCTTGTAGCCGGAATACGGAGCATAGGCTTTCTTCATGGCCTGAAGAGCTTCCTGACAGAGCTGTTCGTTCGTCATGGTGATTCTCCTTGTGTTTTCTATTTCAGGACTTTGCCTTTGCAGGTATACGGTACGCCAAGATAGTCCGTGATCGTAGCCGCGATCGCCGCGAAGGTCGGCTGAGTCCCGTAGTTTTTCGGCTCGAGGGCTTTGCCGTAAGCCAGGTAAGGGATATATTCCCTCGTATGATCCGTATGGTGCTGATCACCCGGATCGCAGCCGTGATCAGCTGTGATCATCACGATATCTTCCGGTCCCATCTTCTTCATGAACTCGCCAAGCCATTCGTCGAACTGGGCATACGCTTTCGCGTAGCCGGTGATATCACGGCGGTGGCCGTAGAGCATATCGAAGTCGACCAGGTTGGTAAAGCACAGACCTTCGAAATCCTTACTAAGTGCTTCCATCGTCTTTTCCATGCCTTCGGTGTTGCTGTGGGTATAGACATATTCCGTCACGCCGCGGCCAGCATAGATATCATTGATCTTGCCGATCGCGTAGACGGTCTGTCCGGCAGCTTTGATGGCATCGAGCATCGTCTCGCCGGTCGGCTCCAGGGAGAAATCATGGCGGTTCGCTGTCCGCTTGAAATCCTCCTTGCAGGTGCCGATGAACGGACGGGCGATCACACGGCCGACCGCGTGAGGCCCAGTAAGGATGTTCCTGGCGATCCGGCAGTACTCGTACAAAAGTTCCGGAGGTACCAGAGCCTCGTTGGCCGCGATCTGGAAAACAGAATCCGCTGAGGTATAGACGATCAGGTCCCCGGTCCTCATATGTTCCTCACCATAGTCACGGATCGCATCGGTTCCGGAATAGGGCAGGTTGCAGATCACACCGCGGCCGGTAGCCTGACGGAAAGGCTCCAGGACTTCTTCCGGGAATCCCTTCGGATAGGTAGGCATAGGCTGTTCGGAGATCACACCGGCGATCTCCCAGTGACCGATCGTCGTATCCTTGCCCATGGAGGCTTCCCTGAGTCTTGCGTAAGCGCCGATCGGTGAATCGACCGGGCCAAGGTATGCCTGGCCGTCGATGTTGGCAAGGCCGATCGCACGGGTATTCTCATTACGATAAGCCGGATCCTTTGAAATGGAGAGCATGGTATTGCAATCCGCGTCTCCGAACAGAGCGGCATCCGGTTCTTCACCGATCCCGCAGGAATCCAGCACGATCAGAAAGACGCGTTTACTCATGATCGAACTCCTTCGCGGTGCGAAGCGCTACTTTCATCATATCGGTGAAGGTATTCTGTCTTTCCTCCGCAGTGGTGGCCTCTCCGGTCAGGATATGATCGGAAATGGTGCAGATGGCAAGCGCACGTCTGGGAGCGTCCGGCTTGTTGGCGCGGGCCGCGTTCATATAAAGACCGGCAGCTTCCATTTCGGCCGCCATGACGCCCATCTTCGCCCAGGCCGCGTTCGACTGCATGACTTCGGGGATGCCCATATCATCACCATAGAAAGTATCAGCGGAAAGGAGATTGCCGACATGGAAACGAAGTCCGAGTTCCTGTGCGATCTTCGTGGAAGTTTTCAGCAGTTCGAAATCACAGATCGGTGCGAAGAAGCCGGGCAGATGGAACTGATTCGCGAAGTTGCTGTTGGTGCAGGCGCCCATACCAAAGACCAGATCACGAACATGGATATTCAGATCCAGCGCGCCGGCAGAGCCGATGCGGATGATATTTTCTACGCCGAAGAAATTGAAAAGCTCGTAGGAATAGATACCGATGGACGGCATACCCATTCCGGAACCCATTACGGTAACGGGCTCCCCTTTATATGTTCCCGTGAAGGCAAACATGTTGCGGACTTCGTTAACGCATCTTGCGCCCTCAAGGAAGTTCTCTGCAATAAATTTGGCACGCAGCGGATCACCGGGCATAAGCACCTTTGCTGCGATATCCTCTTTTTTAGCGGTATTATGTGGTGTCGGAATACTCATTATAATCCCCCGTTTCGTATAATATTGGGCCTAACGCCCCGCTTTCTACAGTATAACATATTTTTATACATTTTTGTTTCTTTTGTTTTGTGGGTTTGAAGGGTCTTTTCCAACACCCATCCAACTGTGTTTAGAATTCTCAATATAAAACCGTCAAATTGTACGTTCAATTGAGA
>JAFZQZ010000081.1 GCA_017620135.1 Bacillota bacterium
CTTAGAAGAAGCGCCGGGAAACTCGCGGCTTTCTCAGAACTTCTCGGTAAGTTCCGCGGCGCCAACGAGAGTGGGATCAGTATCTGCGCGCTGATCCGGCTGATCCTGAAAGAAACAGAGTATATCGCCTATCTGCAGGCAGACGATCCGACCAAGCTGGAAGACCGTCAGCAGAACATCGATGAACTGATCGCCCGTGCGGACCAGTATGAATCGCAGAACGAAGAACCGTCCCTGACCGGATTTTTGGACGAACTGGCGCTGGTGGCCGCGATCGATGAATTCGAAGAAGGCGCCGACGTCGTATCTCTGATGACACTGCATTCCGCCAAGGGACTGGAGTTTCCGGTGGTGTTCATGACCGGAATGGAGGATGGGATCTTCCCCGGCTATATGAGCATGACGTCCACCAGTCCGGAGGATCTGGAAGAAGAAAGAAGATTATGCTATGTAGGGATCACGAGAGCGCAGAAAAAGCTTTATCTCAGCTACGCCAAATCCCGCCATGTGCATGGAATGGAACAGCTTTCCAAACCGTCGATCTTTTTGAGAGAATTGCCGAACAGCGCGATCACACGTGAGTCATCGGAGGATCCGGTCATGGATGATTTGCCGGACTTTTTGTCCCGTCCGGCGAGCAGGGCTTACGGGAGGACCGGGCGAAGCCTTTGGGCAGAGGAGATCCGGGAAAGAGAGAATCCTTATCTGTCCCGGCCAAGGACAGCTGGATCCGGCAATTTGGGAACGCGGCCGTTTTCCGGAGGGCATGAAATGTCCAAAGGAGAATCTTCTGAACGTCCCATTCAGGCGCCTTCCGGGATGGAGACGCTTCAGGTGGGAGATACGGTCATGCATAAGAAATTCGGCCTGGGAACGGTCACGGAGGTTAAATCCGTGAACGCGGATTATCAGGTCAGAGTCAACTTTTCCAAAGTGGGCGAGAAGCTGCTGTTTGCCAAGCTCGCCGGCCTGAAGAAAATGTAAAGGAGAGAAGCATGGATCCAAAGGATGATACGACAGTGCAGAAACTGAAGGATCGGATGAAAGAACTGGTCGATGTGCTGAATGAAGCCGCGCGTGCCTATTATTCCGAAGAAAAAGAGATCATGTCCAACCTGGAATACGACAGGCTGTACGATGAACTGGCGGCACTGGAAAACGAAACGGGCATTATCCTGGCCGGTTCACCCACCCAGAAAGTGGGCTATGAGATCGTCAGCGAGCTGCCGAAGGTGCGGCACAGTGTTCCTATGAAATCTCTGGACAAAACAAAAGATCTCGGACAGCTCCAATCCTTCCTCAGGGATGAGACCGGCATGCTCTCCTGGAAGCTGGACGGCCTGACAGTGGTCCTGACGTATGAAGGAGGGGAACTGTCACAGGCAGCTACCCGCGGCAACGGAGAAGTCGGTGAAGTCATCACTTCCAATGCCCGTGTATTCGAAGGCGTGCCCATCAGGATCCCCTTTGAAGGTCACCTTGTCGTTCGCGGCGAGGCCCTCATCTCCTATGAGAACTTCAGAAAGATCAACGAACAGCTTCCGCCGGATGAACAGTACAAGAATCCGAGAAATCTCTGCAGCGGATCGGTCCGTCAGCTGGACAGCCGGATCGCGAAAGAACGGCATGTACATGTGATGGTCTATACGTTTATCGAAGCGGATGTCCCCATGGACCAGTTCCGGGATTCGAAGGAGCAGGAACTGCTGTGGCTGAAGTCTCTCGGATTCGATCCTGTGCCTTATAAAATGGTAACGAAGGAAACACTCCCGGAAGCGGAGAAGTCCTTTACCGATATCGTGCGTGATTATGCGTATCCGGTGGACGGACTGGTGCTGACGATCGACAGTATAGCAAGATCCGCGGCACTCGGTTCGACTGCGAAGTTCCCGAGAGATTCCATGGCCTTCAAATGGCAGGACGAACAGGCGCCCACGAAACTGCTGGAAGTCGAGTGGAGCCCGTCCAGGACCGGTCTCATCAATCCTGTCGCGATCTTCGAGCCGGTGGAACTGGAGGGAACGACCGTCAAACGGGCTAGTATCCATAACGTCAGCATTATCCGGGAGCTGAAGCTGGGCATCGGGGATACGATCACGGTCTATAAAGCGAATATGATCATTCCGCAGATCGCGGAAAACCTGACGAAATCGGATACGCTTGAGATCCCTGAATTCTGCCCGCGCTGCGGCGGAAAGACTGAGATCCTGACCAGGGAAGACGTACAGGTCCTGGTCTGCGCGAATCCTTCCTGTCCGGCGAAATCCCTGAAAGCGCTGGAACACTTCGTTTCCAGAAGCGGGATGAATATCGAAGGAATATCGGAAGCGATCATCGAGCGGCTGTCCGAGCAGGAGATCCTGAATTCCTTCGGGGATCTCTACCGTCTGAAGGATCATCGGGACGTGATCGAACAAATGGAAGGCTTCGGCGTCAAATCCTGTGATAAACTGCTCGATGCGGTCGAGCGCTCGAGGCATACGGAACTTTTCCGGCTGCTGGCTGCTGTCGGTATCCCGGGGATCGGTACCGCCGCCGCCAGACTTCTGGCTGACGCGGCAGGTCAGGATCTTCAGAAGCTGAGGGACGCGGATGAAGCATTCCTTTCTTCCATCGACGGCATCGGCCCTGTCATGGCCGGCGATATCTTCCGGTTCTTCCGTCAGCAGGAGAATGCGGACATGATCGATGATCTGGTGCAGTATCTGGAATTTGCCCGTCCGGCTGATGAAAGTGAGGATGGAAGCAGCGAAAAATCCCTGAAAGGAATGACATTTGTCATTACCGGATCGCTGGAGCACTTCGAAAACAGGGACGCGCTGAAAGACCTTCTGATCTCAAAAGGCGCGAAGGTGGCAGGTTCGGTGAGCAAAAATACCACCTATCTGGTGAATAATGATATCACCAGCACCTCTTCCAAGAATAAAAAGGCGAAGGAACTGGGGATTCCGATCATTACGGAAGACGAGCTTATTGCGATTTTACATTGACCAAATGCACAGTATATGGTATATTTACTATAATAAGTCGGTCAAATTCGACAAATAATGATCGAAGAAGAGGAACATCATGAACACACAGGACAATTTTGACTCGTATGTATTTCATGAAGGTACAAATTACCGAGCTTATTCCTACTTCGGGCAGCACCCGGCGGTAGACGCGGAAGGGAATCCATGTACTGTCTTCAGGGTATGGGCCCCACATGCGTGGGATGTGAAAGTCATCGGCGATTTCAATGGATGGCAGGAGTGGAATGCGATCCAGATGGTCCGGATGCCGGATCAGAGCATCTGGGAAGGTTTCGCTTACGGTCTGAAGACCTATGACACCTATAAATACCGCGTGGTTGGCTCGGACGGACGGGTCGTTTTAAAGAGCGATCCTTTCGGTTTTCATATGGAAACAAGGCCGGCGACCGGGTCCAAGATCTACGATATCAACGGCTACGAATGGCATGACGAAAAATGGCTTGCCAAGCGTGCGAAAACGGTTCCGTACCGTGCGCCGATGAATATCTATGAGATGCATCTTGGTTCCTGGAAAATGCGTGACGGCGGTGAATTCTACGACTATGTTTCCATCGCGCAGGAAGTGGTCAAATATGTCAAGGAAATGGGCTATACCCATATCGAGGTCATGCCTTTATCGGAATATCCTTTCGACGGCTCCTGGGGATACCAGGTGCTGGGATATTTTGCGCCTACTTCCCGTTTCGGAACGCCGAAGGATCTCATGAAATTCGTGGATATCTGCCATCAGCACGGGATCGGCGTCATCATGGACTGGGTACCCGCCCACTTCCCAAAGGATGAGCCGGGCCTGGCCATGTTTGACGGTCAGGCGCTTTACGAGTACGAGGATCCCAGAAAAGGCGAGCATTACGAATGGGGCACCAAGGTCTTTGACTACGGAAAGAAGGAAGTCGTCAGCTTCCTGATCTCCAGCGCGATGTACTGGCTGGATATGTATCATGTGGACGGACTTCGTGTCGATGCCGTCGCCGCCATGCTGTATCTGGACTACTGCCGTAAGGACGGCGAATGGGTCGCGAACAAGTACGGCGGAAGAGAGAACCTGGAAGCCGTCGAGTTCCTTCAGACACTGAACAAGGCTGTTTTCAAGGAGCATCCCGGTGCCCTGATGATCGCGGAGGAATCCACTGCCTGGCCGCTGGTGACCAAGCCGGTGGAGGATGGCGGTCTTGGATTCAACTTCAAGTGGAACATGGGCTGGATGAACGATATGCTGTGCTATGTGCAGATGGATCCGTTCTTCCGCCGTGACCATCACAACAATATCACCTTCTCGCTGACCTACGCTTTCTCCGAGAACTATATCCTGCCCATGTCGCACGATGAAGTCGTGCATGGCAAGAAGTCCCTGCTGGACAAGCAGCCGGGCGATTACGGCATGAAGTTCTCCGGACTGCGCGCTTTCTACGGCTATATGATGGGACATCCCGGGAAAAAGATGCTGTTCATGGGAGGCGAGTTCGGGCAGTTCATCGAGTGGGATTATCACAAACAGCTCGACTGGTTCCTGCTTAGCTACAACATGCATCAGAAACTGCATGAATATGTGAAGGATCTGAATCATTTCTATCTGAAGCATTCGTCCATGTATGAACAGGATGATTCCTGGGACGGCTTCAAATGGATCTGTTATGATGACAACACACAGAATATCGTTTCCTTCCGCCGGATCGACCGGGACGGAAAGGAAGTGGTATGTGTCGTGAACTTCGCGCCGGTACTGCGTGAACACTACAGGATCGGTGTGGAAAAATACGCTTATTATGTCGAAGCGCTGAACAGTGATGACGAGAAGTACGGAGGTTCCGGCGTGAAGAATGAGGGATGGATCCCGGCAGAGGAGATTCCGATGCACCGGTACGATTATTCCATCGATATCACGGTACCGCCGCTTAGCGCTGTCTATTTCACACTGAGACCGAAGCGTAAACCCAAAGCCAAAGCGGACGAAGCCGACAAGGCTGAGAAAGCAGAAAAAGCAGAATAATTAAATCATCATATCTTTGAAGGAGGATACCATGCGCACGAAAAAAAGGACCGTAGCTATGCTTCTGGCCGGTGGCCAGGGGTCCCGTCTGGGCGTGCTGACCAAAAAGGTTGCCAAACCGGCAATTCCCTTTGGCGGCAAGTACCGGATCATCGATTTTCCCCTGAGTAACTGTGTTAACTCAGGCATTGACACAGTGGGTGTACTGACTCAGTACATGCCGCTGGATCTGAACGCTTATATCGGCAACGGCCAGCCCTGGGATCTGGACCGCAACGATGGCGGTGTTTCCGTACTGCCGCCGTACAGCCGCGGTGCAAATGATGAATGGTACAAAGGCACCGCCAATGCCATTTATCAGAACATGCACTTCATCGAGCGTTATGATCCGGAATATGTGGTCATTCTTTCCGGCGACCATATCTACAAGATGGATTACAACGCGATGATCGAGTATCATGAGGAGAAGGGTGCTTCCGCAACGATCGCCGCGCTCAACGTGACGCTGGAAGAAGCCAGCCGCTTCGGTATCCTCAATACGAATGAAGACAACAAGGTTTATGAGTTCGAAGAGAAACCGAAACATCCCAAATCAACCAAGGCTTCCATGGGCGTTTATGTCTTTACCTGGGCCAAGCTGAAGAAGTATCTGGAAGAAGATGAGGCGGATCCTACCTCCAGCAATGACTTCGGAAAGAATATCATCCCGAACATGCTGAACGCCGGCGAACCGCTTTACACCTATGAATTCGCGGGATACTGGAAAGACGTCGGAACACTGCAGTCTCTGTGGGAAGCGAACATGGAATTGTTGCTGGAAGATTCTCCCGTCAAACTGAATGACAACACCTGGAAGATCTACGCCCGCAATCCCAATGAGCCTCCGGTTTATAACGGACCTAATTCCGATATCAGGAACTCCATGGTCTGCGAAGGCTCCGTGATCAACGGCAAGGTCGAGCATTCCGTGATCTTCTACGGCGTGCATATCGGCGAAGGCGCTGTGATCAAGGATTCCGTGATCCTGCCCAATTCTGTGATCGGCGACGGCGCGATCGTCGAGTATTCGATCATCGGTCAGGAGACGAAGGTAGGCAAAGGTGCCAGGATCGGCGCAGCGGAAGAAGTCGCGAAAGCATTCTGCGAACCAGGCAAGATGACAGGTTATATGGCAGTTCTGGCAGATGAAATCAAGATCGGAGACGGTGTCGTCGTCAAACCGGGCGAGATGCTGGATCAGGATCGTGTCTAAGGAGGTGAAAACGCATGAAAAGCACAATGGGTCTTTTGTTCGCCTATCAGAACGATGAGCAGATGAAAGCGCTCACACAGAAGCGTGCGCTTTCTTCCATTCCTTTCGGCGGACGTTACAGGATCGTAGACTTCGCTCTTTCGAATCTGGTCAATTCCGGTATCACCAAGGTAGGTATCATCACCAGAGACAGCTATCAGTCTCTGATGGACCATCTGGGATCCGGTAAAGAATGGGATCTTTCCCGTAAGAACGGCGGCATGTATCTGCTTCCGCCTTTCTCACAGGGCGGATCCGGCTACGCCGGCACCGGTGTTTACCGCGGCAAGATGGAAGCGCTTCTGAACGCTGCCAACTTCATCCGTAAATCCGATGCGGAAAACGTGATCCTTACTTCCGCGGACTGTATCTTCAATATGGACTTCCGTGACGTCGTGGATTTCCATGAGGAGAAGGAAGCGGATATTACCGTTATTTATCATAAGGCTGTTCTGGAGCAGAAGGACAACGGCGAGACCGGTACCATTTATACCGTCGGTGAAGATGGCAGGATCCTGGATGTAGCGATCAATCCTTCTCCCGCGCTGGTGAAGGGCGAAGTCAACCTGGGCATCAGCCAGATCGTGATCGGCCGGGGCCTTCTGGAGACGCTGATCGCCGAGTGCGCGAGCCATAATATGTACAGCCTGCACAGAGATGTTCTGCAAAGACGGGTCAATGATCTCAAAATTTATGGCTATGAATATGACGGATATTGTGCTAAAATTGATTCCGTTGCGTCCTATTTCGACGCCAACATGGATCTTTTGAACGAGGATATCCGCAAAGCGCTGTTCTATACCGACAGACAGATCTTCACCAAGATCCGTGACGAGTCTCCCGCGATCTACCGCGATGGTTCGAACGTAAAGAATTCGCTGGTCGCGGACGGCTGCATTATTGAAGGCACCGTCGAGAACAGCGTGATCTTCCGCGGTGTGCGCGTCCGTAAAGGCGCGGTCATCCGCAACAGCATCGTGATGCAGGACTGTGAGATCCAGGCAGGATCACAGCTTGAATATGCCATTATCGATAAAGACGTCGTTATACGTGAGAACCGTAAACTCTTCGGTTATAAGATGTATCCCATGGTTCTCGCAAAAGGTTCGGTGGTTTAAGTATGAAAGTATTATACGTCTCTGCTGAGGCTGTCCCGTTTGCGAAATCGGGCGGCCTCGGCGACGTCGCCGGTGCGCTTCCGGCCGCGCTTCGCCGCCGGATGGTAGGCTGCCGCGTCGTGCTTCCGCTGTATCAGGAGATCCCCCAGGAACTGAAAGATCAGATGCATTTCGTCAAAGAAATGTGGGTCCCGCTTTCCTGGAGAAGTCAGTACTGCGGTATTTTCGAAGCGAAAGTCGGCGATGTCATCTACTATCTGCTGGATAATCAGTATTATTTCGGCCGTAAGGGTTATTACGGCCACTATGATGACGCGGAGCGTTTTGCGTTCTTCTCTAAAGCGGCGCTGGAGATGCTGCAGCACATCGATTTCGAACCCGATGTGATGAACTGTAATGACTGGCAGACCGGTCTGGTACCGTTCTACCTGAACAAGTTCTACCGCGGGGTCAATGAGATGTACGCGAAGCTTCAGGTCGTTTACACGATCCATAACATCCAGTATCAGGGCATTTTCTCGCCGGATATCGTCGAGAACGTGCTTGGTGTGGACTGGAATGACTATGCCGGCGGATATCTGCAGTTCGACAACTGTGTCAACTATATGAAGACCGGTATTCTGGCAGCCAGCTGGATCACCACCGTTTCTCCGACCTATGCCGAAGAGATCAAGGATCCGTTCTTCGCTCATGGCCTGCAGGATCTTCTCCGTCAGGAGAGCCCGAAGCTGTCCGGGATCGTCAACGGTATCGATACGGTGATGTATGATCCGAAAACGGACACCCACCTGTTCAAGAATTATTCGCTGGAGACCATCGAGGACAAGAAGGTCAACAAGCTGGAACTGCAGAAACTTTTGAATCTCAATCAGAAGGCCGATGTCCCGATCATCGCGATCGTCTCCAGACTGGCGGACCATAAAGGTCTCGATCTGGTAGCGGCTGTGCTGAATGATATCCTTGGTGATGATGTGCAGCTGGTGGTCCTTGGAGTAGGCGAGTGGCAGTATGAAGAGATGCTTCGTTCCGCCGCCAGGGCTTATCCGGGCAAGGTTTCCGCGAATATCCTCTTCAATATCGATCTGGCGCAGAAGATCTATGCAGGCGCGGATATGCTGCTGATGCCGTCGCTCTCTGAACCGTGCGGCTTGTCGCAGATGATCGCCATGCGTTACGGTACCATTCCGATCGTCCGGGAGACCGGCGGCCTGAAGGACACCGTACAGCCGTTTATCGCTGCTGACGGTACGGGCAACGGCTATTCCTTCGCGCAGTATAACGCCCATGACATGCTGTATGTCATCCGTCAGGCAGTAGCGGATTATCACGATTCAGAAAAATGGGCCAAAGTGATGAAGAATGCCATGGAGACCGATGTTTCCTGGAACGGACCGGCCAAAGATTATATCGCTCTTTACCGGAAGATCACCGGAAAAAGATAAATTTGTAACACGTTAGTTAGGGGAAAGTTTTTAATGACTAAGAAAGAACTGAAAGAAAAGATCGAAGGCAAGCTGAAACGCCACTACGGCGTAGAGGTAGATGAAGCGAAGCCTTTGATGATCTATGATGCCTGTGCGCAGACGATCCGAGATATCATGATGGACAAATGGGTCGCGACCAAACACACGATCCATAAAAGAAAAGCCAAACAGCTCTGCTATCTGTCTGTCGAGTTCCTGCTCGGAAGATCTCTTCGCAACAATGTTTTCAGTCTGGGACTGATGAAACAGATGGAAGGCGTTCTGAAGGATTTCGGAACGACTTTTGAAGATATCTGCAATGTGGAGCAGGACGCCGCGCTGGGCAACGGAGGTCTGGGAAGACTTGCCGCGTGTTATATGGATGCCATGTCCTCACAGGGCCTTCCTGCGACAGGCTACAGTATCCTGTATGAATACGGTCTTTTCAAACAGCGTATTGTGGAAGGTCAGCAGACCGAGCTTCCGGACAGCTGGCTGGATACCGGCCGAAGCTGGCTGGTGACAAAAGAAGATGAAGCTGTGGAAGTACGCTTTGGCGGCAGAGTCGAGGAAGAATGGACAGAAGACGGAATGAAAGCCCACCTGGTGGACTGTGACGTCGTACGCGCCGTTCCGAACGACATGCTGATCCCGGGATACAGGTCCAAGATCGTCAATTCACTGCGTCTGTGGCAGCCGAAGTCGGTCTATACGATGAATATGACCCTGTTCAACTCCGGTGATTACCTGAAAGCGATGGAGCATGCCGTAACGGCGGAAGTCCTTTCCAAGGTCCTCTATCCGGAAGACAGCAGCTATGAAGGAAAATCCCTTCGTATCAAACAGCAGTATTTCTTCGTATCCGCCTCCATCCAGTCGATCGTCCAGAAACACATGGAGCACTACGGAACATTGTCCTCACTGGCCGATAAGATCGCGATCCAGATCAATGATACGCATCCGGCCATGGTCATTCCGGAACTCATGCGTATCCTGATGGACGATTACGGCATGAGCTGGGATGAAGCGTGGGATATCACCACCCATACGGTCGCCTATACGAATCATACCGTTATGGTGGAAGCGCTCGAGAGATGGCCGGAAGACCTGATCCAGCGGATTGTACCGAGGATCTATCAGATCATCCTGGAGATCAACCGCCGCTTCTGTGAGCATCTGTGGACGGTATTTCCCGGCGACTGGCAGAAGATCGCCTACATGTCGATCGTCGGCCGCGGAGAGATCCGCATGGCGCATCTTTCGATCGCCGGCTCCTTCAGTGTCAACGGTGTTTCCGCGCTGCACAGCCAGATCCTGAAAGATGACTGCTTCCATGATTTCTATCTGGATACACCGGAAAAATTCACGAATGTCACCAACGGCATCACCTATCGCCGCTGGCTTGGACAGGGCAACCCCGGTCTGACTCAGCTGATCACCGATTCGATCGGAAACGGATTTATGAAAGATCCGTACGAACTGGAGAAGCTGAAAGCATTCGCGGATGATGCGGAATTCCTGAAGAAATTCGGGCAGATCAAGCGGGAAAACAAGATCCGTCTCGCGAAGTATATCGAGAAGGAAAACGGGATCATCCTCGATCCGGATTCGATTTTCGACGTACAGGCAAAACGTCTGCACGAGTATAAGCGTCAGCTGCTGAATGTACTGCATATCCTTCGTCAGTACTATGAGATCAAGGACAATCCTTCGATGGATGTCGTTCCGAAGACATACCTCTTCGGCGCGAAGGCAGCGCCCGGATACAGCCGCGCGAAAGAGATCATTCGTCTGATCCATGCGGTCGCCGATATGGTGAACAATGATCCGGATGTGGCCGGCCGCATCAAGGTCGTATTTATCCAGGATTATAAGGTGACAGTGGCAGAGATCCTGATGCCCGCCGCGGAACTTTCCGAACAGATCTCCACCGCAGGCCGCGAGGCTTCCGGTACCGGCAACATGAAGTTCATGCTGAACGGCGCGATCACGATTGGTACCTATGACGGCGCGAATATCGAGATCTTCGAACGTGTCGGAGCGGATAACTTCTTCCTGTTCGGTATGAAGACGGAAGAAGTGAATAATCTGATCCGCCGCGGCTACGACGCGATGCAGTTCTATACGAACAATAGCTGGATCAACCGTGTCGTGAGCGCGATCCAGCACGGCGTCGGACGACCCGGTCATGAAGTCGCATTCCCCGGGATCGCGAATTCGCTCCTGTTCAACAATACCGGAAATATCGCCGATCCGTATCTGGTCCTGGCTGATTTTGAAGATTACTGCCGCGCGCAGAATGAAGCGTCGAAAGTATATCTGGATCAGCTGGCATGGAACCGCAAAGCGCTCATCAATACAGCGATGTCCGGTGACTTTGCCGCGGATCGTTCTGTCCTGGAGTATGACAGGGATATCTGGCATCTGACACATCTGAACAGTCTATCAAAATAAAGAACCAACAAGATAAAATGACAGAAAAAATCAAAGAACTTTTGATCCGTGGGATCGATGCAGAGAAGCTCATGAATGAGCTTTCTCTGCATTTTGCTGAAGAACTGGAAGGACCGCTGGAAGCGTCGCCCGTACTGAAAGAATTCATGGAACGCTGCAGCGATCTGAGAGGATTCTTTGCTGCGCAGGATGAGGATCTTTCCGCAGATGAGCTGGACCTTCTGGGCGATCTGAATGAGGATATCGACTACGAGCTGATGTACCAGTTCGATCTCGTGGAGGACGCGGTCAAGGAAGATCTGATCCATGGAAAGCTATCTTCCGATATCCGGAAGGATATGAGAAAAGGCGGGATCGTACCGCTTCATCCGGGAGAACCGTTTACGGAAGATGAGATCGAAGAGTACTACGTAGAAGCCTTTCGTGACTTCGATGCTGTCAGGATCCGGATCTATGAAGGGATCCTGGACCTGTCTCCGGCAGAATTCCTGCAGAAGGGAAAAGATGCCAGAGAAGCGTTCAGAAAATCCCGCGGACTTTCGATGGACGAACAGGATTTCAACCGGTATTATCTGGACACGTTCGATCAGGAAAGACTGCAGCAGGTATTTGCCCGCAAGATCTATGATTCCATTCATTTCCACAGCCGCTATGTACTGGAGTCATTCGATGAAGATGACGAAGAAAGCGCTTCTTCCGGCCCGGTCTGGCAGGATGAGGAAGACGAGACAGATCTTCCGGGCCAGGCTCCGGAGGAAGACGGTGTGCTGGTAGCTGCCGGTGATCTTCATCCCGAGGACTTTACCTTCGTATATGAGCTGTTGTCAGAGTACAACGGTCACCGTATCCTTCCTTCGGACGATCCGCTTACCGAACAGGCGTACTGGGAGACCTACGCGGATGAATTCGCACAGGTCCTCGGAGAATATATGATCATGCATCTCGAAGAGACGATCGAGTACTTCGATACGAAGCGTCCGGCTGATTACGGTACGCTTTCCAGGCTTTACGGATGGTCCCGGGAGTCCAGGAAAAATCCGGAAATCATTCTTTCTTCCTGCGAGAAGATCAGCTTTTTCCTGTCCGACCTGCAGGAACGGCTGTGGGGGGATTTTCTGGAAGAAGAACTGATGCCGCTGTACCTTCAGGGACAGGAGATCGCCTCCGGCGCGGGCGCCAGTCCCGAGGCTTGATTTTTCAGCAGAAACCTGCTATAATGTTTTAGACAATTTCATATGAGAGAGCGAGAATCGAGGTATTCCAAGTGAAAAGATCATTAGCTATTCTTTTGGCATTTGGGCTCATTCTTTCCGCTGTACTGACCGGATGTGCGTCAGACGGCAAGAAAGAAGAGACCGGAGAGGACGCTCCGAAACACACGGAAACAGAGCCTTCGTACGGCGGACATCTTGTCTACGGTATGACACAGGATCTGGTAAGTCTTGACCCTCACGAAAGTACAGACGCAGGAACGAGAAGTGTGGTTTTCAATATCTATGAAGGACTGGTAAAGCCTTCCTCCAGCGGTGACCTGATCGCGGCGGTGGCCGAAGATTATCAGATCGATCAGGCGGGAACGGAATATGTCTTTACGCTGAGAGAAGGCATAAAATTCCAGAACGGTCAGGAAGTGACCCTGAAAGATATTGAATATTCCTTCAATCGTTATGCGGAGTTTTCGGGAGAAAACTCCGCTTTTGTTAAGTCTGTCAAAGAATTGTCCTTCCCGGACGAGAAGACGGTCAGGATCACCCTTACCAATCCGGATTCGGAGTTTCTGTCCGAACTGACGTTCGCGATCATCCCGGACGGGAACGATCCGAATGAGAACCCCATCGGTACCGGGCCTTATATGGTCACGGAGTATAAAGCCGGACAGTATCTGGATCTTTCCAAAAACCAGTATTACTGGGTCGAGAAAGAACCTTATCTGGATACGGTACGCTTCAAGTTCATCTCGGATGTCAATACCGCGTTTACGGAACTCCAGGCCGGTACGATCGATGTACTGAACTATCTGACGACCGCGCAGGTCGAAGCGCTGAAGAAAAGCGCGGGAGATGAGTTCCGGATCGTGGAAGGCAACATGAACCTGGTCCATGCCATGTATTTGAACAATCAGGCAGGACCGCTCAGCGACGTACGCGTCCGTCAGGCGCTCTGTTACGCGGTCGACCGGGATGCCATCAACAGTTTCCTTTTCGCGGGAAAGAGCATCATCATAGGTTCCCATATGACGCCGCAGCTTCCGACCTGGTATGAACCGGCCGCAGCTTCCGTCTATACCTACGACGTGCAGAAAGCGAAGGATCTGCTCGAGCAGGCAGGATACAAGGACGGATTCGATCTGACGATCACAGTTCCGAGCGCCTATTCACAGCACGTGGATACCGCGCAGATCATCGCGGATCAGCTGTCTCTGGTAGGCATCAGGGTAACGATCAAACAGGTAGAGTGGACCGTCTGGCTTTCCGACGTCTACAAAGGCCGGGATTATGAAGCGACGGTCATCGGGTTTGACGGAAAGCTCAATCCCAGCGACTGGATGGCAAAGTACGGTACCGACGCGCCTAAAAACATGATGAATTACTCGAACGCCGAGTACGATGAACTGCTGGAGAAGGCACTGAAAGCAGTCGATACGGAAGAAAAGGCGTCCTATTACAAACAGATGCAGATGAATCTGGCGGAGAATGCCGCTTCTGTCTACATCGAGGATCCGGCGGACTTTGTCGCGATGAACAGTCAGTTCGACGGATATGTGTTTTATCCCACTACCGCATGGGATGTGTCGAAGATCTATCAGATCAGTGGTAAATAGAAGGAAAGGAGGTGGCCGGTATGCAGGCAATTGTCAAAAAATTATTCTCTCTCATCCTGACGGTACTGGTCATTTCTTTTCTGACTTTTATTATCTTTTCGATCATTCCCGGCAACGCGGCACTGGCAAAGCTGGGAGTAGACGCTTCGCCGGAGCAGATCGCGGCAATGGAAGAAAAACTGCAGCTGAATGACCCGGTCATCATACGGTACGGAAGGTGGCTCTTTGGTGCGCTTCGGGGCGATTTCGGCGAGTCACTGCAGTATTCGGGCGTGACGGTAGGGGAGCTTCTGGGAAGCCGTCTGCCGGTGACGATGGTACTTGCGGGGATCTCCTTTTTATTGATCGTCCTGCTGTCGGTCCCTGTCGCGCTTTTCTGTGTGAAGTTCAGGGACAGATTGCCGGACAGGATCCTGACAGTCCTTGGACAGGTAATGATGGCGGTTCCGGCTTTCTTTCTGGGCATCCTCATCACCTATATCTTTGGTTTACTGCTGCGCGCCTTCCGGCCCGGCGCCTATGAAGGGCTGTCGCTTAGATATCTGTTCTTCCCGGCGCTCTCGATCGCGATCCCGAAGATCGCGATGACGGTCCGGTTTCTCAAAAGCTCTGTAAGAGGTGAACTTTCGCAGGATTATGTCCGGACAGCCAGAGCGCATGGCGCCAGTGAGGATCAGGTACTGAAAAACCATGTGCTGAGGAACGCGCTGATCCCTGTGATCACCTTTCTCGCACTGGTCATCGGTGAGATCCTGGCAGGCAGTATCGTCGCGGAACAGGTATTCAGTGTTCCCGGACTGGGAAGGCTGCTGATCACATCGATCTCTGCCAGGGATTATCCGGTCGTCCAGGCGATCGTCATGTATATCACCACGGTGGTCGTCTCGCTGGATTTTCTGGTCGATCTTCTGTACCGGCTGGTGGATCCCAGGCTGAGGAGGGGAGGCTGAGATGAAGAAAAGCTGGACTTTCGCCCGTATACGGGAATTCCTTCGGCTCAACCCCAAGATTCTGATCGGGCTGATCCTGGTATCCTTTTTCGCGGTCATGTCTCTGATCGGTCAGTTCTGGACTCCCTATATCGTCACAAGGATGGACGCCTCCAGTGTTTCCGAGGCGCCGTCGCTCCTTCACTGGATGGGTACGGATAATTTCGGGCGGGATGTTCTTTCCCGTGTCATGAACGGAAGCGGCATCACGATCCTCGTCGCACTGATCACGGTACTGATCGGCGGGATCATAGGGACGATGATCGGCGCGCTGACCGGTTATTTCGGCGGGATCGTCGATGAGATCATCATGCGGCTCAATGACATTCTGCTGTCCTTTCCCAGCGTACTTCTGGCACTTTTGCTGATCAGTTTTCTGGGTCCGGGCACCATCAATGTCGTTCTGGCGCTGGGGATCCTTTTTATCCCGAGTTTCGCGCGTATGGTACGGAGCGAAGTCATCCGGTACCGGGACCGGGATTTTGTCCGCAACGCCCGGCTGCAGGGGATCAGACCGCTGCGCATCATTCTGATACATATCCTGCCGAATGCCAGGATCAGTATCCTGACAGCGGCAGCGATCGGTTTCAACAACGCGGTGCTGGCAGAGGCCAGTATGAGTTATCTGGGACTGGGCGTACAGCCACCCACCCCGTCACTGGGACGGATGCTCTTCGAGGCACAGAGTTTTCTGCTCAATTGCCCGTGGTACGCGATCTTTCCGGGTATCACCATTATTCTGATGATCCTGGGCGCGGCGCTTCTGTCTGAAGGGTTTAAGGAAGTGAGCGGGGCATGAGTATGGATGAATTATTAAGAGTCAGTCATCTGAACGTGTCTTTTCCGGATGATGATCCGTATGACGGGATCGAAGAGAGGGACACGGTGGTCCGGGAACTTTCTTTCACGATGAAACCGGGTGACATTCTGGGCGTCGTCGGTGAATCCGGCTCCGGAAAATCCATGACAGCCCTTTCTGTCATACGTCTTTTGAAAAAATCAGCCCGTGTCGATTCCGGGCAGATCCTCTTCCAGGGGAAAGACCTGCTGAGCCTTTCCGAAGAAGAATTATGCGATCTTCGGGGCCTGGGGATCTCCATGATCTTCCAGGAGCCTATGACTTCTCTCAATCCGGTACTTCGGATCGAATCCCAGGTCTCGGAGGCACTGAGGCTCCATCCGGGGAAAGAGCCTCTGAGCACGGAAGAGATCCATCAGAAAGTACGGAAGGTACTGGAAGACGTCGGTCTTCCGGATCCGGAAGGCGTATGCCGGATGTATCCGCATGAGCTTTCCGGCGGTATGAGACAGAGAGTGATGATCGCGGCCGCGCTGATCACGGATCCTTCTTTGCTGATCGCGGATGAGCCGACGACCGCGCTGGATGTTCTGATCCAGGAACAGATACTGGATCTTCTGAAAGAGATCCATGAGCGGACCGGGGTCGCCATTTTGTTTATCTCCCATGATCTGCATGTCATCCGGCGTCTCTGCGACAGAGTGCTGGTGATGTATCAGGGACAGATCGTGGAAGAAGGAGAAACGAAAGAGGTACTGGATCATCCTCAGCACGAATATACGAAAACACTGGTAGCGAGGATCCCCAGGGTAGCGACTGTTCCGGGAGATACGCCGGTACTGGAGATGGAGGATGTAACGATCTATTATCCGCCCCGCGGAGCCTCTTCCGGCCTTTTCCGTAAGGTCAAAGTGGAGCCCTATGTGTACGGTGCCAGCCTGAAACTCTATCAGAATGAGATCCTGGGTATCGTCGGAGGATCGGGCAGCGGAAAGTCTACGATCGGAAAAGTCCTGACCGGCCTGCACGGGATCTATGACGGGACGATCCGGCTGTTCGGTCAGCCTCTGGAGAAGGTCCTGGCCGGGAATGAGAGGCCGCAGATGATCTTCCAGGATCCGTACAGCGCGCTCAATCCTTCGCATACGATCGGATGGACACTGATGGAAACGCTCCGGAGCAAAGGGACCCGTTCCAGAGAAAAGCAGCAGGAAATGGCGCTTCAGATGCTGGAGGAAGTCGGACTTTCGGAGGCGATCTTCCACCGGTATCCGAGAGATCTTTCCGGCGGCCAGCGCCAGCGGTGCTGCATCGGACAGGCGCTTTTATACGATCCGAAGATCCTGATCGCGGACGAACCTGTTTCCGCGCTGGACGTGACGGTCTCCTCACAGGTACTGGAACTGCTTCTGAAGCTGCAGAAACAGCGGCATATGTCGATGATCTTCGTGTCGCATGACATGAATATCGTCCGGCTGATCTGCCACCGGGTGATCGTGCTCGATCACGGAAGGATCGTGGAAGAAGGGCCGTCGGAGGAGATCTTTGCGCATCCTTCGCACGCCTATACGAAAAAGCTGATCGAGGCAGCCATGCTGGAGTAAGCGGTCATGTCACCGCGAAATCACTTGGCTTTCTTGACAGACTGTGATATAATGGTTTCACTTATTTTGATTTTTGGGAGGAGTATATGAAAAAGAAAGGAAGGGTTTTCAGGATCATTCTGAATATTCTGATCGGTCTTCTGGGAGCGGCGTTTATCGTAGCGGCGTTCCTCTATGGCGATTGGGTTTTCGATCATATGAAAACGCCGTCGCTCGTCAGCGACGCCGAAATGCCGCAGCAGTTCCTTTTCAGCGCTACCTCCTGGTGGGAAGACGATGAATTTCCGAGCCGCACGATCCTTGAGGAACCTTTGTGGCTGACTTCTGTCGAGGAGGCCGGCGCGCAGTTCTCTTCTTATCTGGAGACGCTTCCGGAAACGAAGAAAGAAGAACTGACAAACCAGGTCGAGTATCTGAGATCTCCCGAGGTCCAGAAGAAACTGAAGAACCGTGTCCATAATTCTGACAGAACGCTTACGATCACAGAGTTCCGGTCCATGACGCCGGCGATCGATCCGGATGGAAAACTTGTGATGATCTATTCGGTAACGATCACTAAGACTACCTACGACGACGATGATAATGAGATCGTGACCAAACAGAATTTCGAGATATACGGTCGTCTTCCGGAGGAAGAATAAACAGCAATGCTTTGTCAAATTTGTCATACGAATACAGCCGTACTTTTTGTCAATCGAATAGAAAACTCAAAACCCAAACAGCTGGCCCTGTGCCTGAGCTGCGCCAAAAAGCAGGGGATCCCGCTTCATAATCTCATGCAGAGCCCGGGCGGGATCAACCAGGAGGAACTGGAAAATATCGGGAAGCAGATGAATGAGCTCATGGAGCAGATGCAGGAGGATGGTTCCCTGGAAGGACTTTCCCAAATGATCCCGCCGCAGTTCCTGAATATGCTGAAAGGCGCGACCCATCCCGGAGAGGATGACGAAGACGCAGCGGAGGAAACGGAAAATACACCATCCGATTCTGCTTCCGGATCCTCTTCGCCGGACGGGAAGAGCGTGCAGGAAGAAGACCCTGTCGCCGCGAAAGCCAAGGCCCGGCGTAAACGCAACGAAAAACTGAAAACGCTTTCCAAGTTCGGTACGAACCTGACCGATAAGGCGGAAGACGGGGAGATCGACGGCGTGATCGGTCGGGAAAACGAGATCGATCGTCTGATGCAGATCCTGAACCGGCGTACGAAGAACAATCCCGTGCTTCTCGGTGAACCCGGCGTAGGAAAGACGGCCATCGCGGAAGGATTCGCGCTGAGGATCGCCCGAGGAGAAGTCCCGGTCAAGCTTCGCGACAAGCAGGTCGTTCTTCTGGATATGACAGGCCTGGTCGCGGGTACGCAGTTCCGTGGTCAGTTCGAAGCCCGTATGAAGGCGATCATCAATGAAGTGACGGCCGCCAGGAATGTGATCCTCGTGATCGATGAGATCCATAATCTCGTCGGCGCCGGCGACGCGCAGAACTCGATGAACGCCGCGAATATATTAAAGCCGGCGCTTGCCAACGGTTCCATCCAGGTCATCGGTACGACGACACTGGACGAATACCGCAAATATATAGAAAAAGACGCCGCGCTGGAACGCCGTTTCCAGCCGATCATCGTGGATGAGCCGAGCCGCGAGGAGGCGGTCGCGATCCTGAAAGGGATCCGTTCACACTACGAAGATTATCATAATGTCAGAATCTCCGATGAAGTGATCGAAGACGCGATCTCTCTTTCTCAGCGCTATATCCATCAAAGGTATCTGCCGGATAAGGCCATCGATGTCATCGATGAAGCCGGCAGCCGCGTCAATCTGAACAATACCGGTCTCATCGATCTGCAGAATCTGGAGAAAACGCTCCAGGTCACCACGCAGAAAAAAGAAGAGGCAGCCGCCAGCGAAGATTTCGAAGCAGCTGCCAGATATCGTGTGGAAGAACTCAAACTAAGCAGAGAGATCGAAGAGACACGGGAAAAGAGCAGTCATATCCCGCTCAGCTACGATGACGTCGCCCATGTGATCGAAAGCTGGACGAAGATCCCTGTCAGCCGTCTGACAAAGGCGGAAGCGGATAAGCTGCTTCATCTGGAAGATCATTTGCATGAGCATCTGATCGGTCAGGATCAGGCGGTCAGCGCCGTTTCCCGCGCGATCCGCAGAAACCGTTCCGGCTTCCGGAAAGAGCGCAAACCGGCTTCCTTCATTTTCGCCGGTCCGACCGGCGTCGGTAAGACAGAACTTGCCAAACAGCTGGCGATCGAAATGTTCGGTACGGAAGACGCGATCGTTCGGATCGATATGTCGGAATATATGGAAAAGCACACCGTTTCCAAACTGATCGGCGCGCCTCCAGGATATGTGGGATACGATGAAGGCGGTCAGCTGACCGAAAAAGTCCGCCGTCGTCCCTTCTCGATCGTACTGCTGGATGAGATCGAAAAGGCTCATCCGGATGTCTTCAATATGCTCCTTCAGATACTGGACGACGGAAGGCTCACAGATTCACAGGGCCGTACGATCAACTTCGAGAATACGATCATCATTATGACGACGAACGCCGGCGCCAGCTTCAAGGCTTCCTCTCTTGGCTTCAATCAGTCCGCGCCGACTTCCTTAAGTCTTCGGATCCAGGACGCCCTGAAGCAGACTTTCCGTCCGGAATTTTTAAACCGTGTGGATGATGTCATCACGTTTGATCCGCTCAGCCGCGAACAGATCCGGCAGATCGTCGATCTGATGCTGGAGGATATCTACAAAGCCGCCAAAGATCAGTCGATGACGGTCGATGTCAGTGACGAGGTCAAGGATTATCTGGCCGAACATGGCTATGATGAACAGTATGGTGCCAGACCGCTTCGCCGACTCATCCAGCGGCTCATCGAGGATGAGATCGCGGAAGAGTTCCTGAAAGGGACTGTCAAAGAAGGCGATCAGATCCATCTGGTCCTGGAAGGAGATAAAATCGTAATTCAATAAAAAGCTGCTCGCGGACATGGGTTTCCATGATCTCGCGAGCAGTTCTTTTATGGGTGCACCTGGAAGCTTACGACTTATTCGTCGATCAGTTTTCCCCGGCGAAGCACTTCCCGGCTGTTCAGTTCACCTCCGGTCAGGATGACGTCTTTCCCGAAGCGGTCCATTAATTTCGTCAGGCTTTCATCCAGCTTTTGCTGTTTTTCCTTGCTGACAGCGTTTCTTTCGTTTTCTTCCAGGGTGATCTGGTAGGATGGTTCCGTGGTGAAATGGCTCGTGGAGATCCCGAGAAGACGGACCGGGCGGGTGAGCGGCGCCTGAAGAAGGAGGCTTTCCGCTTCCCGGTACAAATCACCGGCGGAGGAGACCGGAGAGGAAAGCGTGCGGGAACGGGTATGAAGGGACAGATCATTGTACTTGATCTTGAGGGTAACGGTCTGCGCGTAGAATCCGGGTTTTTTCAGATGCATACTGACAGACCGCGCCAGCAGCTTGAGGGTACTTTTCATTTCTTCCGGATCCGTCATGTCCCGCTGATACGTGGTTTCTTTCCCGATGGATTTGGCTTCTCCCTCGCCAAGGCGGCTGACATGGTCGGATCCGATCCCGCGGGCGGCATAGTACAGATCGTGACCATTTTCACCAAGCAGTGAAACGAGTTTGTCTTCCTTCCAGCCAAGCAGATCACGGATGGTATGGATCCCGTACCCGGCCAGTCTTTCAGCACCTTTACCGCCGACGCCGGGAAGTACACGTACGGGACGCTCGGCCATATATGTCTGAAAGTGCTCCGGGCTTTCGAAGATGAAAAAGCCGTTCGGTTTCTTTTCCTCACTGCCGAGTTTGGCTGTCATTTTATTATATCCTATTCCGACGGAGCAGGTCAGACCCGTTGTGTCAAGCACACGCTGCTTGATCTCATGACCGATATGAACGGGATCCCCGAAAAGCCTGGTAGATCCGGTAATATCGAGATACCCTTCATCCAGCGCGACAAATTCGATCTGGTCGGTATAGGAGAGGAGGATCTCATGGACCTGATCCGAGACTTCGTGGTAACGATGATAGTGTCCGTGCATATAGATGCCGTTCGGACATAACCGGTAGGCTTCCTTGATGCTCATGCCGCTTCGAACACCGTAAGGTCTGGCTTCATAGGAGCAGGTGGATACCACGCCGCGTTCGGACGGAAGCGCGCCGATGATCAGAGGCTTTCCCGCCAGAGAAGGATCGTCATGAACTTCCACGGAAGCATAGAACGCGTCCATGTCCATGTGCAGAATGATACGGCCCATTTTCTTCCCTCCTTCCCTCAGAATTAACCATAAATATTATACACGAAAGTTCTTTACAAGGCTATATAAAAGTGATATAATATCGTTTCGTGAAACGAACTGCGGCTGAGTATGCGGATACTCCGACCCTACCTCAGCTGTCAGCAATTCTAATTATTTTTTATGGAGGTTTTTTACCATGACCAAGGAAAGAAAACAGGAAATCATCAAGTCCTTCGGACGCACCGAGCAGGATACCGGATCTCCGGAAGTGCAGATCGCTCTTCTGACTGAGCGTATCAACCACCTGACCGAGCATCTGAAATCCCATCAGAAAGATCATCACAGCCGCCGCGGTATGTTAATGCTGATCGGCCGCCGCAGAGGTCTTCTGAACTACCTGAAGGCACAGGATATTGATGCTTACCGTGCTCTGATCGAAAAACTTGGAATCAGAAGATAAGACAAAAACAGGTTGTAAATCTCCCCGCGGGATTTACAACTTTTTGTCGTAGGAGACGGGATATGCCCGTCTGGTATGTACGCAACGATAAAAGGAGGATTGTTAATGTCACAGATTTTTGAAATGGAGCTTGCCGGCCGCAAACTCCGTGCAGAAGTGGGCAAAGTGGCCGAGCAGGCCAGCGGTGCTGTCTGGCTTTCCTATGGAGATACGACCATCATTTCCACCGCTACCCATTCCGAAAAGCCCAGAGAAGGGATCGATTTCTTCCCTCTCTCGGTCGATTATGAAGAAAAAATGTATTCCGTGGGCAAGATCCCCGGAGGTTTCCTGAAAAGAGAAGGCCGTCCCAGTGAGAACGCCGTGCTGACCGCGCGATGCATCGATCGTCCGATGCGTCCTCTTTTCCCCAAGGATTACCGCAATGATGTCACGCTGGTCAATACCGTTCTGTCTGTTGACCAGGACTGCCAGCCCGAGATCCTGGCGATGCTTGGATCTTCCATCGCTGTTTCCATTTCCGATATTCCGTTCTACGGACCTGTCGGCGCTGTTTCTGTCGGTCTGGTCGACGGCGAATTCGTCATCAATCCGACGAGCGCGCAGAGAAAAGTCTCCGATCTGGATCTGACCGTCGCTTCCACGGCTGAAAAGGTCTGTATGATCGAAGCCGGCGCCAATGAGGTACCGGAAGATAAAATGCTGGAAGCCATCTTCCTTGGCCATGAAGTCAACCAGAAGATCGTTTCCTTTATAAATGAGATCGTAGCGGCCTGCGGAAAACCCAAACACGCCTATGAAGAGCAGATCGTTCCCGAGGAAGTCTTCGAAGCGCTGAAGAAAGTCTGCCAGCCCGAAGAGATGGAAAAGGCTGTCTTCACCGACGACAAGATGGTCCGTGACGAGCGCATCAGCAAGATCACGGCTGATTTCGAAGCTTATCTGGATACGCTTCCCGAGGAAGACAAAGAGAGAATGCTTCCCTATGTCGGAGAAGGCGTTTATCAGTATCAGAAAAAGACCGTCCGCAAGATGATCAAGGTCGACGGCAAACGTCCTGACGGACGCGCGATGGACGAGATCCGTCCGCTGTCCGCGGAAGTGGATCTGGTGCCCAGAGTTCATGGTTCCGGTCTGTTCAAGAGAGGACAGACGCAGGTCCTGAATATCGTCACTTTAGGCGCGCTGTCCGATCGTCAGATCCTGGACAGCCTGGACGAGAATGTCGATTCCAAACGCTACATCCATCAGTACAACATGCCTTCCTATTCTGTAGGAGAGACCAAACCCAGCCGCAGTCCCGGACGTCGTGAGATCGGTCATGGCGCGCTGGCAGAGCGTGCGCTGGTCCCGGTCCTTCCTTCCGAGGAAGATTTCCCCTATGCGATCCGTTCCGTCTCGGAAGTCCTTTCTTCCAACGGTTCGACCTCTCAGGGTTCCATCTGCGCCAGTTCCCTGGCCCTGATGGCCGCCGGCGTTCCGATCAAGAGCGCTGTTGCCGGTATTTCCTGCGGTCTTGTGACCGGTGAGACGGAAGATGATTTCGTCCTGCTGACGGATATCCAGGGTCTGGAAGATTTCTTCGGTGACATGGACTTTAAGGTAGCCGGTACCCATAAAGGTATCACTGCGATCCAGATGGATATCAAGGTGAAAGGTCTGACGCCCGCGATCATTCGCGGAGCGATCGCCCGCACGAAAGAAGCCCGTACCTATATCCTGGATGAAGTCATGGCGCCTGTCATCAGCGCGCCGAGAGAGCATCTTAGCGAGTACGCGCCAAAGATCTACAACACCAAGATCAGCGTTTCCAAGATCGGTGAAGTGGTCGGGCCGAAGGGTAAGACCATCAACAAGATCATCGCCGAGACAGGTGTTCAGATCGATATCGAAGAGGATGGCTCCGTTTATGTTCTTGGTACCGATGAGGCGATGTGCCTGAAGGCGATCCGCACCATCGAGACCATCGCGAAAGAGATCGAGATCGATGAAGTCTACAACGCGACTGTCGTTCGTCTGGCCAAGTTCGGCGCCTTCGTGGAACTGCTTCCCGGCAAGGACGCGCTGCTGCATCTTTCCGAGATCAGCTATGAATATGTGAAGGAAGTGGAAGATGTCCTTCACATTGGCGATGAGATCATGGTCAAGGTCATCGGGATCGATGACCAGGGTAAGGTCAAGGTTTCCAGAAAAGCCCTGCTGCCGCCCCCCGAGGGACGTTCGGAGCGGAGTGGTGACCGTAATTCCGACCGCCGCGGCGACCGGAGAGACCGTCACTGATCCTCGTTATTTTCCTTAGATTTTAAGAGGCTGTTTTTGCGAAAAGACAGCCTCTTTTCATTTACAAAAAGAGTGTTTTATGGTATAATCATAATTCGGGATTCTATTTATTTATCAGGAGTTATGACATGAATTTTTGGCAAGCGATTCTGATGGGGATCATTCAGGGACTGACAGAGTTCCTGCCGGTCTCCAGTTCCGGACATCTGGTCATGGGAAAAGTCTTTTTTGGAATGAATATCGATACGTCCGCCCTGTTTGAAGCCCTGTTGCATGTAGGGACCTTAGGCGCTGTTTTCGTGTATTTCTGGAAAGACGTCAAGATGCTGGTGATCGAAGCCCTGAAGCTGATCAGGGATGTGGTACTTCTGATCTTCAAAAAGAAAGCCTGGGAAGACTACCCGCAGCGCCGAATGGTACTTTTTATCCTAATCTCGAGTATTCCTACCGCTATTATCGGTCTCCTGGTCGAGAAATATCTGGAAGATCTTTTCTTCAGCTCGGTGATCGCAGTGGGATGCGCGCTGATCGTGACCGGCCTGATCCTTTTCAGCCTGAAAAAGATCCCTGCGGGGAAAAAAGATCTTTCCAAAATGAAATATAAAGATTCGATCTTTATCGGGATCGCGCAGGGTATCGCGACACTTCCGGGCATCTCCCGCTCCGGGACGACCGTTACGGCAGGCGTATTCTGCGGACTGGAAAAGGATTTTGCTTTCCGCTATTCCTTCCTGGTGGGGATCCCCGCGATCCTTGGTTCCGCTTTGTTGAAAGTACTGAAGATCTCGTCTTCCGACCTTTCCAACATGGGATACTACGCGGCCGGTATGGTGGTGGCCTTCGCGCTTGGCATGGTCACGGTCCACTGGATCGGCAAGCTTCTGAAAAAAGATAAGCTTCATTATTTTGGTTATTACTGTGCGGTGGTAGGTGTAGCTGCCATTATCGCCGGAATTTTCATGCATTAAGAAAAGTATGTAGGGGGCAGAGGTGAGTTCAACCAAGAAAAAAACAACTGCGCGTTCATCGGGGCAAAGAAAGAAAACGACCCGGTCGCGCAGCACTTCCAGAAGCCGGACTTCTTCAAAACAAAGTCCGGTGAACGCCAAACTGAAACTGGAGATCATCGACTGGCTGATCGTGCTGGTGGTCCTTCTTTTGACCCTTGGGATCTTTTTAAAGGATTCTCTGGGTCTGATCGGACTTGGCATCAACCGTTTCTTTGTCGGACTGTTCGGTTTCAGTGCTTATCCTCTCGCGGTCCTGGCGTTGTTCGCATCGCTTCTTAACCTGTTTGGCCGCTTGAACCGGTCTGTTTTTCTGAAGGTTTTTGCCGGTTTTGGGGCACTGGTCCTTCTTTCATCCCTTCTTCACGTGACGAATGGGAGCGGCCTGAATACCATAAAACTAATGTATACAGGCGCCACGATCCGGACAGGCGGCCTCGTCGGAGGCCTGATCGGCGGAAGCCTCGCCAAGGCGATCGGCAAGACCGGTACCATCATTGTGATGATCTTCCTGATCCTGATCATTCTGATCGTCATGACAGAACGTTCCCTGGTGGACGGAATGATGGTCGCGGGCCGCAAGACAAAGGAAACGACGAGCAAGCTGGCAGCGGAACAGAGACAGAGAGCGAGAGAACGCGAACTGCGCAGGGAAGAACTTCTCGCGGAAAAGGAAAAACGTCTCGCCCAGGAGCAGCAGATGCGACAGCTGACGCTGGATGATACCAAACCGATGACGGCAGGCAATACTTCTTCAAAAACACCGGTATTCAGGCAGCCGGAAGAAAAGCCTGCGGAGAAAAAAGAATCCTCTCACGGTTTCCGGTTCCTTTCCGCGCTCAAGGAAGAGAAGACAGTTCAGAAAAAGGAAGCGCAGACCACGAAAAAACCGGTACTGTATCATGACGGACCGGTAGATATCCCGCTGATCTCCCATGATCAGTATCTGGAAAGAAAACAAAGAGAACAGGCGCAGGCGGAAAAACAGAAACGAGCCGCATATCAGGATCCCTATGATAACGCGCTGTTCCAGACCGATCAGCCCAGGGGCTTTATGAGCACTCAGCCCGGTAAAGAGAAACCGGCTGCGAATGAATTGAAGACGGCTGCTGTCGTAAAGACCGGACCGGTGTTACAGGCGGCAGAGCCGGCGGATAGATCGGCGGAGCCGATGGCAGAAGATACGTTTGGAGCTCCTGTGGAAGCATCCCCGGTCACAGTGAATACCACTGCACAGGTGGAAGAACCCGCGGAAACGCGTCCGTTTGATCCGGATGGTGTTTCGACAGAGAAAGTTTTCTCACAGGAAGAATTCCCGGACGGATATACAGACAGACAGGAAACCGCGAAGAAAGCGGGGCTTACCGATACGAAGATGCCGGCGGAGAAACCGGTGGGACCTACCGGCGTATATCATTTTCCACCCATCGACCTTCTGAAACTGGGACCCGGTGTGGAATCACAGGAAGTCAGCCGGGATGAGCTGATCGAATCCGCGCGCAATCTGGAAGAAGTGCTGGCGATCTACGGTGTGGAAGCCAAAGTCATTCAGGTAAACCGCGGTCCCGCTGTGACACGGTATGAACTGCAGCCGAAACTCGGGACCAGTGTAAAGAAGATCACGGGTCTGGACGGCGATATCGCGATGGCGCTTGCCGTGACCAGCATCCATATCGAAGCGCCGATCCCGGGCAAGAGCGCGGTGGGTATCGAAGTGCCCAATAAAGATACCACGATGGTGACCCTGCGGGAAGTCATCGATTCCGACGTCTTCCGCAAATCTTCCTCCAAGCTGACATTCTCCCTGGGTAAAGACATCGACGGTGATGTAAGAGTGGCGGATATCGCCAAAATGCCTCATATGCTGATCGCCGGCGCGACCGGTTCCGGTAAGAGCGTATGCATCAACTCGCTGATCATGTCTCTGATATATAAGGCCCATCCGGATGATGTGAAGATGATCCTGATCGACCCGAAAGTCGTGGAACTGCAGGTCTATAACGGGATCCCGCATCTGCTTCTGCCGGTCGTGAACGATCCCAAACAGGCTTCCGCGACACTGAACTGGGCCGTCCAGGAGATGACCAGACGATATAAAAAGTTCGCAGAATTCAATGTTCGCGATATCCGCGGATTCAACGACGCGATCGAACGAGGTTCGCTTGGTGAGGATGCGGAGAACGAACGGAAGATGCCGCAGATCGTGATCATCATCGATGAGCTGGCTGACCTTATGATGGTAGCTTCCAAAGAAGTGGAAACTTCCATCTGCCGGCTGGCTCAGATGGCACGTGCCGCCGGCATGCATCTGGTGATCGCTACCCAGCGGCCATCCGTCGATGTGATCACCGGTCTGATCAAGGCCAATATTCCATCCCGGATCGCGTTTGCTGTTTCTTCCGGCGTCGACTCCAAGACGATCCTGGACGGAGTCGGAGCGGAAAAACTGCTCGGCAAGGGCGACATGCTTTACGCGCCGATCGGCGCGAGCCGGCCGGTCCGTATCCAGGGCACCTTCGTTTCCGATCAGGAAGTGGAGAATGTCGTTGAGTTCGTAAAGAAAAACGGTACCGGTGTGTATGATACGGATCTTTCCGATATGTTAAAGTCCGGATCAGCCGGCCAGGAAACGGGAGGCATCGAAGACGAGATCGATGAGTATCTCGAAGAAGCGGTACGTCTCGTCGTTGAAAAACAAAAAGCGAGCATCAGCATGATGCAGCGCGCATTTCGCATCGGATTTAACCGTGCAGCCAGACTGATGGACGCTCTGGAACGGCGCGGCGTCGTAGGTCCGGACGAAGGAAGTAAGCCTCGTCAGGTGCTGATGACAAAAGAAGAATGGGAAAATGAGGTAACTTAAAATGGCGTTCAAATCGGACATCGAGATCGCCAGGGAAGCGAAGATGCTCCCTGTCACCGAAATCGCGAAGGATTTGGGGATCGACGAAGAAGATCTTGACTGTTACGGACGTTATAAAGCAAAACTGAATGCCGGTCTTTGGGAAAAGATCAAAAACAAAGAAGACGGCAAACTGATTCTAGTCACCGCGATCAATCCGACTCCCGCGGGAGAAGGAAAGACGACGACCTGTGTCGGACTGGGAGAAGCGATGGGTAAACTTGGCAAGAAAGCGATCATCACGCTTCGCGAACCATCGCTGGGTCCCTGTATGGGCGTCAAAGGCGGTGCGGCCGGCGGCGGATACGCGCAGGTCGTTCCGATGGAAGATATCAATCTTCATTTCACGGGAGATCTTCACGCGATCTCCACGGCTCATAACCTGCTGGCGGCGATGATCGACAATCATTTGCAGCAGGGGAATGACCTGGGGATCGATCCCAGAACGATCACCTGGAAACGCGTCGTTGACCTGAATGACCGATCGCTTCGTCAGGTCATCGTAGGTCTGGGCGGGAAAAGCCAGGGCGTTCCGAGAGAGAGCGGCTATATGATCACCGTTGCCTCGGAGGTCATGGCGATCCTTTGCCTTTCGAAAGATCTGATGGATCTGAAAGAAAGGATCAGCCGGATCCTGATCGGTTATACCTATCAGGGGAAACCGGTATTTGCCGGTGATCTGAAAGCGCAGGGCGCGATGACCGCTCTGCTTAAAGACGCGTTTAATCCGAATCTGGTCCAGACACTGGAAAACACACCGGCTATCATTCATGGCGGACCTTTCGCCAATATCGCGCATGGATGCAACAGTCTGAGAGCGACCAGGTACGCGCTCAAACTGGCGGATTATGTGATCACGGAGACCGGTTTCGGCGCCGATCTGGGTGCGGAAAAGTTCTTCGATATCAAATGCCGGCTGGGCGGACTGAAGCCCGACGCGGCGGTGCTGGTAGCGACGATCCGCGCGCTGAAATACAATGGCGGTGTGAAGAAGGAAGATACCGCGAATCCCGATCTGACGGCAGTAAAAAAGGGTATCGTCAATCTGGAAGCCCAGATACAGAACCTGCAGTTATTCGGGGTCCCGGTAGTCGTTACGCTCAATTCCTTCCTGACGGATTCGCCGGAAGAAGTTGCGTTTGTCGAAGAAAAATGCCGGCAGATGGGCTGTGAGTTCGCGCTTTCCTCTGTCTGGGAGAAAGGCGGCCAGGGAGGGATCGACCTCGCGAACGCGCTTCTTAGGACACTGGAAACGACTTTGTTCGATTATCATGTGCTTTATCCGGATGAGATGAGTCTGGAGGACAAGATCAGGACCATCGCTGAAAAAGTGTACGGAGCCGACGGCGTGATCTTTGGCCCCGGGACGAAGACGGCTCTAAAGAAGTATACGGAGCTTGGATATGGGAAGTTCCCTGTATGTATGGCCAAAACACAGTATTCTCTTTCGGATAACCCGAAAAAACTCGGGAGACCGAAAGGATTCCAGATCACCGTTCGCCAGGTCGATGTATCGGCGGGAGCAGGTTTCATCGTAGCGATCGCCGGTGATATCATGACGATGCCGGGACTTCCGAAAGTACCGGCCGCCGAAGCGATCGATATCGATCTGGACGGCAATATTACAGGACTTTTCTGATTGTATTGAGGGGGAAAAATGGAAACCAAGATCATTGATGGAAAACAGATCGCGAAAGAGATCCGGATCGAACTGAAAAAAGAAACGAAGCGTCTGATGGCGGAAGGATATCCTCAGCCCAAGCTGAGCGTCATTCTGGTCGGGAACGATCCTGCTTCTGAAACGTATGTCCGGAATAAGATCAAAGCCTGTGAAAAAGTCGGGGTGGAGTCCGAGCAGATCCTGATGGACGCGTCGGTCAGTGAAGAAGCTCTGCTTTCCGAGATCCGGCGTCTCAACGAGGATCCTTCCGTAAACGGGATCCTGGTACAGCTTCCTCTTCCCAGACATATTTCCGTGGATCGTGTGATCGAAACGATCGATCCAAAAAAAGACGTCGACGGATTCCATATCCAGAACGTCGGTTCCCTGACGGTCGGTGACGGAAAAGGCTATGTTCCCTGTACACCGGGCGGCGTGATCGAACTTTTGAAAAGATCCGATATTCCGATCGACGGAAAACAGTGCGTCGTGGTAGGCCGTTCCAATCTGGTTGGCAAACCCGCGGCGATCCTGCTGCTTCGTGAGAACGGGACCGTGACTGTGTGCCATTCCCATACGAAAAACCTGAAAGAGATCTGTCAAAGCGCGGATATCCTGGTCGTAGCGATCGGCAAGGCGCATTTCCTTTCAGGAGAAGATATCAAGGAAGGCGCGGCAGTCATCGATGTAGGCATCAACCGGACGGAAGCCGGGCTGGTCGGTGATGTGGATACCGAAAGCTGCATGGGCATCGCCGGAGCGATCACACCGGTTCCGGGCGGGGTCGGACCTATGACGATCGCCATGCTGATGAAGAATACACTCGCGGCATACCGCGTACAGAATCACATTCAATGAAAAGAAAAGTAGCATTTGCTTCTCTTGGCTGTGACAAGAATACCGTCGATTCCGAGATCATGCTTTCTCTTTTGACAGAGCACGGCTATGAGATCACAAAAAACGATGAAGAAGCGGAAGCGGCTGTGATCAACACCTGCGCCTTTATCCAGGACGCGCAGGAGGAAGCCATTCAGACTATCATCGAAATGGGGCAGTATAAAGAGACTGGCGCGCTGAAAGCGCTGATCGTGACCGGGTGTCTGGCACAGCGGTACGCGGATGAAATGTTTACCGAGATGCCGGAAGTCGACGCGGTCGTCGGAACCGGCAGTTATGAGAAAATCGTCGAAGCACTGGACAGAGTCCTGGAACAGAAAGAGAAAGAAGTCAGGATCCTGGACGCGCTGGATCAGCGTCCGCTCGGATATCAGAAGAGGACACTGATCACCCCCGGGTATTATGAATACCTGAAGATCGGTATGGGATGCGACAACCGCTGTACCTACTGTATCATCCCTTATCTTCGCGGTCCGTACCGCAGCCGTCCGAAGGAGGCGATCCTGAAGGAGGCTAAGGACCTGGCGGATGCCGGCGTCAAAGAAGTGATGCTGGTGGCCCAGGATATTACCAAGTACGGAATGGATTTTTCTGAACACTATCGTCTGCCGGATCTTCTGCGGGATCTGGTTAAGATCGACGGGATCGAATGGATCCGGCTTCTATACTGTTATCCGGAAGACGTGACGGATGAACTGATCGATGTCATGGCAAGCGAAAAGAAGATCCTTCCGTATATCGATATCCCGATCCAGCACTCATGTGATACGGTACTGAAACGAATGAACCGTAAACATACGCGGAGCATGCTGGAAGAACTTTTAGGGAAGCTTCGCCGGAAGATGCCGGAGATCACCATCCGTACGACACTGATCACCGGTTTCCCGGGAGAAACGGAGCAGGAATTTGAAGAGATGCTTTCCTTTGTTCAGGAAGCGAGATTCGATCGGCTGGGCGTCTTCACCTATTCCTGTGAAGAAGGAACTCCGGCCGCCAGAATGAAAGATCAGATCCCGGAAGAGATCAGGGAAAAACGGAAAGATATGGTGATGGAACTGCAGCGGCAGATCAGTGAGGAAAAATCCGCTCTTTTCGTCGGAAAAGAGATGGAAGCGCTGATCGAAGGCAGGATCCCCGGAGAAGAGACAGAAGACGGAAATCATATTTACAGTGCCAGGACCTACCGGGATGCCCCTGAGATCGACGGTTTTCTCTTTGTTACGACCGACAGGGAACTGCATTCCGGAGATATGATCCGTGTATTAGTGACCGGATCGTATGAATACGATCTGATCGGAGAAGCTGTTTTTACAGAGGAGGACGAGCTATGAAATGGAATCTGCCCAATAAGCTCACGATGATCCGCGTCCTGCTGGTACCGGTTTACTGTGTGATCTATCTGACAAGCTGGATCCCCAACCCCTGGAAGGATCTTCTGGCCCTGGTCGTGTTCGTGGCAGCGTCTTTGACCGATCTCTACGACGGAAAGATCGCCCGCTCGACCAACCAGGTGACGGATTTCGGAAAGTTTATGGATCCTCTGGCGGATAAACTGCTGGTAGGTTCCGCTGTTATCTGTTTTACCCAGACAGGACTTCTGCCGGCCTGGGCAGCCGTTATCCTGATCGGAAGAGAATTCGTGATCAGCGGGTTCAGACTGGTCGCCGCCTCCAAGGGAGTGGTCATCGCCGCGGATATCTGGGGCAAGATCAAGACCACCGTCCAGATGATCATGATCGTTTCCCTGCTGATCCCTTGGGATTTCTTCGGGATACTGGCAGTACTCAGATGGATCCTGATCATTGCTTCGGTGCTTTTGACGATCATTTCCGTCGTCAACTACATCCGGAACAACCTGGATGTCCTGAAAGAGAAAGAGAATGAAACTGAAAGCTGAGATCATTGCGATCGGTACCGAGATCCTTCTCGGGGATATCGTCAATACGAACGCTTCCTATATCGCCAGAGGCCTCGCGCTTCTGGGGATCGACACCTTTCACCAGCAGGTCGTGGGTGATAACCCGGCCAGAGTCAAACAGGCGTTTGAGGAAGCGTACCGGCATGCCAATCTGATCATCACATCCGGAGGTCTCGGACCGACCGAGGATGACCTTTCCAAAGAGATGGGAGCAGAGTATTTCGGTGTGCCGCTTCGGATGGACGAGATCGCAAAGAATCATATAGCCGGTTATATGCTGAGGCGCGGACGCGCGATCACCGACAATAACTGGAAGCAGGCGATGCTGCCGGAAGGCTGCATTCCCCTGTACAACGACAACGGGACAGCACCGGGATTCATCCTTTCCAAAGATGAAAAGATCCTGATCATGCTTCCCGGACCGCCATCGGAGATCGTTCCCATGTTCGACGGACAGGTCATCCCGTATCTTCGGTCACTGAGCGAGGACATCATGATCTCCCGGACACTGCATATCTGCGGGATGGGAGAATCGGCCGTCGAAGACAAACTGCACGATGAGATGATCTCCATGAGCAACCCGACTCTCGCGCCATACGCGAAGGAAGGGATCGTGGACCTTCGGATCACGGCCAAAGGCAAAAGTGAAGCACAGTGCCTTGAGATGATCCGTCCGGTGGAAGATCATATCCGTGAACTGTTCGGTGATCTGATCTTTGGGGCGGATGAGGAGACCCTGACCGATGCGGTGCTGAAACTGCTGAGACAGATGGATCTTACCGTATCCGCGGCTGAATCCAGCTGCGGAGGACTGATCGCGGATCGTTTTGTCCGGCAGAGCGGCACTTCCGATCGTTTTATGGGCAGTGTGACTGCCTACAGCAATCGATCGAAGGTCAGGCTTCTCGGAGTCAAAGAAGAAACACTGGAAAAATTCGGTGCGGTCAGTGAAGAGACCGCGATCGAGATGGCAGAAGGAGCCGCTGAAGCGTTTCAGACCGGCGCAGCTGTCGCGGAGACAGGTATCGCCGAACAGACAGCTTCCTCCAAACCTTCCGGAATGGTTTGTGTGGCTGTGAAGGTAGGCGATCGGGTCGCAAGCGATACGTATTATTTCTCCAGAAGGAGAAATTCAAACCGTGAACTTGCCGCTGTATATGCGCTCAACTTTTTACGGCGGGTACTTTTACAGGTTAAAGAAGAACGATCACAGAATTCATAAGGAGAAACATTAGCATGCAGGACGAAAGACAGAAAGCATTGGAAGCGGCTCTTTCCAAGATCGAAAAAGACTTTGGCCGCGGCGCCGTGATGAAAATGGGTGATTCCGTAGAGATGAACGTGGAATCCATTCCTACCGGATCCCTCTCTCTGGATATCGCGCTCGGTGTTGGCGGTGTACCCAAAGGAAGGATCATTGAGATCTACGGACCGGAATCCTCCGGTAAGACTACGCTGGCGCTCCATATGGTCGCGGAAGCGCAGAAGCGCGGTGGGATTGCCGGTTATGTCGACGCGGAACACGCGATGGATCCGCAGTACGCGAAAAACCTGGGCGTAGATATCGATAATCTGTATATCTCGCAGCCGGATAACGGCGAACAGGCTATGGAGATCGCGGAAACGATGGTTCGTTCCGGCGCGATGGATATCGTCGTCATCGACTCTGTCGCGGCACTGGTACCCAAAGCGGAGATCGAAGGCGAGATGGGAGACTCTCATGTAGGCCTTCAGGCCAGACTGATGTCCCAGGCTCTTCGTAAGCTGGCTGGCGCGATCAGCAAATCCAAATGTATCGTTGTCTTCATCAATCAGCTTCGTGAGAAGATCGGCGTGATGTTCGGCAATCCCGAAACGACGACCGGTGGCCGCGCACTGAAATTCTACGCTTCCGTAAGGCTGGATGTCCGCAGGACAGAGACGCTGAAACAGAACGGTAATTTCATCGGCAACCGGACCAGAGTCAAGGTCGTCAAGAACAAAGTCGCGCCTCCTTTCAAAGAGGCGGAGTTCGATATCATGTACGGAACAGGGATTTCGCATGTCGGCGATGTACTGGATCTTGCCGCGGCGGAAGACATCGTGATCAAGAGCGGTTCCTGGTACAACTATAACGACGAACGTCTCGGACAGGGCCGTGAGAATACGAAGAATTTCCTTTCCGAGCATCCGGACCTGCTGGCGGAGATCGAATCCAAAGTCCGTGTGAAACATGGATTTGATCCGCTTCCGGAAGAAAACTTCAGGGAAGGTCAGGACAGTCTGATCTGAGACTGACGCCTGACGTTATTTGGGAAAGCTAAGAAAAGCGAGCAGAAGCCCAGAAAGAAATCAAAGCTTCTGCTCGTTTTATCGAAAGATAAGGAGGAACGGACATGAGCAGTGATGCGGTCAACCCGTATATGAAAGACGGTTTTTACCGGGACACCAAACCTTTCAGAGTCGTTGCTCCCTATCAGGCGACCGGCGATCAGCCGGAAGCCATCGAGAAGCTGTGTGACGGGTTTCAGAGCGGGAACCGTTTCCAGACCCTGATGGGAGTCACGGGATCCGGCAAGACCTTTACCATGGCCAATATCATAGAGAAGCTGCAGAGGCCGACCCTGGTCCTCGCGCACAACAAGACACTGGCGGCGCAGCTTTACAATGAGTTCAAAGAGTTCTTCCCGGATAACGCGGTCGAATACTTTGTATCCTATTACGATTATTATCAGCCGGAAGCGTATGTGCCGCAGACGGATACCTACATAGAAAAAGACAGCTCGATCAATGATGAGATCGATCAGATGCGTCACTCTGCGACAGCCGCGCTGTTTGAAAGACGGGATGTCGTTATTGTATCCAGTGTCTCCTGTATCTATGGTCTGGGCGACCCGGAAGATTACAGCAGCATGGCTCTGTCCCTTCGCCCCGGTATGATCCGGGAGAGAGACAGCGTGCTGAAGAGGCTGGTCGAACTGCAGTATACCCGAAATGATATGACGTTTGAACGCGGTACGTTCCGGGTCCATGGGGACGTGGTGGAGATCATGCCGATCGCTTATGACAAAACCGCGTACCGGGTAGAATTCTTCGGAGATGAGATCGACCGGATCGTGGAACTGGACGTTCTGACCGGTGAAGTACTGGGAAGCCGAAATCATATCATGCTGTTTCCCGCTTCTCATTATGTAACACCGGCAGAAAAGATGGAAAGGGCGATCCGGACGATCGAAGAGGAACTGGAAGAAAGACTGAAGGAACTGACAGCCGACGGAAAGCTTCTGGAAGCGCAGCGGCTGTCCCAGCGGACGAACTATGATATCGAGATGATGCGGGAGACCGGTTTCTGCAGCGGGATCGAGAACTATTCCCGGCATCTGTCAGGAAGAGCGGCCGGTACGACACCCTATACGCTGATCGATTATTTCCCGCGCGACTTTCTGGTGATGATCGATGAGTCTCATATGACGATCCCTCAGCTCAGGGCGATGTACAACGGAGACCAGAACCGCAAGAATACCCTGGTGGAATATGGTTTTCGCCTTCCTTCCGCCAAGGATAACCGACCGCTGAATTTCCAGGAATTTGAAGAAAAAGTCGGCCAGGTGCTGTTCGTTTCGGCAACGCCCGGTCCGTATGAAAAAGAGCATGAGAGCCTTCGCGCCGAACAGGTGATCCGTCCGACCGGACTGATCGATCCGAAGGTGGATATTCATCCGATCACGGGTCAGATCGACGATCTGATCGGAGAGATCCGAAAGGTCTGTGAACGCGGACAGAAAACGCTGGTCACGACGCTGACCAAGCGTATGGCGGAAGATCTGACCGATTATCTGAAAGAAGCCGGGATCAAAGTCAATTATCTTCATTCGGATATCGATACTCTTCAGCGGCTGGAGATCGTTCGGGATCTTCGTACCGGCGTCTACGATGTACTGGTCGGCATCAATCTGTTAAGGGAAGGCCTGGATATACCGGAAGTATCGCTGATCGCGATCCTGGACGCGGATAAAGAAGGATTCCTTCGCAGTGAGACCGCGCTGATCCAGACGATCGGCCGGGCGGCCCGAAATGTGGACGGTCATGTGATCCTGTACGCGGATTATATGACGGATTCCATGCAGAACGCCCTGAATGAAACGAACAGGCGCCGCAAGATCCAGTCCGAATACAATGAAGCACACGGAATCGTTCCGCGCAGTATTACCAAGAAGGTCTATGACGTGATCCACACGACGCTGAAACTGGATCAGCCATCCGCGGTGGATGAGATCGATCCGGAATCCATGAGCGTTAAGTCTCTGGAGAAGAAGATCGAAGAGCTGAAAAAGGCCATGTACAAGGCGGCCGCCGATCTTTCGTTCGAAGAAGCGGCTATGCTGCGTGATGAGATCATGGACCTTAAAAAAGTACTGCAGGAAGTGAAAGAAAGGAACTGAAATGCCCGAAAATGTCATCCGAATCAAGGGTGCCAATGAGCATAACCTCAAACACCTGGACGTGACGATCCCGAGAGACAAACTGGTGGTGTTCACCGGGCTTTCCGGATCCGGTAAGTCCTCCCTGGCCTTCGATACGATCTTTGCCGAAGGCCAGAGACGGTATATGGAGTCATTATCCAGCTATGCCCGCATGTTCCTCGGACAGATGGAGAAGCCTGACGTCGAGAGCATCGACGGACTGTCTCCGTCGATCGCGATCGATCAGAAGACGACTTCCAAGAACCCGCGTTCGACCGTTGGTACTGTCACGGAGATCTATGATTATCTGCGTCTTCTGTACGCGAGGATCGGGATCCCGCACTGTCCGAACTGCGGTCGGGTCATCGAACGGCAGAGCGTGGATCAGATGGTGGATTCCCTGATGTCCATGCCGGAAGGGACCAGGATCCAGCTGCTGGCGCAGGTCGTGGCCGGAAGAAAAGGCACCCACGCCAAGCTGATCGACAAAGCGAAAAGATCCGGCTTCGTCCGCGCCTATATCGACGGAGAGCTTCGTATGCTGGATGAGCCGATCGAACTGGAAAAGAATATCAAACATACGATAGAGATCGTCGTCGACCGACTGATCATTAAAGAAGGGATCGCCAAACGTTTTTCCGATTCCATCGAGACCGTTCTAAAGCAGACTGAAGGACTGCTGATCGCGGATCTGGGAAACGGAGAGCGGAGGATCTTCAGTGAGAACTTTGCCTGTCCGATCTGCGGGATCAGTATCAGCGAACCGCAGCCAAGATCATTTTCCTTCAATAATCCTTTCGGCGCCTGCCCGGAATGTCTGGGCCTCGGCGTCAAGGCTGAATTCGATCAGGATCTGCTGATCCCCAACCCGTCGCTTTCGATCCTGGAAGGCGCCATCACCGCTCCCGGATATGGTTCTGTGGCCAATCCGGACAGTTATGGTGGGAAGATCATGCGGATGCTTTCCAAGCGACATGGCTTTTCTCTGGAGACGCCGTGGAAAGACCTGAAGGAAGAAGACAGAGAGCTCCTCCTTTACGGCGGTGACGCCCGTTCTTTCCATATTGCCTATGAAGGCAGGTTCGGTCCGAGAGATTATGAGATGACCTACGAAGGACTGATCCCGACACTTCGCCGGCGCTATCAGGAAACACCGGAAAGCATGAGGGGTGAGTATGAACAGTTCATGACCCATCGGGAATGCCCTGTCTGTCACGGAACGAGGCTGAAGCCGGACGCGCTGGCGGTCACGGTCGGCGGCATCAATATCAATGAACTGACCGTCAAGTCCGTCAAGGAAGCGAAGAAGTTCTTTGACGAGATCTCTCTGACGGAGCGGGAACAGATGATCGGCGGCATGCTGCTGAAGGAGATCCGCGCAAGACTGTCCTTCCTGAATAACGTCGGTCTGGACTATCTGACGCTTTCACGCGCTGCCGGTACGCTTTCCGGCGGTGAATCCCAGCGGATCCGGCTGGCGACCCAGATCGGTTCCGGACTGGTAGGTGTTCTGTATATTCTGGATGAACCTTCGATCGGACTTCATCAGCGGGATAATCAGAAACTTCTTCGGACACTGGAAAACCTGCGGGATCTCGGCAATACACTGATCGTCGTAGAGCATGACGAAGAAACCATGCGGGCGGCGGACCATATCGTGGATATCGGTCCGAGAGCCGGCATTCACGGAGGTCAGCTCATTTGTCAGGGAACCGTGGAAGATATCTGCGCCTGCAAGGAATCGGTCACCGGAGATTATCTCTCCGGACGAAAGAAGATCGAAGTCCCGAAGAAACGCCGCAGACCGGACGGTCGATGGCTGGATCTTTATGGAGCGACGATGAACAATCTGAAGGGAACGGATTTTCATATTCCGCTGGGCGTATTTACCTGTGTGACCGGTGTGTCAGGCTCCGGCAAGAGCACCTTCGTGAACGGGATCCTTTATAAGATCCTGGCAAGAGATCTGAACCGCGCAAGGATCAAACCGGGCGGATACGATCATATCGACGGACTGGAAAACCTGGATAAGGTGATCGTGATCGATCAGTCGCCGATCGGAAGAACGCCTCGTTCGAACCCGGCGACCTATACCGGTGTTTTCGATATGATCCGTGACCTTTTCGCTTCCACACAGGACGCGAAAATGCATGGCTTTACCAAAGGCCGTTTCAGTTTCAACGTCAAAGGCGGCCGCTGCGAAGCCTGCAGCGGCGACGGGATCATTAAGATCGAGATGCATTTCCTTCCGGATGTTTATGTTCCCTGTGAAGTCTGCCACGGCAAACGGTATAACCGGGAGACGCTGGATGTAAAATATAAAGGGAAATCTATTGCCGACGTGCTGGATATGACAGTGGAGGAAGCCCTGGAGTTCTTCGAGAATGTTCCCAGGGTCTATTCCAAGATCAAGACTCTGCATGATGTCGGACTTTCCTATATCAAGCTCGGACAGCCCTCCACGGAGCTGTCCGGAGGTGAAGCGCAGCGGATCAAGCTCGCGACGGAACTTTCCCGTAAGTCCACGGGCAAGACGTTCTATATCCTGGATGAGCCGACGACCGGCCTTCATTTCGCCGACGTCCACAAGCTGATCGAAGTGCTGGAAGAACTGGTAGAAGGCGGCAACAGCGTCCTGGTGATAGAACATAACCTGGATGTCATCAAAACGGCCGATTATATCATCGATCTCGGACCGGAGGGCGGAGACCGGGGCGGAAAAGTCATCGCGACCGGCACTCCGGAGGAGATCGCGGATACACCGGGTTCCTATACTGGAGAATTTTTGAAAAGGATCTTGAACTGATCTGAGGAATAAAGATGGAATATACGAGATTGGCAAAAAATGTACTGAAGAAGGCGGAGGCATTCGCCAGGAAGATCGGTCATGACTATGTTGGGACCGAGCATCTTCTGTACGCGCTCTGCGCGGAAAAAGAAAGCTATGCCAGTGCTGTCCTTCAGGAAGCCGGTGTGACGGTTGAGAAGATCGAATCCGTCATACAGAAAATGGACGCGAAACTTCTTCAGACGACCAGCGTGGCGCTTGAATGGGCGCCCGGTACCTCGGACGTTTTGAAGGAGGCGGAATCGCTGGCTCAGAAGATGGATGTCGACATCATCGGGACGCAGCATATCCTGCTTGCGCTCCTGACTTTTCCCGATAACGTTGCCTGCCGGATGATGTCGATGATGGGCGTTCCTTCCCAGGATTTTCTGAATCATCTGCGTCATGAGCTGGGGATCCGCGATCAGAGGCCGGAAATGCGGATGACGCCGCCAGGTTTTCCGATCGATGAGGAGATGCCCGATCCGGGTCCGCTTCTGCCAAAGTTTTCCAAGGATCTGACTTCAGAAGAGGCGATCCGACGCTCGGATCCGAAGATCGGCAGAGAGAAAGAGATCGAAAGAATGATCCAGATCCTCTGCCGGCGGACGAAAAACAATCCGGTCCTCGTCGGTGAGCCGGGAGTGGGAAAAACCGCGATCGTGGAAGGACTGGCACTCAGGATCGTTTCCGGCAATGTACCGGATATGCTTGCGGGTAAACGCCTTCTGTCACTGGATATGGCAGCGATGATCGCCGGTACGAAATACCGCGGAGAATTCGAGGAACGGCTGAAACGCTGTATGGAGGAGATCATCTCCGACGGCAATATCATTCTGTTCATGGATGAACTGCATACCCTGATCGGAGCCGGAGCAGCGGAGGGCACCATGGATGCCTCGAATATGCTCAAACCGGCGCTGTCCCGCGGGGAGATCCAGCTGATCGGCGCGACGACCATCAGCGAGTACAGCAAGCGGATCGAGAAGGACGGCGCACTTTCGCGTCGTTTCCAGCCGATCCTGGTAGAAGAGACAACAGAGGAAGAAGCGGTCAGTATCCTTCACGGTATCCGGCATCGGTATGAAGAACACCACAGTGTACGATACAGCGAAGAAGCGATCCTTGCGTGCGTACGCCTTTCCAGGCGCTATATCACAGAGCGTTTCCTGCCGGACAAGGCGATCGATCTGATGGATGAAGCCGGCAGCCGCGTGCATCTCAGCGCGCCGGGTGCAGGCAAGACCAGTAAGGTACGTCCCGCTGATCTGGATCTTCTGCTGAAGGAAAAAGAAAAAGCGATCCTGAAAGGGGATCTTGTTTCAGCGGCGGAAGCACAGAAAAAACTGAACAAACTGGAAGGTCAGGAAGGCACTCATAAGGAAAGGACGAATGATAAAGATCTGCCGGTCGTCAGAGAAAATGATGTGGCCGATGTCGTCGCTCTGTGGACCGGTATTCAGGTCAGCCGGCTTCAGGAATCGGAAGGGGCGCGGCTTTCCAAACTGGAAGAGCGGCTGCATGAGCGGGTGATCGGGCAGGATGAAGCGATAAGGGCGGTTTCCAAAGCGATCCGTCGGGGCCGTCTCGGCCTTAAGGATCCCAAACGTCCCATCGGATCTTTCCTGCTGCTCGGACCTACCGGCGTCGGTAAGACGGAACTTGCCAAAGCGCTTTCCGAGGCACTTTTCGGCAACGAAGACGCCATGATCCGGATGGATATGTCCGAATATATGGAGAAGTACAGTGTCTCCAAGCTGATCGGTTCGGCGCCGGGTTACGTGGGATATGAGGAAGGCGGGCAGCTTTCCGAGAAGATCCGGAAGAAACCATACGCGGTGGTGCTGTTTGATGAGATCGAAAAAGCCCACCCGGATATCTTCAATCTGCTGCTGCAGATCCTGGATGACGGACGACTGACGGACGCGCAGGGAAGGAAAGTCGATTTCAAGAACACGGTCATCATCATGACGTCCAACACCGGCGCTCGCAGTATCAGTGCCCCGAAACAGCTTGGTTTTATGACGGATCACTCCGAAGAGCGTGCTTATGAAGATATGAAGAAGCATGTGATGGACGAAGTGAAACGCGTTTTTCGGCCGGAGTTTCTGAACCGACTGGATGAGACGATCGTTTTCCATTCTCTGACGAAGGAAGAGATCACCAGGATCGCTCAGCTGATGTTCGGAGAGATCAAAAAACGGGTCGAAGACAGTCACAGGATCCATCTTGTACTGACAGACGACGCGCTTTCTCTGATCTGCCGGAAGGGATACGATCCCGCGTACGGAGCGAGACCGCTCCGGCGTGTGCTTCAGTCCATGCTGGAAGACGCGCTGGCTGACGCAATCCTTGCCGGGCGGATCCGTGAAAATGATGAAGTACTTGTCAAAGCTTCGGAAGATGAACATTTGCTGCTGGAAAAAGCCGAGAGTTAAAACCGGAGATAGATAAATGGCTAAAGCTAAACAGATCTACGTATGTACCAAATGCGGATTCGAATCGCCCAAATGGATGGGGCAGTGTCCGTCCTGCCATGAATGGAACTGTCTGGAAGAGCAGGAAGCACCTTCCAAAAGCGTCAGCACCGGTCCCAATACCGCGCTTTCCAAAAAGTCAGCGGGACCCGGACTGAGACCTTTAAAGAAGGTTTCTCTGGTGGGCAACGAACGGATCAGGACCAGGATCTCCGAACTGGACCGTGTACTGGGAGGAGGGATCGTCAAAGATTCCATCACTATCATCGCGGCCAAACCCGGCGCCGGAAAGTCCACGCTGCTTCTGAGGATCGCGGAGGAAGTGGCGCAGCAGGGTATGATCGTTCTGTATGTTTCCGGTGAGGAGAGCGAAAGCCAGATGCGCCGGAGAGCGGAACGGATCCTGAATACAGGGATCCATGAGAATCTCTGGGTCCTGTCCACCGCGCAGATGAATGAAGTCCTTTCCGCCATCGATCAGATCGATCCGGCCCTGGTGATCCTGGACAGTATCCAGACTTTCTTTCTGGAAGAGTTTTCGTCCAGACCCGGTTCTCCGACGCAGATCGTGGAATGCACGAACGCCGTGCTTCGGATCGCCAAGGATCCGAATAAACCAAGGGCAGTCGTGATGGCCGGACAGATGACAAAGGAAGATGAACTGGCGGGCGTACGGTCACTGGAACATATGGTCGATACGGTGCTGTTCATGGAGGCGGATCCGGTGGAGGAGATCCGGACGATCTCCGCCAGCAAAAACCGTTTCGGCAGTACCGGGGAAATGGGTTTCTTTACGATGGAAGAAAACGGTCTTATGCCGATCGATAACCCGTCCCGTTTCTTTATGACCAACCGAAGCCCGGACATGATCGTCAATGGGAGCGCGCTTTCCGTGATCAAGGAAGGTACCCGTCCGATGATCATCGAGGTGGAGAGTCTGATTTCCCAGAGTTTTACCCCGTATCCGTCCAGGATCTCGGAATGCCTGACCCGTGACCGTTTAGGTACGCTGATCTCTATCCTGGAACAGCGGGGTGGGATCACACTGTTTGACAAGAATGTGGTCGTCAAATCGACCGGTGGTCTGAAACTGTCTCAGCCCGGTGTTTCTTTGGCAGTCCTTGTCAGTCTGGCTTCTTCCTCGCTTCGTAAACCGGTTCCTCAGGGAGCGATCTTTCTGGGAGATGTCGGTCTGACCGGAGAACTGAAGAAAGTACCTTCCATCGATCTGATGATCCGGGAAGCCGCCCGACTGGGGTTTCATTCCATCTATGTTCCGGCGGGAGAATATAAGCCGGAAACCAGGAAAAGCCTGGGAGATGCCCGCCTGATCCCCATGAAGGACCTTACAAGCGTGATCCGCGGCGTTTTCGGAGATTACAGCCGTTCTTTCGAAAGAGGGTGAGGGGATGGATAAAGACACCCGTTCTGCCCGCGAAAACTTCCGGGAACTATCCGGAAAAGAAAAGTTTCAGCATATTCTTTCCTATTATGGTCTGTTGATCCTCGGGATCGTCATTGTGATCGGGATCCTGGTCAGTATCATAGGAAGACTCACCTTCGCCAAAGAAAAAGATGCCTGTCTGGGCACAGCCATCCATGCCCGGTATATGGATCCGGATACGATCGATCTTCTCTCTGATCATCTGACAGAACTGTTTCCTGAAATGACGGAGGAAGGTGTGAAAGAGTTTAAAGTCTATTCCTTCTATAACGGATATACCGCCGCGGAAGCGGAAGAGAAGACAGCGATGATCTACCGGATGGCCGCGTTTATCCAGACACAGATGATGGACGTGATCATAGGGGATGAGGAATCTCTTCGGTTTGATGGAAGCTGCGGATATCTTATGGATCTTCGGGAGATCTTTTCAGAAGAAGAGCTGGAAGCGATCAGAGAAAAAGCGGATCTTCTTTCGAAAGACAAAGAAAGCGGTATCGTGTATGTGGATATCACCAAGACCGGAGATACAGGCAGGATCCAGGATGTTCAGAAGGATGTTCCGCTCATGGTCTGCCTTCGGGGAGCCGATAGTATAATTGACGAATCTTTGGCCGGCCGGCCCGTATATATCGGCATCGTGTCCAATGCTCCAAACCTTGACAATGCCAAGCATCTTATATTACAATTACTTCGTATGGAGTCAAAATCTGATATGAAGTGAGGATATTATGGCAGTCGAATACAAAAGTGCCGGCGTCGATGTCGAAGCCGGATACATGTCAGTCAAACTCATGAAAAAAGATGTACAGTCCACCTTTGGACCCGAGGTCGTGACCGATCTGGGGGGCTTTGGAGGACTGTTTTCTATTGCCGAAAAACTTGGTATGGCCGGAAACGGAATGGAAGAACCGATCCTTGTTTCCGGGACCGACGGCGTCGGAACGAAGCTGAAAGTAGCATTCCTACTGGATCAGCATGATACGATCGGGATCGACGCGGTAGCCATGTGTGTCAACGATGTGATCTGCTGCGGGGCTGAACCTCTGTTCTTCCTTGACTATATTGCCTGCGGCAAAAACTTTCCGGAAAAGATCGCGGCGATCGTCCGCGGCGTAGCGGAAGGATGCCGTCAGGGAAAGAGCGCGCTGATCGGCGGAGAGACAGCGGAACATCCCGGGATGATGCCGGAGGATGAATATGATATCGCCGGTTTCTCCGTAGGGATCGTGGACCGCAAAGACGTGATCGACGGCAAGGAAGTCCGTCCGGGCGATGTGATCATCGGACTTGCGAGCACCGGCCTTCACAGCAATGGATTTTCACTCGTCCGCAAAGTCTTCGGGATCGATCTTCCTGACGCGATGGATCGGCTTTCCAGTACCTATGGTGTGCTGGATCGTCCCCTTGGAGAAGTTCTGCTGACGCCCACGAAGATCTATGTGAACGCGATCGATGCGCTGAAAAAACAGGTGAAAGTCAAAGCGATCTGCCATATCACCGGCGGCGGCTTTTATGAGAATATTCCGCGGATGCTGCCGGATTATACAGCAGCGAAGATCGAAAAAGGTACATGGCCTGTACCTGCGATCTTCTCTCTCCTGCAAAAAGAAGGGGAGATCAGTGAACATGGTATGTTCAACACTTTCAATATGGGTATCGGTATGATGGTCGCAGTAAGCGCTGAGGACGCACAGAAGGCTATAGAGGCGCTTCAGGAAGCCGGACAGCCGGCATACAGGATCGGTGTGATCGAAAAAAACCAGGAAAAAAGTCCGGAGGTCCGGCTGTGATCCGGGTCGCGGTACTGGTCTCGGGCGGCGGTACCAATCTGCAGGCCCTTCTCGACGCGAAAGCAGCCGGAAAGTTTCCTCAGGCAGAGATCGTGATGGTCCTCAGCAACAGGAAAAAAGCCTATGCCCTGGAGCGGGCAAAGGCGGCCGGTATCCCTGCCGTATACCTTCCGACCGTCCGGTATGAATCCGGTGAAGCTTATGGAAGAGCACTTCGTGACCTGCTTCTTGAGGAAAAGATCGATCTGGTCGTTCTAGCCGGTTTTCTCGTGGTCCTGGACAAATGTCTGATCGAAGCCTTCCCTAACCGTATTATCAATATTCACCCGAGCCTGATCCCTTCTTTCTGCGGTGACGGTTTTTATGGTCTGAAAGTGCATGAAGAAGCGCTGAAGCGCGGTGTCAAGGTGACCGGAGCGACCGTACATTTTGTGGACAGCGGTACGGATACCGGACCGATCATCCTTCAGAAAGCGGTGGAGATCTTACCGGAAGATACACCGGAAAGCCTGCAGCTTCGTGTCATGCAGCAGGCGGAATGGAAACTCCTGCCCGAGGCAGTCAGACTGTTCTCGGAAGGCAGGCTGAAAGTGGAAGGAAGAATCTGTCAGGTAACAGAAGGAGAATAACATTATGAAGATTTTAGTCGTCGGCGGCGGCGGACGTGAACACGCGATCGTATGGAAACTGGCACAGAGTCCGAAAGCGGATAAGATCTGCTGCGCGCCCGGCAACGCTGGGATCGAGCAGATCGCCGAATGTGTCCCGATCAAGGCAACAGATATTATGGCGCTGGCTGATTTCGCGGAGAAGGAAAAGTTCGATCTGACGGTGATCGGTATGGATGATCCGCTGATGCTGGGGATCGTCGACGAATTCCAGAAAAGAAACCTGCGCGTATTCGGACCGGAGCAGAAAGCCGCGCTGATCGAAGGAAGCAAGGTTTTCTCGAAGAATCTGATGAAAAAGTACGGGATCCCCACAGCCGCCTATGAAGAATTCACGGATCCCGATGAAGCGAAGACTTATCTGAAAAAGCTTGAAAAATACCCGATCGTTCTGAAAGCGGACGGACTGGCTTTAGGTAAGGGCGTTCTGATCTGTGAATCACAGGAAGACGCCCTGGCCGGCGTCGACGAGATCATGGTCGATCAGAAATTCGGCGCTGCCGGAAACAAAATGGTCATTGAAGAATTCCTGACCGGACAGGAAGTTTCCGTTTTGTCCTTCTGTGACGGCAAGTGCGTGAAGCCCATGGTATCCGCGCAGGATCACAAACGCGCGTTCGATCATGATCAGGGCCTGAATACCGGAGGAATGGGAACATTCTCACCCAGTCAGTATTATACGAAAGAATATGAGAAACTGGCGGAGGAGCAGATCTTCCAGAAAACCGTGGACGCGATGAATGCCGAAGGACGGACCTTCAAAGGGATCCTGTATTTCGGCCTGATGCTGACGAAGGAAGGACCGAAGGTCCTCGAGTACAACGCTCGGTTCGGTGATCCGGAGACGCAGGTCGTGCTCCCGCGGCTGAAGACAGATCTGGTCGATATCTTTGAAGCCTGCATCGACGGTACGCTGGAAGATCTTCCGATCGAATGGGATGACGGAGCGGCGGTCTGCGTCGTGCTGGCTTCCGGCGGGTATCCCGTCAGCTATAAGAAAGGCTATCCGATCGAAGGCCTTGAAAAGCTCGAGGGCAAAGAAGATATGATGGTTTTCCACGCGGGGACAAGAAAAGAACCGGATGGAACGATCGTCACGAACGGAGGCAGGGTGCTTGGCGTCGTCGCGAAGGCAGAAACACTTTCTGCGGCTATTGAAAAAGCCTATGACCATGTAGACGATATCACCTTCACGGATGTTTTTTACCGTCATGATATCGGACGCAAGTAAGAAGGAGACAGGGGATATGAAACACAGACAGATCATGATCTATGTTCATATCCCTTTTTGTATTCAAAAATGCCGGTACTGTGATTTTCTGTCCTTCCCGGGCATGGGCACGGATGTGATGGAAGATTATTATCGGGCGCTGGAAGAAGAACTGAAGACCCGGAAATATGAAGCTGAGCATAAAAAGGTATCTTCTGTCTTCATCGGCGGCGGGACGCCGTCCATTCTGCCGAAGGGGATGATCTGTCGTCTGATGAATACGATCCGTGAGAACTATGACATTCTGCCCGAAGCGGAGATCACGATGGAGGTCAATCCGGGCACCGTGACGGAAGAGAAAGCGGAAGACTGGAAAAAAGCCGGGATCAACCGGATCAGTATGGGCGTACAGTCTTTTGACGATGAGATCCTCCGGGTCCTTGGCCGGATCCATGATGTACAGGCGGTGGAAAGTTCTTTCGATACGCTTTGGCAACAGGGTTTCAGAAACATCTCCTTTGATCTGATGATGGGACTTCCCGGACAAAACATGGAAAACCTGGAAGAAACGCTGAGAAAGGCAGTCTCTTTTCCCATTAGGCATTTATCTCTTTACAGTCTGATCGTTGAAGAGGGGACCGTTTTTTATGATCTTTCCGAGAAAGGGCAATTGCCGCTCCCGGAAGAAGAGAAAGAACGGCAGATGTATCATCACGCGGTGGATTTTCTTCGTGAACATGGATTTTTGCAGTACGAGATCTCTAATTTCGCGGTTCCGGGTTTTGAGTCGGTCCATAATACCGGCTATTGGCAGAGAAAAGAATATATCGGAGCCGGCCTGGGCGCCTCATCCCTGATCGAAGAAACACGATTCCACGATACGGCCGATCTTTCTTCCTATATGGATCATCCCGTCATGAGAGAAGAAGTGGAGATCTTATCGTCGCGGGACCAGATGTCAGAAACGGTTTTCCTGGGACTGAGACAAAACGCGGGGATCCGTCTGACCGATTTTGAAGAAACATTCGGTATGAGCATCGATGACGCATTTCCTGGTGTGATCGCAAAACATATAAAAAACGGCCTGATCGAAATACAGGACGGCAGGCTTTGTCTGACCTCTCTCGGCATGGACCTTTCCAATCAGGTATTTGTAGATTTTATCTGAATATTTTTCATGAAAACCCATTGACAAATGCGGTCGTTAGGTATATAGTATACCAAGATGTTAGCACTCCTCTCGTTCGAGTGCTAACAAATAATAATGGCAGGTGATATCTATGGATATGAGCGAACGTAAGCTTCAGATCCTGCAGGCCATCATTCTGAATTATCTGGAGACGGCCGAACCCGTAGGATCGCGCACGATTTCCAGGCGATTCCTGATGGATCTGTCATCAGCTACCATTCGCAATGAAATGTCAGATTTGGAAGAGATGGGACTGATCGAGCAGCCGCATACATCGGCCGGTCGTATCCCGTCGTCAAAAGGTTACCGGTTATATGTCGATCAGCTGATGAAGCGAGATACCGTGGACGATCAGCAGGTTGGGATCCTGATGAATCTTCTGAAGGATAAAACGGTTCAGCTGGATTCCCTCCTTCGTGAGATCGGGGATCTTCTGGCAACGCTGACCAAATATACGACCGTCGTTACCATGCCGCAGCTGAAACGATCCAAGCTGAAACATCTGCAGCTGATGCCGCTGGATGAGCACTCGGCGATCCTGGTCCTGGTAACGGACGGCAATATCGTCCGTAATCATGTCATTCCGCTTCAGCATCCCATGGATTCGACGTCGCTTTACAAAATATCCGATGTGCTGAATCAGGAACTTTCCGGCCTTTCTGTCGCGCAGATGGATCTGCCTCTGATCCAGAAGATCAAGAGAGAGCTGAACGTAGATTCAGAAGTTATGGAAAGCCTTCTGGACGCGATCAGCGATACCCTGCAGCATGCGGATGACGGAGATGTCTTTACTTCCGGAACGACCAACATCTTAAGTTTCCCGGAATTTTCCGATATCGCGAGAGCCAGATCCCTGATGGAATTCCTCTCGCAGAAGGATCAGATGCTTCATCTGATCAGTACGGAAGAAAAGACGTCCGGTCCCGGACTGAAGATCAGGATCGGTACGGAAAACCAGATCGAACAGCTGCATGACTGCAGCATCGTAACAGCCAATTATCGCTACGGCGACCGGACGATCGGTACGATCAGTGTGGTCGGCCCGATGCGAATGGATTATCAAAAAGTTGTATCCGCCCTCGAGGGACTGATGCAGGATTTCCCGGATCTGTTCTTTACCGGAGGCGGACATAACGCGATCACTCAGGAGGACACGAATGGAAGAGAAACCTAATCTGCAGGATGAGATCCCGGTGGAAATCGTTCCCGAAGAAATAGTGGAAGAAGAGCTGGAGGAACCAGTCTTCGAAGAACCCGAAGAGGAACCGGATCCACAGGAAGATGCGCTTTTAAAGGAAGCGAAAAGAGCTGAAGAAGCGGAATCCAAGGTAAAGGATCTCCAGGATCGTCTTCTTCGGAATATGGCGGAGTTTGACAACTACCGCAAAAGAACGACCAGAGAAAAAGCGCAGTCATTTGATAACGGCGTCAAGCATGTCGCCGAAACCCTGCTGCCGGTCATCGACAACCTCGAAAGAGCGCTCAGTGCGGCACAGGACCCGGAAGACAGCTTTGTCAAAGGTGTTCAGATGACGCATGATCAACTGCTTGCCATGCTGGAAAAATCCGGTATCAGGCAGATCGATCCTTTGGGCGAGACCTTCGATCCACATTTCCATGAAGCGATGCAGCATGTCGATGATGAAACTCATGGAGAAAGTGAAGTCGTACAGGTTTTCCAGAAAGGATATGTGATGGGCGAAAGCCTGATCAGGGCCGCCCTCGTTAAAGTAGCCAATTAAGATCATTATTATATACGGAGGATTTTTATTATGAGCAAAATCGTAGGAATTGACCTTGGAACTACCAACTCCTGTGTCGCCGTGATGGAAGGCGGACAGCCTGTTGTTATTACGAACCCGGAAGGCAGCCGTACGACGCCTTCGATCGTTTCTTTCAGCAAGACCGGTGAACGTCTGGTCGGCGATCTGGCCAAACGTCAGGCTGTTTCCTATCCGGATAAGACCGTTCGTTCCATCAAACGTGAAATGGGTACGGATCATCGTGTCAGCATCGATGGAAAAGTTTATTCTCCTCAGGAGATCAGCGCTATGATCCTTCAGAAGCTGAAGGGTGACGCGGAAGCCTATCTCGGCGAGCCGGTAACAGAAGCAGTCATCACGGTCCCCGCCTATTTCAATGACGCTCAGCGTCAGGCGACCAAAGATGCCGGCCGTATCGCGGGTCTGGACGTTAAACGTATCATCAACGAGCCCACGGCTGCCGCACTGGCTTATGGCCTTGACAATGAAGCGGAGCAGACCATCATGGTGTATGACCTTGGCGGCGGTACGTTCGATGTTTCCATCATCGATATCGGTGAAGGCGTTATCGAGGTCCTTGCTACCAGCGGTGACAACCATCTGGGCGGCGATGATTTCGATCAGAGGATCATCGATTACCTGGTAAGCGAATTCAAGAGGACCGAAGGTGTGGATCTTTCCGCGGACAAGATGGCGATGCAGCGTCTGAAAGATGCCGCTGAGACCGCAAAGAAAGAACTGTCCAACATGACCACGACCGATATCAATATCCCTTATATCACCGCGACGGAAGAAGGACCCAAACATCTGTCCGTACGTCTGACCCGTTCCGAGTTTGAGCGTATGACCCATGATCTTCTGGAAAGGACCAAAACTCCGGTCATCAACGCTCTCCGGGATGCGAATATTCAGGCTTCCGAACTTGGCAAAGTTCTGCTGGTCGGCGGATCCACCCGTATGCCCGCTGTTCAGGAAGCGGTCAAGGCTCTGACCGGTAAGGAACCTTCCAAGACACTGAACCCCGATGAGTGTGTAGCTGTCGGCGCGGCGATCCAGGGCGGCAAGCTTTCCGGTGAAGCCGGTTCCGGCGATATCCTGCTGCTGGATGTTACGCCTCTGACCCTGGGTATTGAGACCATGGGCGGCGTCGCGACTCCTCTGATCGAGAGAAATACGACCATCCCCACCAAGAAGTCTCAGATCTTCTCTACGGCGGATGACAATCAGACCGCGGTCGACATTCATGTCGTTCAGGGTGAACGTCCGCTGGCCAGAGACAACAAGACCCTCGGAAAGTTCCGTCTGGACGGTATCCCGGCGGCTCCCCGCGGAATCCCGCAGATCGAAGTCACCTTCGATATCGATGCCAACGGTATCGTAAATGTTACCGCGAAGGATCTCGGCTCCGGCAAAGAGCAGAAGATCACCATCACCGCTTCCACCAACCTGTCTGACGCGGAGATCGACAAAGCTGTCAGAGAAGCGGAGCAGTACGCGAGCGAAGATAAGAAGCGTAAAGAAGCGATCGACGCGGTGAATGAAGCCGACGCCATGGTCTTCCAGGCAGAGAAATCCGTTCAGGAACTGGGCGACAAAGTGCCCGCCGACGACAAGACCAGGATCGATCAGGAAGTTTCCAAACTGAAGACGCTGGTCGACAGACATAAGAACAATCCGAACATTTCCGAGTCCGAAGTTTCCGAAGTGAAAGCACAGACGGAAGCGCTGACGAAGGCGCTGAACGATATGGCGACCAAGCTGTATCAGCAGAATGCCGGTGGCGGGAATACAGGTTCCCAGGGTCAGCAGGGCAATCCGTTTGAAGGCGGTTTCGGCGGCGGAGCCGGTGGTTTCGGCGGGAATGCCGGTGGAAACGCCGGAGGCCGTCAGGGCGGAAACGGACCGGATGATGTAGTAGACGCAGATTTCAAAGAGGTTTAATGTAGAACTCAATGGCTGATAAAAGAGATTACTATGAAGTACTCGGCGTCGATAAATCGGCGACCGATCAGGATCTGAAACGGGCATACCGTGCGTTGGCGAAGAAATATCACCCGGATGTGAATCCGGGTGATAAAGAAGCCGAAGAGAAGTTCAAGGAAGCCTCGGAGGCGTATGCTGTCCTTTCCGATAAGGAAAAGAGAGCGAAGTACGATCAGTTCGGGCATGCCGCGTTCGATCAGACCGGAGGCCCCAGCTACAGTTATTCCGATTTCAGTGATATATTCGGAGATCTGTTCAGCAATATCGGTGGCTTCGGCGGCTTCGGTGATTTCTTCAGTTCCGGATCGAGAAGACGTGATCCGAACGCGCCTGTTCAGGGCAACGATGTACAGACCCGGATCAACATATCCTTCCGTGATGCGGCTTTCGGCTGTAAGAAGCAGGTCGATCTGTGGGTCTATGACAGCTGCCCGACCTGTCACGGTTCAGGCGCGAAACCGGGTACCAGCCCGGAGACATGTTCTGTCTGTAAAGGTTCCGGACGTCAGAGAGTGCAGCAGCAGACGATGTTCGGTACGATGATCAATGAACGGGTCTGCTCGAACTGCGGCGGTACAGGCAAGTATATCAAGGATAAATGCGGCAACTGCTCCGGTACCGGAAAGATCAAGGTCCGCAAGACCTATGAAGTGACCATTCCGGCCGGTATCGATGAAGGCCAGAGCGTGAGAATGTCCGGAAAGGGAGAACCCGGCACCAATGGCGGACCGAGCGGAGATCTGTATATCACCGTTTCTGTCACACCGGATGAAGTCTTCTCCCGCGAAGGGTATGATCTTTACTGTATCGTACCGATCTCGTACGCGCAGGCGGCCCTCGGTGATGAACTGACCATCAACACACTGGACGGACAGGTCAAGTATACGCTGGAGCCAGGAACACAGCCCGGAACCAGATTCCGTCTGAGAGGCAAAGGTATTCCGTATCTGAGAAACGCATCTCAGAAAGGGGATCTTTACGTCACGGTGATGGTGGAAGTTCCCAGAAAACTGACCGAAGATCAGAAGATGAAGCTTCGTGAGTTTGCCCGGTCCATGGGAGACAATCCTTCCGGCAACGGACAGGCAAAGAGCTCGTTCTTCAAAAAGATGAAAGACGCATTTGAATAAAGAGACCGGCGGATAAATTCTTTCGAGTGTTTATCCGCCGCTTTTTATTGCCTTTTTGGCCCTTAGGTCTTATAATATGAATGTTATACTATCATTAACAGATAAGGACGCATTTCATGAATTATCATCAGATCACCGTTCATACGGTCACGGAAGCCGTGGAAGCGATCAGTTACGCGTTTATGGAGCTGGGAGCAGGCGGCGTGGAGATCTTTGACCCCAAGGATATCCTGGAACAGGAAAAGACGCCGGAAAGCTGGGATTATATCGATGAAGATCTTCTGAAGGATCTTTCCCGTGATGAAGTTCTGATGCGGTGCTATTTCAGTACGGAAGTGATCAAGGATCCGACTGAGCTTGAAGAGATGGTGCTGAAGATCCGGGAAGCGCTTCACGGGATCTCAGAATACCTTTCTGTCGGTTCCGGTCAGATCGAAACATCCATGACCGCGGAAGAAGACTGGATGAACGCATGGAAAAAGTATTATCAGCCATTCCGTCTGGGACATCATATCTTCGTGATCCCTTCCTGGATCGAGGCGGAGACGAGGCCGGATGATATCGTCCTTCATATGGATCCGGGCATGGCATTCGGGACGGGAACACATGAGACGACTTCCATGTGCATGGCGATGCTGGAAGATGTCGTGCACTGTGGTGATACAGTACTGGATATCGGATGCGGAAGCGGTATTCTGGGCATCGTCGCGGCGAAAGTCGGCGCGGGCCAAGTCATCTGTTCCGATCTGGATCCGAACGCGGTCCTTGTCGCGAAGGAAAATGTAGAGAAGAATCAGGTGGAAGGGATCGTCTCTGTATACAAGGGTGACCTGACTGACGTACCGGCTTTTCAGGATCTTCAGGCGGATGTGATCGTCGCGAATATTATCGCGGATGTCATCATTTATCTGGCGCCGAAAGCAAAAGGTCTTCTGAAAGACGGCGGTCTGTTCATTACATCCGGGATCATCCGGGAACGGGCGGAAGACGTCAGACAGGCCCTGACGAATGCCGGATATGAGATCCTGAAACAGGAAAACAAGGGAAGCTGGACAGCGTTTTTGGCGAAAGCCTAGTCTCGGAGGGGAAGTAGAATGCCTAAATTCTTTGTCACCAGAGAAGATGTACAGGGAAATTACATCGTTATTCACAAGGATACTCATCATATCCTGCATGTACTCAGAAAAGGCAAAGGAGATCAGCTTGAGATCTGTGACGGAAAGAATACCGATTATCTCTGTGAGATCCTGGAGATCGCGCGCGATGAGTCACAGATCATCTGTAAAGTACTAAAGAAAGTCACATCCTCCGCGGAATCCTCCGTGCGCATCACGCTGTATCAGGGACTTCCCAAAGCGGATAAGATGGAGCTGATCCTGCAAAAGGGAACGGAGATCGGCATCCATGATTTTGTTCCCTTTGAGAGCAGCCGAACGATCGTCCATCTGGATACGAAGAAAGCCGGCGGAAAGATCGACCGATGGAATAAGATCGCGGAAAGCGCGGCCAAGCAAAGCGGACGAGGCAATATTCCTGTCGTCCGTCCGGTCCTTTCTTTTGCTCAGGCAGTAGAAACAGCGATCAGTGAAAACGATCTGGTGCTGGTCTGCTATGAAGCGGAAAAGAAGAACGCGCTGAAAACCATCCTTCGCGGGGTGGACACGAAACCACAGAAGATCGCTTTACTGATCGGCCCGGAAGGCGGTTTTTCCGAAGAGGAGATCCGAAAGATACTGGCCGCGGGAGGACAGGCGGTGACCCTTGGGCCCAGGATCCTACGGACAGAAACGGCCGGAATGATCGCTGCCGCGCTCATTCTTTACGAATATGATCAAATGAACTAGAAATAAAGGAACGAACATGCTAAGTGAACACTATCTGGATAACGCGGCGACGACCAGGGTACTGCCTGAAGTCGCCGCGCTGATCGGTAAAGTCCTGACAGAGGATTACGGAAATCCTTCCTCCCTTCACCGAAAGGGGCAGGAAGCGGAAAAGTATATCCGAACAGCCAGGAAACAGATCGCTGATATACTGAAATGTGATCCCAAAGCGGTCTATTTTACCTCCTGCGCGACGGAAAGCACGACTTCCGTGCTGCAGGGCGTGAAGAGAAGAATGATCCATCAGGGAAGACATATCCTGACAACGCCGGGAGAGCATTCCGCCACATCCGAAAACCTGAAAGAACTGTTTCGGGACGGTTTTGAGATCGAACAGATCGATGTGGATGAAACAGGCAGGATCCTGATCTCTTCTCTGGAAGAAAAACTCAGGGATGATACGATTCTGGTCACGATCCTGCATATCAATAATGAGACCGGTGTGATCCAGCCGATCGAAGAGATCGCGAAAGTCATCAAACGGAAAAACCCGAAGACCCTCTTCCATGTGGATGCCACGCAGAGCTTTGCCAAATATCCGATCTTTCCCGAACGCTCAGGAATTGATTTTCTGAGCGCCAGCGCCCATAAGATCAATGGACCCAAGGGAATCGGTCTTCTCTATATCAGACGAGGTTATTCTTTACCAAGTCTCATTTTGGGCGGAGGGCAGGAATCGCATTTTCGCTCCGGCACGGAGAATGTTCCCTATATCGCGGGATTCGGTCTGGCGGCGAAGACGATGTGGGAAGAGAAAGAAGAGATCCTTTCCGGAATGAACGATATCAAGCAGCATCTTCTCGTCCGGCTGATGAATGAATTGGATGGGGTCCATGTAAACGGTCCCCGGCCGGAAGACGCGGCGGCGCATATCCTGAACCTTCGTATCGATGGGGTCCGTTCCGAGGTACTGCTACACGCGCTGGAAGACTATGGCGTGTATGTCAGTTCCGGATCGGCGTGCTCCTCGAACAATCCCAGCGAAAAAAGTCCGTCACTGCATGCGCTGGGCCTTACGCCGACGCAGATGGATGAATCCATCCGCCTTAGTTTCGGCCGTTACAATACATTAGAAGACGCGGACGCGTTTGTGGACGCGGCACTAAAGATCGTGCCGATGCTGCGCCGTTTTAAGAGAAAATAGACTTGAAGGATTAAGAATGAAAAAAGGAATACTGATCAAATACGGGGAGATCGTCCTCAAGGGCAACAACCGGGCACAGTTTGAGAACGTGCTGATCAAGGATATCCATATCGCGCTGAAAGGAATGGGAGAGTCCGCGATCCGAAAAGAACAGGGAAGACTGTATATCAGTCTGCCGGAAGAGATCACGGATGAAAAGGCGGGAGAAGAGTGGATCCGTGAAGCCTGTGAAAAGCTGACCTATGTCTTCGGGATCCTGCGGATCTGTCCGGTGGATGTACTCGATGACGACCGGATCGAATTCCTCGGTGAAAAGATGGCCGAATATGTACAGCGTGAGTTCGATGAGCCGCATACTTTCAAGGTCATCTGTAAGCGTGCCAATAAACACTATCCTATGAACAGCATGGAAGTGGCCGCTGAGGTGGGCGCGTTCGTGCTGGATAAAGTGCCCTCCTGGAGCGTGAACGTACATGAGCCGGAAGTCACGCTGTTTGTGGAACTGAGAAATCAGGTCTATATCTACGGCAAGGAAATTCCGGGTCAAGGCGGACTTCCGGTAGGGACCGGAGGAAAGTGCGCGCTGCTTCTTTCCGGCGGAATCGATTCGCCGGTGGCCGGATGGATGATGGCAAGACGTGGTATCCGCCTTTGCGCGGTCTATTTCCATGCGCATCCTTACACCAGCGAGCGGGCAAAGGAAAAAGTGCTGGAGCTGGCCAGGATCGTCAGCCGGTACGCGGGTCCGATCCCGGTGTATGTGATCCCGTTCACCGAGATCCAGCTGGCGATCTATGAAAAATGCCATCATGAAAAACTGACCATCATCATGCGCCGTATGATGATGCTGATCGCGGAAAAGATCGCGGAAAAGGAAGGCGCGGATTCTCTGATCACCGGTGAGAATGTCGGTCAGGTCGCATCCCAGACGCTCGCTTCCATGTACTGCACCAATGCTGTCTGTCATATGCCGGTCTATCGGCCTGTCATCGCTTTTGATAAACAGGAGATCATAGAGATCGCCCGGAAGATCGATACCTTTGAAACCTCGATCCTTCCTTATGAAGACTGCTGCACCATCTTTGTGGCCAAACATCCCACGACGCAGCCGAAACTCCCGGATATCGAAGAAGATGAAAAACATCTCTATCCGGAAGTCATCACACAGATAGAAACTGCGGTCCGTGACGCGGAGCTGTATATCGCGCATCCGGACAGGATCAGAAAAGCAGGTACTACGGTAGAAAGCAATGATTCCGAATAAGGAATTATCGATCATCTGCGCTCTGACCGGAGCGAAGCCGGATCAGATCACGCGGACAGATGACGGTTTCCTGAGCCGGGCTTATCTGATCGATAACGGACGGATCGTGTTTAAATTCAAGAAGGAAGAGAACGCGGATTACAGGATCGAAGAAAAGATGCTGAACTTCATCGGTACGCTGGATATCCCCGTAAAAGTGCAGAAGGTCGGCTGGACCAGCCCGGATCTTAGCTATATTGGGCTTTACGGAGTGATCGGACAGAGTCTGGAAAACCTGAAGCTTTCATATACCGAAAAGATCCATATCGGTACGCAGCTGGGAGATTTCCTGAAAGTTCTCCATCAGGCCAGTTGGGATCAGGCACAGCCTTACCCGGTATCGTCGGAGATCGGGACCTGGCAGAAACGGTATCGGTACAGCATTCCCGTACTTCAGAAGTATTTCTCCCCCTCGGAAATGAAAAAGATCGATGATCTGATGATGGAAGAGATGCCTTCCCAGCTGACGTTGCTGGGGGAAACCCCGGTCCTTTCGCATGGTGATCTTGGCGGAGGCAATATCATGGTGGATGAAGCGGGAAATGTCGGCGTGATCGATTTCAGCGAGATGCTGTATCTGGACGAAGCCGCTGACTTTATGGACACCCGCGACGAGGACATCTGCCGGGCGATGCTGGATGCTTACGGCGCCGGCGGGAATCTCCGACGAAAAGTATTCATCCGCCGACTGATCCGTCCGGTATTTGTGATCGGCACCTATGCGTTTGACGAAAGAAAAAAGGAAACCGATCTTCTGGCTGAACAAATCAGAAAGACGATCCTGTCTTAATGGCTGTCGCTATACGGAAAGGATAAATCAAATGGAGCAGAAAGCTTCTTATATCGAAAAGATCTCTGTCATCGCGAAGGAAGCGGGCAGGATCCTGCTGGACGCGGAAGATATCCGTCATCAGATCAAAGCCAAGGACGGTCACGCGAACTTCGTGACCGTTTATGATGAAAAAGTTCAGAGTTTCCTTTTCGGCAGGCTCCGGGAAGTGATCCCGGAAGCGTCCTTTATTGGAGAAGAGGATGGAGCAGACACCTATAAGGAAGAGTATGCCAAAGGCTATGTTTTCTGTATCGATCCCATTGATGGAACTTCGAACTTTCTGGCAGGATACCGTCCGTCCGTGATCAGTATCGCATTGTTTCTGGATGGGAAACCTTATATGAGTGTGATCTATGAGCCATATCAGGATCTGCTGATTACCGCAACAAAAGGGGAAGGGGCCTTCGTGAACGGACGCAAGATCATGAGTTCAGAGGAGCCTTTATCCCGTTCTCTGGTTTCTTTCGGGACTTCGCCTTATGATCCGGAACTGATGGAAGTGTCCTTTGACCTTTGTAAAAAAATCCTGCCAAAGTGTATCGACCTTCGCCGGTCCGGCAGCGCTGTCTGGGACATCTGTCAGGTAGCCATGGGCGTTACCGGTATGTTTTTCGAGTGCAAACTCCGTCTGTGGGATTTTGCGGCAGCCGCGCTGGTACTCACGGAAGCCGGCGGCAGGATCACGGATATGGCAGGAAAGCCAATTAGTTTTCGAGGTCCTTCATCGATTTTTGCCTGCAGCAGCGGCGTGAAAAATGAGATTGATTCTTTGATCGAACAGAAAGGTTAGTTTGTTTTATGGCTTGGTACGATGAAGCTGTTTTTTATCATATTTATCCTTTGGGACTTTTAAACGCCCCTAAACAAAACACATATGAGGCACCTGTAAGCAGGCTGCCACGTCTGAAACCATGGATCGAACATATCAAGAGCCTCGGATTTAACGCTCTTTATATCGGTCCTTTGTTTCAGTCTGTCGGCCACGGATATGAAACAACCGACTATTATACGGTTGATTCCCGCCTGGGCACAAATGCCGATTTGAAGGATCTGGTCTCCTATGCGCATGAGAAGGGAATCCGGGTCATTCTGGACGGCGTTTTTAATCATACTGGAAGAGATTTCTTCGCCTTTCAGGATCTTCTCAGAAATCGAGAGAACTCGCCCTATAAAGACTGGTACTGCAATGTCAATTTCTGGAACAACAATTCCTACAATGATGGTTTTTCCTACGATAACTGGGGCGGATACGACCTGCTGGTGAAGCTCAATCAGTACAATCCGGCCGTGAAAGACTATATCGCCGACGTCATCCGTTTCTGGGTACGAGAATTCGACATTGATGGCCTGAGACTCGACGCCGCAGATGTTCTCCAGTTTGATTTTATGAAGATGCTCCGCTGGGTAGCGAACACCGTAAAACCGGATTTTTACCTGATGGGAGAAGTCATTCACGGAGAATATCATCGCTGGGTAAACCCGGAGATGCTGCACGCGGTGACCAACTATCATCTGCACAAAGCCCTGTTCTCCGGTCATAATTCGCATAACTATTTTGAAATCGCGCATACCGTGAAGCGCTTGTTGGATCAAAGAAGCGGCGCCACAAACGGTCTTTACAATTTCGTGGACAATCACGATGTGGAACGAATCTACAGCAAATTGACAAACAAAGGCCACATGCTGCCGGTTCATGTCCTTCTTTACACACTTCCGGGAATATCGTCTGTCTACTACGGATCCGAATACGGCATCGAAGGCCGGAAGGAGAGAGGTTCGGACGATTCGCTTCGTCCGGCGCTCGATCTTTCCTCTCTGCGGGACAATGAAATGACGAACCTGATCGCCAAACTGGGATACATCCGCAATACACATCCGGAACTATCCTATGGCACTTATCGGGAACTTTTTCTCACCACCGGACAGTACGCATTTGCCCGCACTCTGGACGAAAAAAGCACGCTGATCACCGTTAATAACGATGAAGAGCGTGCCTGGATCAGCATCCCGGATATGGGATGGGGTAAGTACCATGGAATACTTTCAGGTCGTGATATCTTTTCCGAAAACGGCCGGTTGAGTATTGAACTCGAACCGTCATCCGGAGAGATCTGGGTCAGGAATTAACCTTCGAGCTCGCTGATATATCTCTTCAGATTCTCAAGTCCGGCTTCCAGTGCAAGGAAGCAGTCTTCCATACCTTCAAACTCGATCGCGACATATCCGTCATAACCGTTATTCTTCAGCGCAGCCAGGCAAGCCTTGACAGGTACATTGCCCTGGCCTACGATCGTGCCGCGCAGATAAGCGCCACCGCGGGATTTGAAGAAGAACCTCCCGGGATTCGGGCCATCAGCCGGTTTGATGATGAAGTCTTTCGCGTGAACATAGACAGCGTAGGGAGCCGCGATACCGACAGAAGTAAAGGGGTTTTCATCGGCACAGGTAAAGTTGCCCATATCGATCAGCCAGCCATAGTTCGGATGATCGACCGCTACCATCAGCTGTTCCACACGAAGCGCGTCCTGCGCGAACATTCCATGATTTTCGCTCATGGTCTTAACGCCTTTGGAAGCAGCGTATTCGGCTACCTGACGGACGCCGGCAGCCATCCGGGGCAGTGCTTTGTAGAAGCTCTCATACTTCTTTGCGCGGTCCCAGGAAGCGACGTCATGACGCATACCGGAAGCGCCGAGAATGACCGCGATATCGACTTCTTTCTTCAGACGTTCGACTTCCTCGGCCGTATCACGATTTTGAAAATCAGCGCCGACCGTATAGTTCGTGATCACGATACCGACACGGTCCGCTTCCGCTTTGATCTCGCGGGCATAATCTTCTAAAGATTTTCCTTCGGGGCAGGAGGTCTTGAAATTGAAATCGACGACCTCAAATCCTTCGAATCCCATTTCCTTGGCTTTCGCGATGGAATCGAACAATGTGATCCTTCCGCTGCGGTAGGCCTGGGAGAAACTGTAGGAACTGACAGCTACCTTCATCATAGCTTAATTACCTCGTTTGATTATTTTAAAATTACTTCGTGACCGGTACGGGCAGATTCGAAGATCGCGTCCAGGATCTCCATCAGGGTGATGCCGTCTTCCGCCGGAGACTTACAGGGCGTTCCGTTCATGATGCAGTCGATGTAATGGTTGATCTCATTGCGGAAGATCACGCCCATGTTCATCGCGGTACGGGCTTTCAGTGTGGTGTCGGTCATGTAACCGTTGGCCTCGGAGATGAGTTTCAGCTCAGGATCGATCTTGGCGCCGCCCTTGGTGCCGTACAGCTCGATTATGCCGGATTCTTTTTCCACATTCAGGGAGAAGGAAACTTCCACCTGTACGACCGCGCCGTTGTCGTAGCGGATCATAGCGGTAGCGGCATCTTCGACGTCACAGATATCATGATCGGTATGAGAAGAGGAGACATATCCTTTCGGAGTCTTCAGATTGCGGCGGTCAAACAGTTTCTGGAAGGTCGCGCCGTAAACAGAGACAGGTTTCGGGTTGCCCAGCATATAGCGGGTCAGGTCGATGACATGTACGCCAAGGTCGATCAGGGGACCGCCGCCGGATTTGGCTTTCTCACCAAACCAGCCGCCGGGGTTGCCGTTACGGCGGATGTACTGTGCTTTTGCCCAGTAGATCTCTCCGAAGTAGTCAGTGTTCTTGAAGTCCATGAAGATCTGGGTATCGTTGCCGTAACGGCGGACGAAACCGATCATGAGAAGCTTGCCGGCTTTGTCGGCGGCTTCTTTCATTTTGCGGGCTTCTTCAGCGCTGGTGGCCATGGGTTTCTCACACAGAACATGTTTGCCATAGTTCAGAGCCATGACCGTACAGGGCATATGGTTGGAGTTCCATACACAAACACTGACCGCGTCGATCTCGGGCAGCTCTTTGAGCATGGTCTCTTCATCGGTGTACAGACGGGTCACGCCATATTTTTCGCCCATCATTTTGACTTTGGCTTCATCCAGGTCGCAGAAAGCGTAGAGGTCAACATTCGGGTTGGCCTGATAGGCTGCGATATGCTCATTGGAGATCGTACCGGTACCGATAATAGCAACTTTTACTTTGTCCATGGGAATCACTCCTTTTTATATTTTTGATCGCTGGATCAGGTATGATCGGATCAATATTTGGCTTTCAGGAATTTGACGGCCTTGGCGATATCGCCTTCGGGATCATCACCGACTTCACGTTCGATGGTCAGATATCCTTTATATCCGATATCGTCCAGCGCCTTCAGATAACGGTCAAAATCGACAGCGCCTTCGCCCAGCGGAGTCTCGAGGAAAGCGGGAGAAGTGACGATAGAGTCTTCCGCACTGTGTCCGCTGTAGACAACGATGGGATCTTCCGCGAAGCACTGGATGCCGTCTTTGGCATGGGTATGAACGATATATTCTTTCAGGGTATAGACCGCACGGACAGGATCATCGCCGGTGACCATGACGAAGTTGGCGGGGTCAAGGTTGACCGCGACGCCGGTGGAATGCAGTCCGTCAAGGAAGATACGAAGATCCTTGGCAGTCTCGGGACCGGTCTCGATCGCGAAATGCGCGTTCAGAGAATCCGCGTACTCAGCCAGCTGACCGCAGGCATCCTGCATGATGGCGTAGCGGGGATGACGGGGATCTACCGGCACGACACCGATATGCGTGGTAACGACGTCGGTTCCCAGTTCCACGGCCATATCGAGGATCCGTTTGGAACGCTCGATCAGTTCGGGATTTCTTTTGGGATTGACAAAACCTTCGCCCAGGTCTCCGCAGAGAGCGGAGATGGCAAGACCGTGGTCAGCGACAGCCTTTTTAAAGGCAGCACGTTTCTCGCCGACCAATACTTCAGGACTCATTTCACCATAGGTAGCGTAGACCTGGAGACCCTGAGCACCGACTTTGACAGCCTTATCAAGCGCCGTGGGAATATCGCAGCGGAAAGAGTCGAGAATGACTCCGATCGGAAATTGATACATCATATACCTCCTGGAAAACTGTTTAGTATGAACAAAGAAAACCTGTTCATTCATACACTTGTTTCCAATATAGCACAAGGCAGGTCGTTTTTCAAGATTGTATTTTAAAATGGTTTTAAAATAGTAGAGGGAGCGGTTTTTTCTGGCAGACAGACAGGGTCATACGGCCGTCGATCTGAATGGAACTGATGTACTCCGGAACACTGAAAACAGAGAAACGGCTGAAGTTTTGATCGATCCCGGTTCCGGTATACTTGACATAGGCTTCCTTGGCTGTCCAAAGAAGGAAAAACACGTCAGGTTGATAATTCGAAGGGAGTGACGAGAGATACTTATATTCGTCCGGATGGAAAAAACGTTTAGCCAGTGAAAGATATTTCATGTTTTTATGGATCTGAAGATCGATACCGATCTCTTCGGTGCTGAGCGCCAGAACATCATACGGACCGGAATCTGTTGTGGAAAGACAGAGCGGCAGTGATCGAAAATACGGTTTGCCCGCTGCGGTTTTACAGGTAGAAAGATCTGCATCTTCTGATAACGAATAAAAACCCAGAAGACCGGATATTATTTCATCCCGGGAGCGTGTCTCGTGAGGAGAAATAACCAGCCTGGTTCCTCCGGAGCAATAGGAAACGTCATGAGGGGTCAATGGAATCAGCATAATCATACCTCGCCATATCGTATAAGAACATTATAACGGGAGAGTAAATTTCTGACAAGTGGCTGATTGACACGCTCAGCCGGCGGGATTATAATAAACTATTCATATTCATGGATATTTATTAGTTTCGGAGGTCATATGGATCTATCATTGTTAAGTCGCCAGGAGAGACTGGAGATCGAACTATCCTTACTGTTTACCGAAAACGGCTTTAGCCGGATCAAGCTTTCGCAGTTTGATGAATATGAATTATTCCATCAGCATAGGGCTTTTCTGTCCGGTGAACAGATGCTCACGTTCACCGATCCCAGAGGAAAACTGTACGCGCTGCGTCCGGATGTGACGCTTTCCGTCCTGAAACAGGCGGCTTATCAGCCTGAGGAGTGCATCAAGGTCTACTATAAGGAAGATGTATTCCGGATGTCGGCGGAAACACACAGTTACGAAGCGGGACGCCAGATCGGGATCGAACGGATAGAGAAACAAAACCCGTCTCAGGAAGAGAGTGTCCTGCTGTTGGCACAGCAGGCTCTGATGCTGCTTCCCGTCGATACGGTGCTGGTCCTTTCCCATATGGATTTTCTTGATAGAAATGAATGGTTCCATTCCCTCCGGGAGCAGGATCAGATCGATGTACTCCATCTGATCAGCCGCAAAAACCGGTCGGATCTGGAAAAGTTCCTGACGAAAAAAGCCTGTCCTTCCGAAAACTATGAAGAACTGCTGATGGTGCTCGATCTGGTCGGGTCGCCGGATTCTATCGAAGAAAAGCTTGAATCCTTGATTTCATACCCGGATCTCTTCTCGGCTTGCCTTGAACTGGTTGCGCTCAGCCGAATGCTTCCGGCAGATGATCACCACAGGATCATGATCGATTTTTCACTTGTAAACTCTCTTAACTACTATAACGGTCTCATCTTTCAGGGTTTTGCCGAAGGGTGCAGAGACTATGTTCTGTCCGGCGGCCGTTACGACAGACTGGCCAGGCAGTTTATGCCAGATAAGGAATCCTGTGGCGCGATCGGATTTGCGTTATCCCTGGACGTACTGGAGCCTATCGTAGGAGATACACTATGATTACAATTGCACTTCCCAAGGGGAGACTTGGGGATAAGATCTATCATTTGCTCGATCAGGCCGGTTATGGCTTCTCGGCGATGGACGACGTAGGCAGAAAACTGGTGATCGATGATCAGGAAAAGCAGATCCGGTATCTGCTGGTCAAACCGGTGGATGTCGCTGTCTATGTAGAGAGAGGCGTTGCGGATATCGGCGTCTGCGGAAAAGATATTATCGAAGAAAGCGGCGCGGATGTTTTTGAGCTTCTGGATCTGGGTTTTGGTAAATGCTCTATGGCTGTAGCCGCTCCGGAAGGGTTTCAGGAGAATCCCAGAAAAAGACTTCGGGTAGCGACGAAATTTGAGAATATCGCGCGTGCATACTACAGTAAAAGAGGCAGAGACGCCGAGTTCATCCATTTGAACGGATCGATCGAACTCGCGCCTGTGCTGGGACTGACAGATGTGATCGTCGATATCGTGGAGACAGGAACGACACTGAGAGAGAATCATCTGACAGTCATCGATCGCTTTATGGATATCTCGGCACGGCTGATCGTCAATCGATCCAGTTACCGTTTCAAAGAGAAGGAGATCAGTACTTTAGTCGACCGGTTGAAGGAGGAATTATCCCTTGATTAAGATAGAACGACTCTCCGCAGACAGATGGAGAGAGCAGATCCCGGTACGTTCACAGTTTGAATATGCCGATGTAAACGCTTCTGTGGAAGCCATATTGAAAGATGTACTCGAGAATGGTGATGAAGCACTGAAAAGATATAATCTGAAATTCGATCATGCCGAAACGCCTGAACTGGAAGTGAGCAAAGAAGAGATCGAAGCTGCCGTATCACGCGTCGATCCCGAGTTTTTACGTGTTCTTAAGGAAGCAGCCGATCATATCAGGTCCTATCACGAGAAGCAGGTGCGTCATGACTATATCACCCATGAGAAAGACGGCGTGGTCCTGGGGCAGCTGATCCTGCCGATCGAAAAAGTCGGTATCTATGTGCCGGGCGGTACGGCCGCGCTTCCTTCCACGCTTTTGATGAACGCGATCCCGGCAAAACTGGCTGGCGTGAAAGAGCTGGTCGTGGCGTCTCCTCCCGGAAAGAACGGGACGATCCCGGATGTGATCCTGGCGGCGGCATATGTCGCCGGGGTGGATCATGTGTACCGCGTAGGCGGCGCACAGGCGATCGCCGGGCTGGCTTACGGTACGGAAACGATCCCTGCTGTGTACAAGATCGTCGGACCCGGCAACATCTATGTTTCTATGGCAAAGAAGATGGTCTACGGTAAAGTCGCGATCGATATGATCGCCGGACCGAGTGAAGTCATGGTCGTAGCTGATGAAAACGCGGATCCTGGCTGGGTCGCCGCGGATATGCTTTCACAGGCGGAACATGATAAACTCTCTATGGCTATCCTGGTCACCAATTCCATGGATGTGGCTGAAAAAACAGCTAAGGAACTGGAAAAACAGGTCGAACTCCTTCCCAGATCACAGATCGCGAAAGCGTCACTGGATAACTATGGACGGATCTTTGTGACGGATTCCATGGAAGGCGCGCTGGATGTCGCCAATGAGATCGCCCCGGAGCACCTGGAGATCTATACGGAACGTCCGTTTGATTATCTGGGGATGATCCGGAATGCCGGATCGGTATTCCTTGGCCCGTATACGACCGAGCCTCTCGGAGATTATCTGGCCGGTCCGAACCATGTACTTCCCACCAGCGGGACAGCCAAATTCGCTTCGGCGCTTTCCGTGGACGATTTTATCAAGAAAACGCAGATTTCATATTATACCAAAAACGCTGAATGTGCCCTCGCGGACGATGTGGCTGTATTTGCCCGTCAGGAGGGCCTGGAAGCCCATGCCAGAGCGGCGCTGATACGCAAAGGAAATCTATCATGAATGAACAAAAATACTGGAGCCGGGCAGCCAGAGCTGCCGTTCCGTATGTGCCTGGTGAACAGCCGAAGGACAGATCTTTCATCAAGCTGAATACGAATGAGAACCCGTATGGTCCTTCACCGAAGTTGAAAGAGATCGATCCTTTTTCTCTCCGGTTCGAGCTTTATCCTGAACCGACCGCGCTGATGCTCCGACAGGCGATCGCAAAGGCAAATGACCTTTCTTTGGACGAGGTATTTGTAGGCAACGGAAGTGATGAAGTTCTGGCATTTGCTTTTTCCGCCTTCGCGGATGAAGACGATCCTGTCAGTTTTCCGGATATCACATATAGTTTTTATCCGGTCTGGAGTGAATATTTCGGTGCGCCGAAACAGATCTTTCCACTGGGCAAGGATCTTTCGATCGACCTTTCCATGGTACCGGACGGTTTTGGGCCGGTCGTGATCGCCAATCCCAACGCACCGACAGGGGTAGCGCTGGCGAGGGAAGTACTGGAAGATTATCTGAAAGCCCATCCGGAAAGACTGATGATCGTCGATGAAGCTTACGTAGATTTCGGGGCTGAGTCGATAGTTCCCCTGATCCATTCGTATCCCAATCTTCTGGTCGTCCAGACATTTTCAAAGTCCCGCGCGCTGGCAGGGCTGCGGCTTGGTTTCGCGATGGGGCAGAAGAGCCTGATCGACGCGATCATACGGATCAAGGATTCCATCAACTCTTATACGGTAAATACTTGGTCACAGGTCGCCGGGACGATCAGCTATCAGGACAAAGAGTATACCGGGGAAATCGTTCAAAAGATCATCCGGACGAGAGAGTGCACGAAAGAAAAACTCAGAGATCTCGGTTTTGAAGTGGGCGATTCCAAAGCCAACTTCCTGTGGGTAAAACATCCGGAATTCAGCGGAACGAAACTCTATGAGTATCTTCGCGGCGAGGGGATCCTCGTAAGACATTTTTCCTCCCCGGCGATCACGGATTATCTTCGGATCTCTGTGGGGACGGATGAAGAAATGGATCAGCTGGTCACTACCTTATCGAAGCTTTTCGGAGGAGATAAATCATGAGACAGGCAAAAACAGAACGATCCACAAAAGAAACAAAGATCACGATCTGTCTTGATCTGGACGGAAAAGGAAAGTATCAGAATCAGACCGGTATCGGTTTCTTCGATCATATGCTCGATGGGTTCGCCCGCCAGACACCTTATGATCTGAGTATAGAAGCGAAAGGCGATCTTTTTGTCGATCAGCATCATACCGTCGAGGATACGGGTATCAGTCTCGGTCTGGCACTCAAGGAAGCGCTTGGCGACTGTAAAGGGATCAGCCGCTACGGATACTTCATCCTTCCGATGGATGACGCGCTGGTCCTCGTGAGTCTGGATCTTTCGGGAAGAAGTTATCTGGCGTTCGATGTCCCGATGCCTACGCAAAAAGTGGGAGATTTCGATACGGAACTGGTGCAGGAGTTTTTCCTGGGACTGACAAGATCCGCGGGGATGACGATGCATATCAGACTGCTCTCCGGTACGAATTCGCATCATATCATTGAATGTGTATTCAAGGCATTTGGCAGGGCCCTCGCGATGGCTACAGGGTTCAGCGCGTTACGGCCGGATGAGATCCCGTCTACCAAGGGAGCTTTGTAAATGATCGCGCTCATCGATTATGAAGTAGGGAATCTTTTCTCCTTACAGGCGTCACTGAAAAAGATCGGCGCAGACAGTATTCTGACCAGGGATCCGGACGTGCTGAGAAGTGCTGACGGTATCATCCTGCCGGGAGTAGGCGCATTCGGAGAAGCGGCGGAAAAACTGAGATCCTTCGGGCTGTATGAACCGATCCGCGAGATCGCAGACACGGGAAAACCGCTTCTGGGTGTTTGTCTCGGAATGCAGATGCTCTTTGAGAAAAGTTACGAATACGGAGAACATGAAGGGCTCTGTCTCCTGCCCGGGTATATCGGCTCTTTGAGAGAAGACCTTCCTTCCAGAGACGCGATCGTTCCGCACATGGGCTGGAATGAACTGTCCTTTACGAGTAAAGAGGCCGAAAAGAAGTGGACAGGGAAAGAAGACGGTATCTATACTTATTTCGTTCATTCTTTTTATGCCAAAGAATGTGAGGAAGTCCTGATCGCCGATACAGATTACGAAGGCATCCGTATTCCTGCCTTCGTCGGGAAGGACAACGTGTTCGGAATGCAGTTCCATCCGGAAAAGAGCGGAGACGACGGGCTCAGGCTCCTTTCGGAATTCATTAAATTGACGAAGTAGGAAATAAGATGCAGATATGGCCGGCTATCGATCTTCTTCATTCTCAGGCAGTTCGCCTGACGAAGGGAGACTATGATCAGGTAAAAGTATATTTTAAAGATCCGGAAGAGATCCTCCGGTTTTTCAATGAAAAAGGCGCCAAGTTTCTTCATATCGTCGACCTGGACGGAGCCAGAGAAGGAAAACTGAGCAATCTGGATACCATCCGGCGGCTGTGCCGTGAGGCCAGGCAGGAGATCGAAGTCGGCGGCGGGATCCGCTCGGAAGAACGGATCGAGACCTATCTGACGCAGGGCGTCAGGCATGTGATCCTGGGCACCGTCGCACTGGAGGATCCTGTTTTTACAGAAACAATGATCCGAAAATACGGGGACCATATCGTGATCGGTGTCGACGCGAAGAACGGCATGGTCGCGACGCGTGGATGGGAAGATGTTTCCGCTGTTCCGGGACCTCTGTTCTGCAGACGAATGCAGGAGATCGGCGCGTCCCGTATCATCTATACGGATATTTCAAAAGACGGAATGCTTTCCGGGACAAATCTCGAACTTTACCGGTCACTGACAGAGGATCTTTCTGTAAAGATTACTGCTTCCGGCGGTATCACCTATATGAAGGAAGTCCGTCAGCTGCAGGATATGGGCGTTCACAGCGCCATTATCGGGAAAGCGCTGTATGAAGGGATCCTGGATCTGTCCGAAGTATTGCAAGCGGAGGAGTAGTTATGCTGGCAAAAAGAATCATCCCCTGTCTGGATATCCGGGATGGAAGAGTCGTAAAAGGCAAACGGTTTGAAGGGATCCGCGACGTGGAAGATCCGGTCACGATGGCTGCCTTTTATAATATCAGCGGAGCCGATGAACTGGTATTTTATGATATCACGGCATCAGCAGAGGGACGCAAACTCTTTACCGAGATGGTAAGTGACGTCGCGAAGGAAGTGTTTATCCCCCTGACGGTCGGGGGTGGCATCAATGAAGTGTCTGATTTTGAAAGAGTTCTGACGCACGGGGCGGATAAGGTGAGTGTCAATTCCGGCGCGCTTCGCGATCCTTCTCTCATAGACGAGGCGGCGCACCGCTACGGCGATCAGTGTGTGGTGCTTTCCATCGACTGCAAACGCGTTGGAAATGAATTCCATGTTTTCTCTAAAGGCGGCAGAGAGGATACCGGCCGCAGGCTGTTTGAATGGGCGTCCGAAGGTACGGGCAGAGGAGCCGGAGAGATCGTTCTGAACAGTATGGATACAGACGGAGTCCGTCAGGGGTTCGATCTGGAAATGCTGGATAAGCTGTCCAGTCTGAAAGTCCCGATCATTGCGTCGGGAGGAGCCGGAGGAATGAAAGATTTCTCTGTTTTATTCAAGCAGCTTCCCTGGGTAAGCGCGGGCCTAGCGGCTTCGATCTTCCATTATAAAGAAGTCAGTATCCGGGATCTGAAGCACTATCTCAGAAGTCAGAACATTCCTGTCCGATGCTAACAGGGGCATTCAAAACATACGAGGAGTTTATACTATGGATCTTTCTACTCTCAAATTTGATGACAAAGGTCTGATCCCTGCGATCGTCCAGGATTTCTACACGAATGAAGTCCTCACACTGGCCTATATGAACAGGGAAAGTCTGGAGATCACCCTGAAAGAAGGCCGTACCTGTTTCTGGTCCAGAAGCCGTCAGGAGCTCTGGAGAAAAGGGGAGACCAGCGGCAATGTGCAGCATGTGGTTTCTGTTACGGCGGACTGTGATCAGGACGCGGTGCTCGTCAAAGTGATCAAGGAAGGCCCTGCCTGCCATCTTGGCACGAATTCCTGCTTTGAGAATACGATCTTTTCAAAGGAAGAAGCTCCGTTCAGCGCGGAAGCTTTGATGGATCTCTTAAAAAGCCGGAAAGAACTGCTTCCGGAAGGGTCCTATACGACCTATCTGTTTCAGAAAGGGCTGGATAAGATCCTGAAAAAGGTCGGAGAAGAATCGACCGAGGTCATTATCGCAGCGAAATCCCAGGAAGGCAACGGCGAACTGGTCTATGAACTCGCGGATCTCTTTTATCACGCACTGGTTCTGATGATCGAGAAAGGTGTCAGCTTGGATCAGGTAAAAAACGAACTGGCTTCCCGTCATGTGATCGATCATAAGGTGAAGCAGGAGAAGCAGGTGGCGGATGGGATTCGTTAATCTGTTTCGACCGGATCAGTACGTCAGAACGGTATATGAGGTCGATTTTGATCTTCTCTGGGAGGAGGGGATCCGAGGGCTGTTCTTCGATGTGGACAATACGTTGATCCCGTTTTATGAAAACAGGATCCCGCCCGAGGCAGTGAAACTGCTGACAGATCTGAGAAGAAGAGGTTTTAAAGTCTTTATTCTTTCCAACGGACGGGCAGAGCGTGTCCGGATGATGGAAAAACAGGTACAGCTAAAGGGCTTTGCCCGTTCGGGAAAGCCGCTTAGATACGGGATCTGGGTACTGAACCGGAAGACTCGTCTGAAAGGCCGTCAGATGGCAACGATCGGCGACCAGGTCTTTATGGATGTCCTGTGCGGTCATCTGGGCAGAGGAAAAGGTATTCTGATCGAACCGATCGACAGAGTGCGGGATGAGGCTTCTGTCATGAAAAGAAGGGCGGCGGAAACGAAAATGCTGCACCGTCTTGGGATCAGGCAATTCTGTGAGACTGACAGTGAAGCACAAACCGCCGCTCCACAAAAAAACAGTTGAAAAAAGTCATAAAATCGTTTAAAATATATCAGTATTTTACTTTACGGAGGTTTTATTATGGCAGACGTTCTCAGTGCCGGTGAGTTCAGAAACGGCGTAACGATCCAATATAACAACAGTGTCTATCAGATCATCGAATTCCAGCACGTGAAACCCGGAAAGGGTGCCGCTTTTGTCCGTACCAAACTGAAAAATGTCATCGACGGAGGCGTGATCGAGCAGTCCTTCCGTCCTACGGAAAAGTTTGACCGCGCGATCATCGAGCGTAAAGACATGGAATATCTTTACAACGACGGCGAACTGTACTATTTCATGGATCCCGAGTCCTACGAGCAGATGCCCATCGGCGCCGAACAGATCGGCGACGCGCTCAAGTTCGTGAAGGAAAATGAAAGCGTGAAGATCCTTTCCCATAATGGAAGCATATTCGGCATCGAACCGCCTATGTTCGTTGAGCTGGAAGTCACCCATACCGAGCCCGGTGCCAGAGGTGATACAGCGACCAACGTGCTGAAACCCGCTGAGGTCGAGACCGGAGCGGTGGTTCAGGTTCCCCTGTTTATCGATAACGGCAGCCGTATCAAGATCGACACCCGTACCGGTGAGTATCTTGGCCGCGCCAACTGATCTTACAGAATAGCTGGTCGTTTCATAGAAGATCCATTCGTCAGGATGGATCTTTTATTCATATCATGAATCTAAAGGAGATATCAATTATGCGCAGAAGCGGAATTCTGATGCCTGTTTTTTCTCTTGCTTCTCCCTACGGGATCGGCGATTTTGGCTCGAAAGCCTATGAATTTGTTGACTTTCTGAAGAAAGCAGGTCAGTCTCTCTGGCAGATCCTGCCTCTCAATCCCACGAACTACGGAGATTCACCTTATCAGTCTTTTTCCACTTATGCAGGAAATCCATATTTTATCAGTCCCGAATTACTGATCCGGGATGGACTGCTGACCGAGCAGGAAGCGGGTTCCTTTGATTTTGTCACCGATAAAAACAAGGTCGATTACGGCAAGCTGTACTGGAACCGGCTGAAAATGCTGGAGATCGCTTACCGTCGTTTCGTTCCCGGTGAAGCCTTCGAACAGTTTGTAAAGGAACAAAGCTTCTGGCTGGAGGATTTCTGCCTGTTTATGGCCCTGAAAAACGCTCATGAAGATAAGGCCTGGATCGAATGGGAGGAAGAGCTGAAGCTGCATGAAGAAAAAGCTGTGGAAGAAGCCCGAGCTCTTTACCAGGACAGGATCGGATTCTACCGTTTTCTGCAGTATGAATTCTATATCCAGTGGCATGCTTTGAAAGATTATGCCAATCAAAACGGGATCCAGATCGTAGGCGATATCCCGATCTATGTCGCTTATGACAGTGCCGATGTCTGGGGAAAGAGCGAGATGTTCCAGCTGGATGAAGAGCGTATACCGCTGGCGGTCGCAGGCTGTCCTCCGGATGCTTTTTCCGCGGATGGCCAGCTCTGGGGCAATCCTCTGTACCGATGGGAAGATATGGCAAAAGAAGAGATCCCTTACCAATGGTGGAAGGAGAGGATCGCTTATTCTCTGAAGCTGTATGATATTGTCAGGATCGATCACTTCCGGGGATTTGAGGCTTATTATTCGATCCCGTTCGGTGATGAAAACGCGAAAAACGGTAAATGGAAGAAGGGTCCCGGGATCCATCTGTTTAAGGAGATCGAAAAGACCCTTGGCGGTGATCTGCCGATCATCGCGGAGGATCTTGGTTATCTGACGCCGGAAGTCCATCAATTATTAAAGGATACCGGATTCCCCGGAATGAAAGTCCTGCAGTTTGCCTTTGATCCTGCGGCGGATAATGATTATCTTCCTCATAATCTGGTGAAAAACGCGGTGATCTATACAGGCACGCATGATAATGATACTATTATCGGCTGGCTGAAATCCGCGGCTCCTGCTGAAGTAGCCTACGCGAAAGCCTATCTTCACGCAACGCAGGAAGAAGGATTCAACTGGACCATGATGCGTCAGGCTATGTCTTCCGTCTGTGATACCTGTATCCTGATGATGCAGGATCTGTTAGGACTCGGGACCGATGCCCGCATCAACATGCCTTCGACCCTTGGCGGGAACTGGCAGTGGAGGATCAGTGACGGCTATGTCAATGACTGGCTGGCCGGGATCATCCTTGAAAACACGAAGCTCTACCGTCGTATCCCGAAAACAGACAAAGAAAAAACAGCGGAAGACTCCCAGACTGAAGTTTCCGCTGAATAAAAGAAAAAAGCTTCCAATCGGATTCGAACCGATGACCTACGCATTACGAGTGCGTCGCTCTACCGACTGAGCCATGGAAGCAATTGCCATATTACTATAGTATATTTTCTTTTCTTTGTCAAGTTATTTCTATCACAAGGAGGGGCTATGCAGACAGAAACCAGGCATCTGAATATCCTCGTAGGACAGTCCGGAGGCCCGACGGCTGTCATCAACAGTACGCTCTACGGGATCCTGAAAGCCCGATCCGTTTATCGGGAGATCACCGGGATCTATGGGATGATCAACGGGATCGAAGGATACTTAAAAGGCAGTATGACCGACCTTTCCCTTTTGTCACAGGAAGATCAGGAACTGTTGAAAACAACGCCCGGCGCGTACCTTGGTTCATGTCGGTATAAAATGCCGGAGGATCAGACTTCACCGATCTATCAGAAGATGTTTGACCGTCTCAGGGAAGATCAGATCGATATCGTGCTTTATATCGGCGGCAATGATTCCATGGATACCGTAGCCAAGCTTTCGGATTATGCGCTCAAAACGGGATCACCCATCTGTTTCGTCGGTATTCCGAAGACGATCGACAATGATCTTTGTGAGACGGACCACACGCCGGGTTACGGCAGTGCCGCCAAGTTTGTGGCATCCAATGTACGGCAGATCGTCATGGACGCGGAAGTCTATCAGACGAAGGCTGTCACGATCGTCGAGATCATGGGAAGAAACGCAGGATGGCTGACTGCCGCCGCGAAGGCTGCCCGCAAGTATCCGGAAGATAATCCTTTGCTGATCTATCTGCCCGAAGTGAATTTCTATATGGACCGGATGCTGGATGATATCCGGGAACTTCTTAAGACCAGAAACGCGATCGTCATCTGTATTTCCGAAGGGATCCATGATGATCACGGAACACTGATCTGTGAAATGGGAGGAAGATCCGCCACGGATGTGTTCGGACATAAACTGTTGGCAGGAGCCGGCAAAGTGCTGGAAAATACGATCCGGCAGGAGCTTGGCGTTAAAGTAAGAAGCGTGGAGCTCAATGTCACACAGCGTTCCAGCGCGGTGGAAGCGTCTTTCACAGACGTGATGGAAGCCGTGGCCTGTGGTGTGAAGGGCGTAGAGCTGGCCATGGAAGGCTGGAGCGGCTTTATGGTCACCATGCACCGGACAGAGGACAAGGTCCTGTATGATATCGATTATCGGGGAACCAGGGTCACCAAGGTATCCAATGAAGTCAAAAGCTTTCCGATAGAATGGATCACAAAGGGCGGAACGGATATCAGCGATGAGTTTCTTTCGTATCTGATCCCGCTCATCCAGGGGGAATCTTATCCGCCAATGGAAAATGGACTGCCCCGGTTTATTTACCGGAAGCAGTCCATCGGTCAGGAATTTTAAAGTTATGATGCGGTTATGACGAATTACATTTCCAGGAATTCGGCCATAGCCGCATTTTGTATCAGGTGACGCAATCTGGTGAGTTTTCCGTTGGCACGGGTCGGATGGACCCGGTTGGTCAGCAGGATGATATAAAGGCCGCTTTCCGGATCGACCGTAAAGGAGGTCCCCGTAAAACCGGTATGACCGAATCCGCGGTCCCCGAAAAGATCACCAAAGAAAGTCGGTTCCGGCCCGCTCATCTGAAAACCGAGACCACGGTTTTCATCTGTTCCCGGCGTATAGTTGACAGCAGCCAGATCCAGCAGTCTTTTCGTGATCAGCGGATAACCGTCCATCGAAAGCATCCGGCAGAATCGGATCATATCATTCAGTGAAGAAAAAACTCCCGCGTTTCCGGATACACCATTCAGAAAACGGGCATTCTCATCGTGGACGATTCCGGGAGGAGTAGGGCCGTTCAGTGACTGTGTTTCCGTAAAACAGATCGTTTCGTCCGGAGCGTACTGATCCACAGGACGATAGCCGGTATTTTGCATCTCCAGAGGTCCGAACGTCCATTTTTTTGAAAGGACATCCAGTCCTTCTCCGGTGATCTTTTCGATGATTTTTCCCAGGAGGATATAACCCATGCAGCTGTACGTGACGCCCTTACCGGTCTCATAGACGAGGGGAGCGTGAAGGATCGTATGAACTGCCTCTTCCGGAGTTTTGCATTCTTTCCAAAGGAAGATCTCAGCGGGAAGGCCGCTGGTATGCGTCATAAGATGACGGATCGTGATCCCTTTCTTATCCTCCGGTACGTCATCGAAGAAATCGGTCAGTCCGTCCAGTAAGGAGAGGGTCCCTTCCTCGATCATATGAAAAGCGCAGAATGTGGTTCCGAGTATCTTGGAAACACTGGCCATATCGAATAATGTATCCGCGTCGACAGGGGCCGAAGAAGGATCATAGGATACGTTCCCGATCGTTTCCTTATACAGGATCCGGTCCTTTTTACCTACCGCGATCGCGGCGCCGCTGTAAACATGATCTTCCCATCCCTGACGGAACAGGTTTTGTGTCTTGCCCATAAATGACTCCTTTACTGAGAGATCTTGCCCATTACGACCGGGTGAAGTGCGCCGGTCGCCGCAGGCGCGTTATTGCATACACTGTGGATCGCTTCATTCGCGAGGATCGCGAACGCGACCGCTTCTTTCGCGTTGCCGTCAAATCCGATATCTTCATTCGTTATGACTTCGATCTTTGGCAGGGCATCTCTGATATCCTGCATCAGGGCAGGATTCATGCTTCCGCCTCCTCCGACGATCAGCCTTTCGGGTTTGACAGGGCAGAGGTGATGGATCGAATAAGCGATCGTCTGCGCGGTAAACATGGTCACGGTAGCGAGGATGTCCCGGTCTGAAATGCCCATTTCACCGGCCAGACGGAAGATCCGTTCCACATATGCGTCACCGAAATATTCACGACCGGTGGTTTTCGGCGGAATGACCGGCAGATACGGATCCTTCATCAGTTCTTCCAGCAATCCGGTATGGATCGTACCGGAAGACGCTATGCTTCCATCCTTGTCATAATGCTGCTGTCCACCGGTGATCCTGGTGGTAACGGCATCCATGATCATATTGCCCGGACCGGTGTCAAAAGCGGAAAGATCTTCCAGTTTCCCTCCGGCGGGAAGAACGGTGATATTGCCGATCCCGCCTATATTCTGCAGGCCGACATTACGGTCCGGATCCGAATACAGGATATATTCCGTATAGGGGACAAGCGGCGCGCCAAGACCGCCGGCCGCCATATCGCGCACACGGAAATCGGAGACGGTGACAGCGCCGATCCGTTCAACAAGTCCGGAAGGTTCACCGATCTGAAGCGTCGCGCGGATCTTCTTTCCAAGATAGTCTTCGGGAACCGGGATGTGATAGATCGTCTGGCCATGTGTACCGATCAGATCGATCTCTGAAGGAGAAATACCTGCTTCGCGGCAAAGAGAAAGGACAGCTTCCGTAAACATCTCTGTAAGGTAAAAATTCATCAGGCAGATTTCTCTGGCACCGCCGAAATCACCTTTGGCTATTCTGATGATCCGATCATGGACGTCTTTACTGTAGGCGGGAGAAACGAAAGCCAGCTGTCTGACTTTTGTTCCCGGTCCATGTCCGCTGATCCGGCAAAGGACCGCGTCCACACCATCTGCGGAAGTACCGCTCATCAGCCCTACGACAAGCTTTTCGTTTTTTTGTACTATATCCTGAAGCATTGATTGACCTCCGGAAAGTTTTGATATATACTAAACTATTGACGAAAAAAAGTCAAGAAAGGACTGCCGAATGAAGCTTCTTGAATCCCGGAACGCGGACAGGGCTCTTGCCTTATATAACCAGTCCATCCGGCATGGCGAACAAAACCTGAAGATCCTTACGAAACAGGAATTCTCCGACCTTTTCCTGACCCCTTCGAAGGATAATCTAACATTTGCTTCCTATACGGATGATGAAAACGGATTTATCATCGGGACCTATGACGGTGGGATAGACCGTTTCTTTCTGACCATGCTGGTCGTCGATCCGGCATTTAGAAGAAAAGGGTACGGCTCACATCTGGTAGGTCATCTTCAGTATCAGATGGACGAACTTTCGGGCAAACTGTGCCATAAGCTTCCACCCATGGAGATCTCCTATTTCGATCCTGTCAATATTCGATGGATCCTTCCCGGGACGAATGGACATACCCATCAGAATTCTCAGGGCGTGAAACTTGGCTCTCCCGCCCATCTTTTCTTTAAGAATCTTGGTTTCAGAGATTTTTCGACACAAAATACATATCATCTGCTTCTTTCAGATTATATCTGGTCAAAGAAAAGACTGGAGATCTATGAGGAACGCGCTGCCAAAGCGGGATTCTCTGTTGAGCTCTACGATCCCGAAAAGCATACCGGCATGCAGGATGTTGTCGATGATCTGAACAATGACCTTTGGAACTGGCAGATCCCTCAGGAAATGAATCGTCCGGAAGGTCCGAGGCCGATCGTGATCGTGAATGATCACGGACGTATCGGCGGTTTCGCCGGACCGATCGTTGTGGAAAATGATGGAAGATGCTGGCTGCTTGGGGTGGCAGTGCACTCCAGATGCCGCGGGAGCGGCTGCGCGACCCTTCTGTTCAACAGAATGTGTCAGGAATTCAAAGAGGCCGGATCTGTTTACCTGACGCTGTTTACCGGTGAAGACAATCCCGCGCGCAAGATCTATGAAAGCGCCGGAATGAAGATCCTGTATTCATGGGCTACGATGAGGAGAACAGGAATATGAGTGCTTTCTGTGAAGAGCTTAGAAAGAAGATCCATGCCTTAGATCCTGTCCTTGACCCGGAAAAGATCCGTCCGCTGGCGCTGGCATATCTAGGAGACACGATCTTTGATCTTTATGTTCGAAGTATTCTTGTCATGACCCGCTCAACCGGTCCGAAGGATATGCATATCGCCGCGTCGAACATCGTCAACGCGGCTTCTCAGGCAAGGATCATCAAACGACTGCTGCCTTCTCTTTCTGAGAAAGAAATGGCTGTTTTTAAGGCAGCACGCAATCAGAAGCCACAGACGCTGCCCAGAAATATGTCTCCGGTCGATTATAAACTGGCGACGGGACTGGAAGCTTTACTGGGATACTTATTTATTACAGAGCAGGATGAGCGATTGATGGAACTGCTGGAACAGGGCGTAGAACTGCTAATTAAGGAAGGATAAGATATGAATGAGTCTATACTGGCCGGACGAAATGCGGTGTTTGAAGCGTTGAAAGCCGGACGGTCGATCGAAAAGATCTATGTGCAGCAGGGCGCTCAGGGAGGATCACTGCCGGCCATTATCCGTATGGCCCAAAAAAACAGGATCCAGGTCCAGCAGACCAATCGTGAACGGCTGGACGAAATGAGCAGTGAGAATCATCAGGGCGTTGTTGCCGTGGTATCCGCGGCCAAATACCAGAGTGTGGATGATATCATCGAAAGAGCACACCAGGCGGGAGAAGTGCCTTTTATCCTCATTTGTGAAAGTATTCAGGACCCTCATAATCTTGGCGCCATGATCCGTACGGCAGAAGCCTGCGGTGTTCATGGGATCGTGATTTCGAAACACCATGCGGTCGGTCTTTCCGATGCCGTAGCCAAGACAGCGGCCGGCGCGCTGGAATACCTGCCGGTCGCGAAAGTATCCAGCGTGGCCAAACTGGTCGATGAGTTGAAAAAGGAAGGCTTCTGGATCGTCTGCGCCGATATGGATGGCGAAAACATGTATGAAGCGGATCTGACCGGGCCGACAGCGCTCGTGATCGGCGGTGAGCATGAAGGGATCACAAGGCTGGTGAAGGAAAAGGCGGATCACGTGATTCGAATTCCCATGCGGGGAACGGTCAATTCTCTGAATGCCTCCGTTGCGGCCGGTATTCTGATGTACGAAATCACCAGACAAAGGACGAACAAACAGGAAAAATGAAAACAGATGAAATGCTTTGGCGGAAGATCCATGACGAAAAGCCCGGATCCGCTGCCTATAACAGGGCGCTGGAGGAACTGTGGGACCGTTATCGGGGTCTGATCCGGAAAAAAACCAGAGCTTACTTTCTGGTCGGAGGGGATCCCGAAGACCTGATCCAGGAAGGGATGATCGGCCTTTATAAAGCGATCATGGATTATGATCCTTCCAAGGGGATCTTTGGCAGTTTCGCGTCCCTCTGTATCGAGCGTCAGATCAGAACAGCCGTCAAGATGTCAGTCAGAGAAAAGCATCAGCCACTTAACCAGGCTGTTTCCTATTTTCAGATCGTGACGGACGAAGAAGGCGGCGAAACACAAATGATCGAAATGATCCCGGATCAAAAAGCGTTGTCGCCGGAACAGATGGTCGTCGCGGAAGCGGAGCGGATCGATCTTCTCAAAGAACTGAAGGATCGGTTAAGCCCAATGGAATCAAGATTTTTCGAACTTTATCTGGCTGGGAAGGGATACCAGGAGATCGCGAAAGAGATGAATATCTCCGCTAAATCAGCTGATAACGCGCTGCAGAGGATCCGCAGGAAAACAGCGACACTGCTTTCCAGAGAGGATCCGGAAGAGAAGAGGAAAGGACAAAGAGTTGATCCATAGAGAGATACGACCGGAGGAAGCCGGAAGAAAACTCTTTCGATATCTGGAGATCCTTCTTCCCGGAGCACCGAAAAGCTTTCTTTATAAAGCGATCCGTATGAAGAAGATCAGGATCAACGGAAAACATCCGAAAGACGAAAAGATGATCCTGGATGCCGGCGATCAACTCTTTCTGTTTCTTACCGATGATCAGCTGAAGGACTTTGGCTACACAGAGATGCCTGCATCCGTACCTGATAAGGCCGATATGGATCATTTTCCCAAAGTTCCCGTCGTTTATGAGGATGACAGGCTGCTTATCGTCAATAAACCGGTCGGTATCGCAACACAGAAAGGGAAAAATGATCCGGTATCATTGACGGAGATCATGCGTCAGTATTTAGCGGAACAGAATCCGCAATCCTCTTCCTCTTCCTACCATCCCTCCTTCTGTCATCGTCTGGATAAAAATACTTCCGGTCTGCTGATCATGGCAAAGACACTCACATCTCACCAGGCACTGCAGCAGATGCTGGAAAAACGTCAGGTAAAAAAGTACTATCTGGCTGTCGTTCAGGGGATCCCGGAAGAGTGGAGACAGGAAAAAAGACTGATCCATCGATATCAGAAAGATCAGGCGAAAAATCAGGCTCTCCTTTCTCCCTGGAAAGGAGAGGGGACAAGGTGTGAACTCAAGGTTCGTCTGATCGATTCCTTTGACAGTCAGTCTCTGGTGAAGGTGGATCTTGTTTCCGGCAAAAGTCATCAGATCCGCGCGCAGCTCGCTTATGAAGGATTTCCGATCGTCGGCGACGGAAAATACGACGAAAGATCACATGTCTTCCGCCAGCAGCTCGTCGCGTATGAACTGTTTTTCGAAAGACCCGATGAGATCCTGTCGGATCTTAAAGGCAAACATTTTTACGCGGCGATCCCTGAAACCTGGAAAAAACAGTTTACGCTAAAAGATTAGACCCTCCCGAAAACGGGAGGGCCTATTTTATCTCAGTGAGATTCGTTCAGATCAGGCAGGAACGATAGTGTTCGGGGATCTCATTATCATCACAGCTCATACTGATGATGAAATGAATGTTATAACGATCGGCAACTTCAGCGACACGGTCGAGCAGCTCGCCGGTCTTCGCCGGATCGATCATACGGGCGTTTTTCAGAAGACCATCGATAAAAACGGTATTGATATCATAATCCTGTGAAAGAATTCCACAGACGAATCCAAAGAATTCGCTGCTGGTCTTCAGAGGATACTCAGCTGTCTGTACCAGACGGATAGAATAATCCAGACGGAAGATCTGGCTTTGATCCGCATCTACATAAACGATATGGCCGTCATTGGTCTTGGCCAGTGTATTTGCCATCTCGACTAATGTTTTTGTTTTTCCGGCGCCTTGTTTGCCGGTCACTAATTGAATCATGGGGTCAATTCCTCCTTGAAAGAGATCCTTCGATATAAAAAGATTATATCGTCAGACTAATTATAGCATCGATAGAAGCTGATTTCAATCGTTTTACGTCCGGTTGTCAGGCGTTCTTTTTACGAAACAGATAATACCTTGGTCTTCTGTTTTCCGTATCTTCCTCAAGAACGAGAGAAGTTGTATAGAGAAAAAGCCCGTCCTCACGGATCTTTCCTTTTCTCCCGGGGATCGTATACTTGTTTTCTCTCCACGCGGGATCCATGACACCGAATTCTCCGTTATGATAACTGAAAGCAAACACATAATGACCGACATCCGACAGTGTCCCGATATGATCTTCCCTGTCTCCTCCGATATGCACGATCGCGGCGCCGCCGTCCCGAAGGCACTCCGCCAGCTCCCAGGTATTGTTGGAAAAGCGAAGATCCAGGTCATACAGATCAGCGACGATAGGGCCAAGGATCTTCAAATTCGTACCGGGGTTCAGATTGGCTTTGTTTTCACATGAAAGGCGGACACCTTCCTCCAGAGAAAGACTCTTCAGGGTCAGTCGGTCAACGACCATCGCCAGGGCACAGATCCCGCATCCGGAATCTTTGATGTTCCCGCTTTGTGCGCCTTTGGAATCCGGGTCACTGACATTGTTGGGATAGGGGATATCCGGATAATGATTCTGATTGATATACAGCATGGTTTTCCTTCTTTCCTGTTAAAGAATGAATGATTTCACATTATAACACAGGATTCTTGACGTTTCCAGCCGATTAGAGTAAAATTAGAGATTATAGACTGGTAAACTATGCATACAGGGGTTTTGTATGGATCTATCTCATTTGTTCAGGTCTCATTCTTTGCGGGCTCTTTCCTTTGAGGGAGGAGTGCGTCCGCCGGATGAGAAACAGTTTTCCCGGAAGCTTCCCATCGTGGATTTTATGGATCCTCAGCAGGAAATGGTTTTTTCGATGCTGCAGCATCAGGGTGAACCATGTGTTCCTGTTGTAAAAGAAGGAGAAAAAGTATTCCGGGATCAGCTGATCGGAAGTCCCGATGGCCTCGGCGCACCTGTCTACAGCAGTGTTTCAGGGACGGTAAAGGCGATCGAGCCACGCCTACATCCCAATAGTCAGATGATCATGAGTGTCGTGATAGAAAATGATCATGTATATGAAACTCTGCCCGCGAAGTTCCCGCCTGCCAGCTTTATGGAACTCACGAAAAAAGAGATCCTCGAAAGGATCCGGTATGCCGGGATCGTAGGAATGGGAGGAGACGGTTATCCCACGTATGAAAAGATCGTTTCCGCTATGGAAAAACCGATCGATCATGTCCTGCTCAACGGATGTGAGTGTGAGCCCTATCTGAGTTCGGATTACCGGGTCATGCTAGAAGATTCCTGGCGTGTCGTCAACGGTCTGAAGATCGTTTTATCTCTTTTCCCGGAAGCAAAGGGGATCATCTGTATCGAGAACAATAAACCGGATGCTGTCCAAACGCTCGGAGAACATGTTCAGGATGACGAAAAGATCCGTATCTGTACAATAAAAACCAAATATCCGTCCGGAGATGAAAAAGTACTGATCGAATCCGTTCTGCGCCGGCAGATACCGGCGGGAAAAAAGGCAGAGGATGCTTCCTGCGTCGTACTTAATATCGATACATCTGTAGCGATCTCCCGTGCGGTCACACAGGCCAGACCGCTGGAAAGAAGGATCATCACCATCGCGGGTGACTGTGTACGAAATCCCGGCAACTATCGTGTACGGGTAGGAACGAGTTTCAGCGAATTGGTGAAACAGGTCGGCCCGCTGGCCAAAAGGCCCAGACGTGTGATCTACGGTGGTCCTATGATGGGAAATACAGTTGATTCTCTGGATTTCCCGGTCGTAAAAACCAGTTCCTGTATCCTCCTTCTTTCTTCCAAATCACCATCCCGCTCA